>NZ_PIZL01000042.1:0-11405 GCF_002835515.1 Vibrio sp. vnigr-6D03
GACCTTAACTGATC
Organism: Vibrio sp. vnigr-6D03; assembly: GCF_002835515.1. NCBI lineage: Bacteria > Pseudomonadati > Pseudomonadota > Gammaproteobacteria > Vibrionales > Vibrionaceae > Vibrio > Vibrio sp. vnigr-6D03. The sequence continues at coordinate 15 of NZ_PIZL01000042.1, forward strand.
GGCATTACTCACATTGAGCCCTTTTAATTTCGTTACTTTCCAATTCAAATCGGGTTATTTACCACTTAGCACTTTCGCTGGGTTTGTTTGACTGGCTCTAGATGCAGGATAAAGCGTAGCGAATAGGCTTAAGATAACTGCGGTGCCAGAAACCAGCGCTACGTCTTGCCAAATAATCTCGGAGGGTAAGAAGTCGATAAAATAGATATCTCCCGACAAGAATTGATGGCCAACGAGACTTTCAAGCCCTTTAATTAAAACGGTCAAATTACTCGAAACGAGCACCCCTAAAGCACTGCCAGCAAGGCTTCCCGTTATTCCAGAAAACACACCTTGCCAAACAAAAGTACGACGAATAAGTCCATCCGTCGCACCCATCGTTTTTAGAATGGCAATTTCTGAAAGCCTGTCTTTTACCGCCATCATCAGAGTGGACACGATATTGAAACAAGCAACGCTGATCACCAATACCATTACTAGATACATGATAGTTCTAACCAGTTGTATATCTCGGTACAAGAAGCCAAACTTTTGCTGCCAGCTTTTTAGGTACACCTTTACTTGCAGCGTGTTACCCGCTTCTCGCACAATCATTTGAGCATTAAGGACATCGGTCGTTTTAATGGAAACACCCGTAACACCTTCAGTAATATCAGAGTATTTCTGTGCATCCTCTAAAGGCAGCAATACCAGCCCATGATCGATTTGACCACCTAAGGACAGAAGCCCAACGATTTTCAAGCGAACACGCTTTGGAGAGCGTACTTTCAGTGAATTACTCGTTTGAGGAATCAACAAAGTAATGCTCTCACCCAGCGTTACTCCAAGATGATCGGCAATCCCCTTTCCTAATATCACTTGATTACTGCCGGAGCGAAAATTCTGCCAGGCTTCCTCACCAATGTACTCAGATAGGTTCGACACTCGTGATTCCAATTGAGGGTCGACGCCTCTTATCTCCACTGCCTTTAGTGTTTGCCCTTTCTCCGCTAAACCAGTTAGCCGAATATAGGGGGCAGCAGCGATCACTTTTTCATGCTCTTCTGCTGTTCTCGCGACAGTTTGCCAATCTGAAATAGGAGTATTAAACCCTTCAAACTCACCATGAGGTATAACCGCAAGCACACGATTTTCAAGTTCGCGTTCAAAACCGTTCATCGCAGATAAACCGATAAGCACAACAGCCACACCGACAGCAATACCGATCGTAGAAGACAAAGAGATAAACGAAACTAATTTGTTCCGTTGTTTTGCACGGCTAAAGCGGCTTCCAATAAGTAAGGAAAGAGAAAACATCTGGTCAGCCTCTTAGTGCGCTGCGCGCATTTCATTTTCGTGAACTAGTAGCCCATCTTGCATGTGCAGCTTTCGGTCCATCTTGTCAGCAAGTTCATTGTCATGAGTAACAACAAGAAATGCCGTACCAGACTCTCGATTTAATTCACGCATAAGGTCATAAATAGCCAAAGCCGTTGTGTGGTCTAGGTTACCAGTTGGTTCATCGGCAAGTACCAGTGCTGGCTCATTCACTAAAGCCCTAGCGATAGCCACTCTTTGCCGCTCACCACCAGAAAGTTCCGCAGGTCGGTGCGCCAACCTATGTGCTAACCCGACTTTAGTGAGCAAGCTCTCTGCTTTTGATTTCGCCAGCTTTGGGGATGAGCCGCCAATCATAAGAGGCATAGCGACGTTTTCAACGGCGGTAAAATCAGCTAGGAGGTGATGAAATTGATACACAAAACCAATGTGTTGGTTACGCAGCTTCGCTTGCTGATTGCTCGATAACGCCTTTAGGCTTTGGTCTTGAAACGACACTTCTCCCTCAGAAGCATCATCTAGAGCTCCTAGAACATGCAGTAAAGTGCTTTTTCCAGACCCAGAAGAACCCACAATAGAGACCAGTTCTCCCGCGTCCAACTCAAAGCTCACCCCTTTCAAAACTTCGGTTTCTACACTCCCTTCGCGATAGGTTTTACAGACAGAATCACAAAGAAGTAATTTACTCATAACGAAGTGCCTCAGCAGGTTTGACGGACGAAGCCCGATAAGAAGGATACAACGTGGCAACAATACTCAATGCCACTGCAAGTATGATGATGGTGAAAACTTGCGAATAATTGATAAGAACAGGCAGTTCACCACCGACGGCAAACAAACTCAAATTAAACGTTTCTAATACACCGTTTATGTTTGTCGCAAGCGCTATGCCTAACAAGCCCCCCACCAAAGAGCCAATAATTCCGCTACTCGCACCTTGAACAACAAAGACGGTCATTACCTGAAAATTGGATAATCCCTGCGTTTTTAGAATGGCGACTTCAGCTTGTTTCTCCATTACCACCATAATCAACGCAGAAATAATATTAAATGCCGCAACAGCAACAATAAGCCCTAGCATCAGGCCCATCATATTTTTTTCCATCTTAACGGCTTGGAATAGCTCACCTCTTTGCTCGCGCCAATCGCTCCATTTCCACCCACTAGGTAGTGAGAGCGAGGCATATTCTGACACGATGAACGGATCATCAAAACTCAGTCTCCAACCCGTAATCGTGTCGGAAGAATATCGAAGCAGGCGACCAGCATCATTAATATTCGCAACCATCAACTGTGCATCCACATCGGATCCCGTATTAAATACGCCGGCCACAGTAAAATTTCTTTGGCTAGGAATTCGTCCTAAAGGAGTGAATCGGCTCGCACCTGTCACCATGATCCTCACTTTATCGCCAACCCTCGCTTTTAATTGACGAGCCAAGGTATGCCCCAAAAATACTCGGTACTCCCCCTGCTCCAACTGCTCTAGTTTTCCACCAAGCAAATGTTTTCCTATGGGATCATTTAACGCAGGGTCAATGCCTAACAGCATACCAGCACTTAACTGAACAGGGCTTTGTATAACCGCTTCAGACCGAACAATAGGGGAAGGATTGGAAGATAATGAATACTGAGACAGAAATTCTGGTGGCGCATCAGTTTTTTCCGCTTTTCCGGAATCCTGACTAATAACAGCATGAGGTAATACCCCCAAGATTCGTCCTTTCAATTGCCCTTCAAATCCATTCATTACGGATGTGACCGTAATTAACGCCAGAACACCAATCGTTATGCCAGCTGTCGACATAAAAGAAACAAAGCGACTGAAGCGATCTCCTGACCTTCCGCGCAAATAACGCAACCCGATGTAAATTGAAATGGGATGGAACATATTAAGGGAACCTTGATAAATCTCTGGTCGGTAATGTAACGAGAAAGACACTGATTTAGTAGTCTTTACTGAGATTTGCAGAATTAAATTGACGAAAAAACGACATATACGAGGGGTTTTCTTGATTCATACGCCTACATGACGATAATCAAAAGGTTAACAGAAAGGAATTGCCGTATGAGCCAGCAAGAGTATTTTACCGTCCAACATGGTCTATCAGTCAACATTGAACCGCTAGAATCCGAATTCATTTTACCGGATTTAGAGCAGTTTGTTACTGAGATCCCGGCACCTTTCTTGGTCGCAAGCGAATTCAGTTCCCTCGACACCGTAACGGAGAAAGCCATTGGAGAACTCCGCAGTAGCGACCTATCTCATGTCGTTCAATTGCTAGAAACTCAGAACAGCAAGCTGAATTTATTACTCACCTATATGCTTTCTCAACAAAATGACCCTGCATTCAGCCATACCACGACTTCTTTTGGCGCTAGCCAGTTCACGTACTTCTCTAAAAATGCATTACCGTTAGGGCGACAGGTACGAACCAAAATTTTTCTGGAATTTCCAGCAGCAGCCATTTACTGTTACGGCGAAGTCGTGGAGTGTGAAGAGAATGAGCAATCCCATAAAATCACGATATCATTCTCTCTCTTGCGTGAAGAAGATCAGGATTTGCTGATCAAAGCCGCACTTCATCAACAACAAAAACTACTAAGACAACGTTCACTGGAACGTGACCGAAAATAAACGTTATGCCTAATTCAAATCTTCTTTCTCTGGCGTTACCAAGTAACGCGGGAGATAAAAAGCACGTCGGTAACCTCAAAGGTTCGGCACTATCGATCGCGATCGCACAGCTTGCAGAGCAACATCAAGGGCACCTGTTACTTGTTGTCCCAGACCCACAATTAGCGCTCAAGCTTTCCGCTGAGGTCGAACAATTTTCACAGCGAGATGTCCACCTGTTTCCCGATTGGGAGACATTGCCTTATGATAATTTTTCACCACATCAGGACATCATTTCTGACAGAATCGCGCACCTTTATCAAATGCCGAGTCAAAGCGATGGCATCACTGTCATCCCCGTAAGTACCCTGCTCCAACGCCAGTCTCCTCGTAGTTTCTTACTTCAACACACATTGATGGTGAAGAGTGGAGATAATTATTCACTGGATGCATTGCGCCTTCAATTGGAGAAATCTGGTTATAGGCATGTGGACCAAGTGTTTGGTCCGGGTGAATACGCAAGCCGTGGCTCAATCATCGACTTGTACCCTACCGGGGCAAGTGACCCTTATCGAATTGATTTTTTCGATGACGAAATAGACAGTATTCGCACTTTCGATCCTGAAAATCAACGTTCAATCGACGACATTCAAGAGATTCGGCTGCTACCTGCTCACGAATTCCCTACTACCGAACAAGCCATTGAGGACTTTCGTGGGCGCTGGCGCCAGAAATTTGAGGCTCGCCGAGAACCCGAATCCATTTACATGCAAATCAGTAAAGGGACATGGCCAGCCGGTATTGAATATTGGCAGCCGCTGTTCTTTGAAGAAACAGAGACGCTGTTCGATTACCTTCCTGACAATACGCTACTTGTTACCGTCGGTGACTTAGACAGCGCAGTAGACACATTTCTAACGGATGTGGATTACCGATTTGATCAACGTAAAGTCGATCCACTTCGTCCTTTGCTTGAGCCTGAAGCTCTATGGCTTAAAAAAGATGAATTGTACACTCGCTTCAAGTCACTACCTCAATCGCTGCTTAGTATCGAAGCCATTTCAGAAAAAGCAGGTCGCTCAAACGAAAATATATGCGCCCTGCCTGAATTGCACGTTCAGCACCAACACAAAGAACCTATGGCATTGCTTCGCAAGTTCATTGAACAATTCAGCGGTCAGGTTGTGTTTTCGGTTGAATCCGAAGGTAGACGCGAAGCTTTGTTAGAACTGCTGCAACGAATCAAGCTAAAACCCGTCGAGCATAATCATCTTACTCATGCCATCGAGTCTAAAGACAAAGCCACATTGATTCTCGGTGCTGCCGAGCATGGTTTCATCCATGAATCCGCCAATCTCGCGATAATTTGCGAAAGTGATTTACTCGGCGATCGAGTAATTCAAAGGCGTAAAAAAGATCGCAAAGCGGTCAATTCCGATACCGTTATCCGCCATTTAGCAGAGCTGAAACCGGGTCAGCCCGTCGTTCATTTGGATCACGGTATTGGTCGCTATACTGGGCTTCAAACCCTTGAAGCGGGTGGTATGCAAACGGAATACGTCACGCTCGAATATCAAAACGGTGCAAAGCTTTACGTTCCGGTATCTTCACTCAACCTAATCAGCCGATATTCAGGTGGTGCAGAAGACAGTGCACCTCTGCACAAGCTTGGTGGAGAAGCGTGGGCAAAAGCGCGAAGAAAAGCAGCGGAAAAAGTTCGTGATGTCGCTGCTGAACTATTGGATGTATACGCCAAGCGTGAGCTCAAACCTGGCTTCAAATTCAAGCTAGATAGAGAGCAATACGCTACCTTCAAAGCAAGTTTTCCTTTTGAAGAAACCGATGACCAAGCAATGGCTATTAACGCCGTACTGTCTGATATGTGCCAAGCGAAAGCGATGGACAGATTGGTCTGTGGCGATGTAGGTTTCGGAAAAACGGAAGTGGCGATGCGTGCCGCATTTGTCTCTACCGACAACAGCAAGCAAGTCGCAGTGCTCGTTCCGACGACCTTATTGGCTCAACAGCACTTTGAAAATTTCCGAGACCGCTTTGCTAACCTCCCCATTCGCGTGGAAGTGCTATCTCGCTTCAAATCAGCGAAAGAACAAAAGCAAATACTTATCGATGTCGAAGAAGGCAAAGTCGATATCATTATTGGCACTCACAAACTCCTCCAAAACGACATCAAGTTCCGAGACTTAGGCTTGCTCGTTGTTGATGAAGAGCATCGCTTTGGTGTGCGCCAAAAGGAAAAAGTAAAAGCCATGCGTGCCGATGTGGATATATTAACGCTTACCGCAACGCCTATTCCTAGAACACTGAATATGGCAATGAGTGGTATGCGTGATCTTTCTATCATTGCAACCCCACCCGCGCGCAGACTGGCGATTAAAACATTTGTACGCGAGCGAGAAGATAGCGTGACGCGAGAAGCGGTACTGCGTGAAATCATGCGTGGTGGACAGGTTTACTTCCTGCACAATCAGGTTGAAACCATCGATAAAGTCGCAGCTGATCTTGAAAAGCTGATCCCAGAAGCTCGAATTACCGTCGCTCATGGTCAAATGAGAGAAAGAGAGCTGGAACGTATCATGAATGATTTCTATCATCAGCGTTTCAACCTTCTCGTCTGTACGACCATCATCGAAACGGGTATCGATGTACCAACGGCAAACACCATAATCATGGATAGAGCAGACAATCTTGGTTTGGCACAGTTGCACCAATTAAGAGGACGTGTTGGTCGTTCACACCATCAAGCCTACGCCTATTTGCTCACACCACATCCAAAAGCCATGACAAAGGATGCCATTAAACGGTTAGACGCAATCGCATCACTTGAAGACTTAGGTGCTGGCTTTACTCTCGCCACGCACGACTTAGAGATTCGTGGTGCTGGTGAACTATTGGGTGATGATCAGAGTGGTCAGATTCAATCCGTTGGCTTTACCCTTTACATGGAAATGCTAGAACAAGCGGTAGAAGCACTAAAAGAAGGGAAAGAGCCATCTCTGGATGAACTTCTCCGAGATCAAACCGAAGTGGAACTGCGCTTACCTGCGCTATTGCCCGATGAATACATCCCTGACATCAACACACGTTTATCGATGTACAAACGCATTGCAAGTGTGAGTACAGAGAATGAATTGGCAGAAATGAAAGTCGAACTCATCGATAGATTTGGTACGCTTCCCGATGCCGCTAAGAACTTACTGGCAATAAGCGAAGTGAAGCTGACAGCTGGCAAAATGCACATCAAGAAAATCGAAGCACATGCTAAAGGTGGATTTATTGAATTTTATCCTACCGCTGACATTAACCCTGCATTTCTTGTTAAATTGCTGCAATCAGCACCGCAAAAATATGGAATGGAAGGTCCAACCAAGCTGAAGTTTGCGATACCATTAACAGATCGCCGTGAAAGAGTGCGTTTTATTAACGACTTACTTCAACAGTTTGCTGAGAATCGCCTGCCAAGTTAAACCGTAATTTGGTACGCTTACCGAATGCCTATTTACAGCCAAAGAGTGGCACGCCGCCGCTCTTATCTGACGGAGCAACAATGAAAAAACTGATCCCATTACTGCTGTGCCTGTTTTCATTTGAATCTATGGCAGCCCGACAATTTGATATAGAAGTCATTTTGTTTAAACGCGCAGTGGATCCCGAAATTCTGAACGAAGCTTGGCCCAATCAAAACCCTCAAGTTAATTTGGAGGGTACTTATTCTTTCCAAGATTCAGAGGGCATGCGTCGTAAAGGGGCCGCCTTGCTGCCCAAATCAAGCTACGCGCTCAACGCCCAATACAACGCATTAAGAAAACACGCGGCATTTACCCCTCTTCTTCATGTTGCTTGGCGACAAGGAGACAGAGGCAGTCACAGTGCGCCAGTATTTAAAATTAACGCGGGCAAAGATTATTCTCAGCAGTTCGATGAAACAGGCAAAGCTCGTACGAAAAACCAGTTAGTTGCAGATTTAGGTGATGGGATTACCGAAGAAACCCATTTCCAACCAAACTATGAACTGGAAGGAAAACTTCAAGTTTACGTACAGCACTACCTATTTGCAGACATTAAACTTGATTTAAAAAAGCCAAGTATTCGTGATGTAACATTCGAAGAAAAAGCTCTAGAGCTAACACCCGAAGAAGGTAACGATACTGTTCAAGTTGGTAACTTGGAGTCCGTTTCCCCAACATTGCAAGTTGAAGAGTTCCTTAAGTCTTACCGCATGGACCAGAAGCGACGTATGCGCAGCACAGAAACCCACTATTTGGATCACCCATTAATGGGCATGATAATTCAAGTTCGTCGTGTTGATTAAGCCCGACGTATTGATTAAGTCATTTGGTCTCTACTGACTATGCACTTTTCACCTGATTTTTGCATCATCACTAAACGACTCGTACTTCGTTTGATTAAAAATGAAGAAGTTGGGTCGTTTACGCAAGCGATTCAAACCTCCCCATCTCTCCATCAATGGCTCGACTGGTGCGACAGCGATTTTTCGACGGAAGACGGTTATGACTTCCTCATAGCCAATCGACTGAACTGGTTAAAAGGTCTGGCTTTTGGCTTCGGTGTCTTTGATAAGGAGACTAACCAATTTATGGGGATGGTCGCTCTTACCGAACGCTATTTATCTTTCAATATGGGGTGTTTGGGCTATTGGATTTCTGATTCACATCAACATCAAGGTTATGGGAAGGAAGCGCTAGAGGCTTTAATTGAATGCTGTTTTAGTAAGATGAAACTGACTCGGCTAGAAATTGTGTGTGACCCTGAGAACATCATCAGCCACAAAATTGCTGAAAAGTGCGGAGCCATCTGCGAGGGAGTTGCACGAAACCGTTTCGTTCATAACGGTAAACCCAAAGATGGCATCGTATATTCGATCATTCCTGAATAACGACTTTTTTCTGAGTATTCGTCGCAGCTGAAAATGGTTGGATCAGTCTCGAAAAAATATGAATTTCAAACAGAAAGGGCTCATACGAGCCCTTTTTATTGAATAGCAAAAAACACTGAATTAATGCAATTTTAAGTTTGGACGCAACACGCGATTAATTCGACCAACGAGCATCATAAGCCCCGTTTTAATCACACCGTGTAAGGCCATTTGGTGCATTCTGTACAATGATATGTAAACCACCCGGGCAATCCTACCCTCAACCATCATTGAGCCTTTGGTGAGGTTACCCATCAAGCTACCTACTGTAGAGAATCGGCTCAACGAAACCAGTGAACCATGGTCTTTGTATATGTATGGCTTAATATCACGTCCGTTCAATTTCGCCACAATATTGGTAAACGCTTGGCTTGCCATTTGGTGGGCAGCTTGCGCACGTGGTGGCACGAACTTCCCATCAGCTTGCGTACATTGCGCAAGATCGCCGATAACAAAAATGTCATCATCACGCGTAGTTTGGAGTGTGTCTTTAACGACCAATTGATTTATACGGTTTGTTTCCAATCCAGCGATGTCTTTAATAAAATCCGGTGCTTTGATTCCCGCAGCCCAAACCATAATCTGAGCATGAATTTTCTCGCCATCCTTGGTCGTTAAACCGTCTTTGTCGGCTTGAGTTACCATCGTTGCCGTACGCACATTAACACCAAGCTTGGTTAACTCTTGATGCGCTGCGGCTGAAATGCGAGGTGGTAATGCTGGAAGAATTCGCTCACCCGCTTCAACAAGGTTTACATTGAGTTTGCTAGAGTCCAAATCACCAAAACCGTAAGTTCGGAGTTCTTTGACAGCATTGTGAAGTTCGGCAGAGAGCTCTACACCCGTTGCACCAGCACCAACAATCGCAATATCAACCGTGCCTTGCCCGTTTTTCGCATGTAGCTTCAAGAACTCATTGTTCATTTCAGTGCGGAAACGGTGAGCTTGCTCTGGGCTATCAAGGAAAATACAGTTGTCTCGAACACCTGGTGTGTTGAAATCATTTGAGGTAGAACCGATTGCCATAACAAGAATATCGTACTCAAGTTCTCGCTCCGGCATCAAAAGCTCATCTTGCTCATCTCGAAGCTCGGTTAAGAAAATAACCTTACGCTCTCGATCAATGTTTTTTAGGCTGCCCATTTGAAAATCAAAGTGATGATTTTTAGCATGAGCTCGATAGCTCAATGCATCGACACCTTCATCCAAAGAACCCGTTGCCACTTCATGCAACAAAGGTTTCCACAAATGGCTGGCTTTACGGTCTACCAAAGTCACGTTTGCACGCCCTTTTCGACCCAAAGTCCGCCCTAGCTTGGTTGCAAGTTCAAGTCCACCTGCGCCACCGCCTACAACTATAATACGCGTCACAACGACACTCCTATGTAATATGAAAAATATTTGCTCCCGCTGATAAAACAGCCAAAGCATTGAATTCTTTTGGGCTTGTATTGAAGCCTCATATCAACGAAGTGAAGGGAACCTAAGGAATCACAATTTGGAACAAAGTGTGCTCTAGCACATATATATTGGGCAAGTTTCTTACTCGCTCTCAAATTTTTTTGATATTTATCAAAAATATCTTTAAAAATCATTATAAAGCCCCGCACCAACTTGGCAACTTATGTTTGTAAGAAATCCTTTGTTTTCAGACTAATTGACGAGTTTTTGAGCCGTTAGATATCATCCTTTATGTGGTAGTACTCCATAGGAATTGGTTAGGCATAAGTCTTTCATGCCTTTGACCACTGTAGAGGAAAGAAACTTAAGTGAGCATTAACTTAATATATCGATGCTTTCGTTTAACCTTTACACTCGCTCGCCACAATAAGCTTCTGTACGGTAGGCAACAAATTTTGAACATTCCAGAGTTTATACAAATTGAGTACGAATATGCAGCGAGGGTTTACTCTTCTCGAAATGATTGTTGTCATCGCGATTTTGGGTGTTCTGGCATCAGTAGCGACACCTAGATTTATTGAAGTTATCGATACATCAAAAACAAGTGTTATTGAAAGTGCTGGTAGTGCCGTGCGTAGCGCGAACACATTTGTGCGAGGTATCGCCCTCACCGAGAATATTCATTTAATCTCCGATGCAACAATCGAGGTTGAAGGAAAGGAGCTAAACATTACAAAAGGGAATATTGTCACAACTTCCGACAACTTAAAAAACGCCATCGACACGTCAATTACAATGACGGATTACGTACCTCGCGGAGAGGTTAACGGTAAGAATGGGGTTATATTCCACTTTGGGCTGAAAGACGACAATGTCGATAGTATTAGAGCCAAAGGGTGCTATCTAGATGTAAGGAATAACTCGCTGGGCTACATCGAATATTCATCAAAGACTTGCAAAAACGGTATGAATTAAGTGTATTAGTTCCGACTAGATCTGACACTTCAATTTGAAATGAAGAGAGTTACCCACTTTGATTAAAGGTGCTGAGTCACTAATCAAAGACAATAAGAGGTAACTCTCATGCTTCATACTAGCAACC
>NZ_PIZL01000043.1:0-45902 GCF_002835515.1 Vibrio sp. vnigr-6D03
CGCCAATAGAAACATTAGAGGATGGGAAATCAATCTGGGCTGAAAAGAATTTAGCCCAAATATAATCTGACAGGCACCGAGTCGCAAAGTGGGTAACTGTCAGATCAAGTCTGAATTAGTACAGATAAACATTAGATAGGCGGCTTTCTCTAGCCGCCCTTAAACAAGATCGGATCCCATCATCCACCCTGTTCCAATTGAAGCCATCTTAGATCCCCATTCAACTCAAATTCTTGCTCTTTACTGCAAATTAAGTACAACTCACCTACCTGAATCACAGCACCGAGCGTGTACGCTTTATCTTCGTAGTAACACACTTTTTCAAACAGTTTGCCATCAGTAACGATGACTGAAGATTTCGGCGTTGTTACCGTTTTGGCATGAACACCAACAGAAAGAATCGAGATTGCGAATATAAGAAGTTTACCCATAATGACCCTCAAGTTAAGTTGATTATGCCCTTGTAAACTCTATATAAGACAAGGCTTTGATTTTACGCATATTGAGCGTACTTGCTCATCTATAACCTTAGCAGGACATGTAGCCCTACACAGCAATACTTTCTCCAATATCTAGGTCCCGATACTGGAATGACTTGGGTATACATAGCAACGCTTAACGCTTACTATCAGATGATAGTCACAGTTTGAACTTGAGTGCGTATGAAAGCAGGTTATTTGTTCATTGGGTTGCTGTTGAGCGGTATTGCCCACACCAAACCACTGGATCAATATAAATTACTGAACCACATTGACACTTATGGCAATGTAAATCTAAGAAATACTCACTACACATCTCTTCCTGACGGGATGGTGGTGAAAAAAAACCTGAACATTGCGAAAACAGCCATTAAGAAATTGCCCAAAGGTTTGGAAATTGGAGGGAGCTTAGATGCCTCAAACAGCCAGCTTTCTTTTATAGCAAAAGGAACCAACATAAAGGGATATGGCAACTTTCTTGGTTCACAAATAACCACATGGAATGCTGGCGTGAAAGTGGGGGGCTACCTTAATTTTACAGATACTCCTCTTGAAACCTTACCACCAGGGTTAATTGTGACAGGTGACCTTAGCGTTATTCGCACCCCTTTGAAGGAGCTTCCTCAGCCCTTAACAGTGGAGGGAAACTTGTATATCGGCGGTTCCAATATAACCAAACTTCCCGATGAACTAACGGTTGATGGCAACATATACCTTGGCGGCAATCAGATTACATATTGGCCAAAAGACTTAAAGCTTGGTGGGGCTGTAGCAAGGTAACCCTCTCCCTCTATTAGCCTTAGAACACGCGATTTATACAGCAGAAAACAAAAAAGGAGCGTTAGGCAATAACGCTCCTTTCCAATTTCTTTGAATGTATATGGCTTTAAAGGTGAAGAGGCTCAGAGTCTAAACTCTCATAGGCGAGCTTCTTCGGGTATAAAGCTGAAAAACCTAGCTTTGGTTCGCTACTGGGTTAGCATACATTTGTTTCAGGAAGTCATGCGCACCTTCTGGTAATTCTCGTAATTTATTGTCCAGTGATTCCTTCGCTTTTGAGTCGGCATGCTCTGCATCAGCAGCGGCATAATAGTTGATTGGAAAGAGCTTGTAGATAGAGTGAATCTGATCATCAATTTCCTGAGCTAACTCATCCGGTGTTTCAAATTCGTCTTCAATTACGTTGCCGAAACTAACATGAACTCGACCTTTGTACCCTACTATCCCCTGAATGATACTTTCGATATCTTCAAATTCACTTTTCTCGTAACTGCCTGACTCTGATTTTTCAAACAGTTCTTTTGCTTTGGCAATATCACAAGGGTCGTTTTCGTAAGAAATCGCTACCGGTACAATTTTCAGCGTTTTTATGTATTCAGAGAAAGGCATTTTTTGTTTTCTGCCTTCTACATGCAACATTTTTAGAATGGCTGGATCTGTTTTGTCGTTCCCATCTTTAGCTCTCCCCTCTTTCTGCGCAATCCAGATAGAGTTATCGGTATCTAAAGAGTGTTTTATGTAAGAAGACAATTGCCCAAGCGCTTTCATCATTTCACGCGGCGCTTTTGCACTGCGTTTTACTATAAAGCTTTTGTTCAGCTTCATAAGCTCAGTCGCGCACGGTTTCTTCAAAAGATTATCGCCGATAGCAATACGGACGGTCTTATGCTGATTGTTATACAACCCCCAGTTCACCAAAGCAGGATCCATCGCGATATCTCGGTGGTTTGAGATGAACAAGTATGGGGTATTCTTATCTAGCTGTTCCAAACCAGAATAAGTTACACCGTCAGTCGTCACGTCGAGCGTTTTACTGAGGTATTTTTCGACTTCTAATTGAATTGCTTCAACGGAATCCAATTTAGCCCACTTGAACTTAAGGTAAACCTTAACCATTGGACTGACTATATTTTTAAACCAACTTGCATGGTTACTGAAGCGATGCTCTAAGATAGCAGAGATAAATTCTTCATCATTAATTAGGCGTTCAATGGCAGCGGGAATCTCGTCATCATTGTACGGACGAATTTCTTTATAAGGATCCGTTTTATTAGTCATCTAATCTATACGTCAATTTTAAAATCCGGCATATTCTACGCGTACTTGAGAAAACAAGCAGCTAATGAATGCCTCGTTTAATTAAGGTCAGACCAGATTATATACTAAGCCCACTTAATTGTTGTGCGCGAAGGGCATTTACTGATATCACATTGCCCTTTCACTAAAGAGAGCCTCGTTTTTTCTTTGCACCGATCTCTCGTATAAGGTGTAGAGTCATAAATGTGGTATTTATTCCTTCATCGAGTTAGAAATCACCTAACTCTGACTTGATAATCTGCTAAATGTCCCAGTTTTCATTGGCATTTACACTAATAAAAGATACTCTTTTCCACAGTTAAAGTATCCGGAAACCCTTTATGAATTATGCAGTAGAGCATCAAAATACAGTTTACTCATTTCTGGTAACCACACCTCGCAAAAAACGTCTTAAGCACAGCATAATTTATGTTGAATCAGGGCTGGTTTTAGTGAAGCTTGGAAAGAATGAATATGCAGTAGAACAAGACAGCGCAATTTGGCTGCCTATAGATTGTTTAACGTCTGTTACTTTCGTTCCAGGTTCAACGGTTTCTCAAATCGATTTCTCTGTGCGCTTGCAGGACAAATTCCCTACTCAAGCGGGCTTCGTTTCCTTGCCACCTGTCTCTAAAGCCATATTAGAGAAGCTTTCTCAGCAAAAACTTAAAGACGAAGAAATAAACAACCTTTTGGATGTAATACGAGACGAATCAAGAACTCTAAGACCCCTACTCGATATGTCGCCACTGAGTATGCAGATATCCCAGTGGAGCGCAGATGAAGAAAGCAGTTTAAGCAAAGAATTGTTATTGGTGTTGAGCCTTCGAGAAGCCAAAAAGAAAATGCAATCAGGCACGAAGAGAAACGTTGTCATTGACGAGTTTTTTGCTGGTCGAGAAGAAGAATTCGAACAATTGGCAATGTTGGTAATGGGTGAAAGCTTATAAACGCAGGCTTATAAAAAGCGGCGAAGGTTCATAGAAAGTGAGATAAAAGTAAGAAGAAGAAAAACAAGAGAGATAAAATAGAAAAGTGCCTTAAAAAGGCACTTCCACTTGTAACATCACGTCGCCAGGCTGTAAGTTATGCCAACGATAGTCAATTCGCATTCGCGGCTCGTTGTCGTCCCTTTCACCTAAACCTAAACTGAATTTCAAACCCGTAGCTTCAAGCTTTTCAGAATAAGTCATGTCATCAAATTGGCTGTCATATTCGTCTGGCATCCAGACGCCGATACCAAAATGATTACTTTCAACACTTGAATATAGCAACGGATCACTGCCACTTTTAAGCGTCCATTCTTCCCAGTAATCGTCGTTACTCACTGGGTCGATTATAAAGTCTTTCACAGATGTGAGGCTTGAGGTAAAAGCATCAAATGAATGTGCAATCGATGCACAAACCGAATCTTGCTCTTTTTCGACCATCATAATTGAGGTTGGAGACTGAAAAGAACTACACGCAAAAGCAGGAATCGTAAAGAAGCCAAGCATACAAAGTAAATTGTAACTACGTTTGGTCATCGATGTGAGCCCTCTAAAAAATTCTTCCTATATCTTCCGATACAACGCGTGATTTCGCAAGAAATTATTGACAGATCGGGTAGTTAGAGCTGATATCGATTCATTTTGAGCCAATTTCTCACGAATTAGCGTGCTCCGGACTGGAATTCTTTCAGGGCATGCCATGACTGACCAGCGCTTGGTGATCTCTTGAGAACAGTAAAACTTGGAAAAGTTAAAGAAATTATCAGGACCAATAACAAACGTTAGTTCCGCATCGGGGTAGGTTTCTTGGAGGGCATTTAAAAGTGCATACGTCGTTACACTCTCTTCTGGGCGATATAAGTTCTCTTCTATTTGGCACAATTCAATATTAGTTTGAGCTATATCCGAAATAAATCCGTCTACCATCTGACACCTTACACCGAAATCTGCCATCTCTTTTCCCCATGCATGCGCATAGCTTGGCACGAGCAATACTTTATCGAAATGCGTTAATGATTCGATAACACTTTTATGTCCAAGAGTTGGTGGGTTGAAAGCACTACCAAAAATTGCAATATTTTTCATACATTCGTTACTGGAAGAAATTCCATCATTTGTAACACTTCAGCCCAAGTATCCGAGAATTCCATTTCGGTTACTTTTTCAGGCAAATCGGTGTTTAATAATAAAAAGATTGGGGTATGATATATCCAAGTGACCCTAAGATACAGGGTTATAAAATATACGGTTTAGAGTGCCACCTTTAACTCACTTAGGTATGAAAACTCGGCAGCACAATAAGGAAACAGAATGGAACATCAAATCCGTGACGAGATGCGAGTATTGGCTTCGATCGATCCTCATTTTGAAATTCAGCGTCGCGTTGATTTTATTAAGCGTAAACTTCAAGAGTCTGGTTGTAAGTCTTTAATTTTGGGTATTAGTGGCGGTGTCGATTCCACTACATGCGGAAGACTGGCTCAACTCGCAGTAGACAAGCTTAATGAAGAGTCTGACAACGCTGGCTATCAATTTATTGCAGTACGCCTTCCCTACAGCGAACAAAAAGACGAAGACGAAGCACAACTGGCACTGAGTTTTATACAACCTTCACATTCTGTATCCGTAAACATTCAAGCGGGTGTAGATGGCTTACATGGCGCTTCTCACATCGCACTTAGAGACACCAATTTACTCCCTCAAGACCCAGCGAAAATTGATTTCGTAAAAGGGAATGTCAAAGCACGCGCTCGAATGGTCGCACAGTACGAAATTGCAGGTTATGTCGGTGGTTTAGTTCTAGGAACCGATCACTCTGCTGAGAACATTACTGGCTTCTATACTAAATTCGGAGATGGAGCGTGTGACCTAGCACCGCTGTTTGGTTTGAGCAAACGTCAGGTTCGCGAAATTGCGGACACCTTAGGCGCGCCAGAGCTGCTTGTTCATAAGGTTCCAACAGCCGATTTAGAAGAACTTGCACCACAGAAAGCAGATGAAGACGCTCTGAATCTCACTTACGATCAAATAGACGACTTCCTTGAAGGAAAACCTGTCTCTGAAGAGGTCACCCAAAAGCTCGTTGCGATTTACAAAGCAACTCAGCACAAACGTCAGCCTATTCCTACCATTTATGACTAAGTGCTAGAGCACCGATTAGGCTGAGTAAAACCAACCAAATTGAGTGACTTCCACCAATAAAAAACAGAGAACCCAAGTTCTCTGTTTTTTTTGGTAACCGTTAAGCTTTAAGGTCTGTCGATATCGAGACGTCACCAAGGGGTGTACTGCAACAAGCCAAAACAATGTCATTCGCTTTATCTTCTGGCATCGACGCTGGTACATCTGGCGTTTCAAACTCCCCGCGAATGACTTTCACGCGACACGCGCCACAAAGCCCCGCTCGGCAACTGTTCGCTATACTCATTCCAGCACCTTCCACCTGATTCAAAAGGGGCTGTTGGTTATTCCCTTCAAACGTTTTTCCATCCACCGTTACTTTTATCTCTTTCAACGGCAATTCAACTGACTTGGCTACGCCGAATGCTTCCTGATGATAATGGCTTTCATCCAACCCCATTTTCATCAAAAGATTCTTAGATTTGGTCATAAAGCCACTAGGACCACATACAAAGACTTGCCTTGATAACAGGTCGGGTATTTTCTTTATGTGGCTTAGTGACAGCCGCCCCGTCAACCCGTGCCAACTGGAATCTGGTTGCGTTAAAGAGATCACCACATGCAACCCCGGATAAATCATATTCAGCTTTTCTAACTCTTTACGGCAAGGGATGTCTCGCTCAGTACTGCATTGGTGATAAAAAACAACGTTATTAACTTGGTCGTGATCCGACAAGTAACGAAGCATAGAAAGCATTGGAGTCACACCACTGCCTGCGGACATTAGTAACAAGGGATGAAGCGCGTTAGTGAGGTGGAATGCGCCATCAGGTGTATCTGCCACCAGCGTGTCCCCCACTTTGAATCGATCGTGCAGCCAATTTGACACCGATCCTTCATTGATTCGTTTTACCGATATGGCATATCTGCCAGGTCGTGTCGGACTGGAAGATAAGGTGTAGCGGCGAGAAAGTTTACCTGCTGGTGTATCAATTTCTACTGGCAGATGTTGCCCAGGTAGATAGCCGGGTAAGGTGCCCTTCGCAGGCTCCATCCAAAACGTCACAAAATCACGTGCTATGGTTTCTTTCTCCACACATGTGAGCGTTAACTTGTCTTTCGAATTATCTTTGTACTCTTCCTTGGGCTTTGCTTCTAAAACTTCCACGACATCACCGGCGCGAATAATCCCTTCATTTTTAGCAACAAGATTTTGACCAAAGAATACACCTCCCCGTTCGTTTGCTCGAAAGGTGGATAATGTCTTTAGCGGTTCTTTTGAGGTTTTAAACTCCCCAGTTTGTGTATTTACTGTCGTTAGAATGCATCTTTCGCATGGCTTTACCGCTTCAAATTCGACATCACCAATTTTGATTCGCTTCCAACCGTCTTCTGCAAAAGGTTCAGTATCAGAAACCACCAAGTTGGTTCGGAATTGATCCATTGAATTGGTTTCGCCACTTCTTTTGTTCAATTCCACTAGTGAAGCTTCGCTGATCACAAGGAGCGGATAACCATCAGCAAAGCTAACGTTCGTTTGGATTTTTTCTCTAACGCGGTTCGACTGCTCACCACAATAAAGCAGCTGAACTGGTATGCCCAAAATTTGACTAAACCAATCGTTCGCCACCTGAGTCGTCGACAACGCATTAAAATTGTCGTTCCAAACCTTTGCTGACATCACTTCTCTTTCTAAATCAGCGTAACGTAGCCTTAACGTCGGCATTCCTGGGTACGTCATAACAAATCCATCAAGTTGAAGCACAGCGTGTACTTTCACCATATTGGGGTGTTTTCTCGCCGTGACCATTGAACCATCCATCGCCGCAACCATGAACCTACGGTCGAAAGTCAGCCCTTGCTTCTCTACCCAAGCTTTTGAAAGTCGAATTCCTCCGATGGATTTAACAGGAAAAACGTTAATTTGCGATAAGTACGGTTTTGTCATTGTTATTCACTACTCTAAAAGACTTTTGTCTTTGTGATTTTCAATAATGGAAGCTGGAAGTTATTACTTGAATGCTTAGGGAGTCATAAGTGATGCTCGATTTAGGATAACGGTACAATAATGAATACGATGAATCGAGAGAAAGATTCACACTTTGTTACACCTTGACGTATCAGTTAGAAAAAGCATCTAATTATACGTTATGTAAGTTATTCACGCTTTTCAAGCTGACTAATTCGACACAAACGTTTACTAAACATACTTAGGTTATAAATACCTCTTTCGAACTGAGTCATGTGACTAGGGAAAGGTGGGACACCAAATGATGTAAAAGCACCTTTAATAGACTCGAAGGTAAAAAAGGCGTGAAAGATCACGTGTTTTTGTCTATCATCCTGTCGCCTAAACGGTTGCGTTTTTAGACTTTTCGTCGAATTCCTACTTTTAGGCTCCTGTTTTATCTTAACCTGGTGGGAGCTTTATCAATGACAACAATTACTATCACTCGTCCTGACGACTGGCACGTTCACTTACGCGATGGCGATGTTCTAACCGACACCGTGCGCGATATCAGCCGCTATAATGGTCGTGCTCTGATAATGCCAAATACCATCCCACCTGCAACCGATACCGACAAAGCGTTAGCTTACCGCGAGCGCATTATGGCACAGAACCCTAGTGATCAATTTGAGCCACTAATGTCTCTTTACCTAACGGACAACACCACTTCTGATGAAATTCGCAAGGCAAAAGCTTCCGGTAAAATTGTAGCCGCGAAACTGTATCCTGCGGGCGCAACAACCAACTCTGATTCAGGTGTTACAAACGCTAAAAATATCTACCATGTGTTAGAAACCATGCAAGAAGTTGGCATGTTGCTTTTGATTCACGGTGAAGTCACCACTCACGACGTCGATATATTCGACCGCGAGAAGAAGTTTCTAGATACCGTTCTTGCCCCTATCGTTAACGACTTCCCTAACCTGAAGATCGTTCTTGAGCACATTACAACTTCCGACGCTGCAACCTTTGTGAAGAACGCGAACGAAAACGTCGCGGCAACAATTACCGCGCACCACTTACTGTTTAACCGTAATCACATGTTAGTGGGCGGCATCAAACCACATTTCTACTGCTTGCCAATTTTAAAACGCAATACGCACCAACAAGCGTTGATTGAAGCAGCCACCAGCGGCAGCAAAAAGTTCTTCCTAGGGACAGATTCTGCACCACACGCAAAAGGAGCGAAAGAATCCGCTTGTGGTTGTGCAGGCTCTTACACTGCTCACGCTGCAGTAGAACTTTACGCAGAAGTTTTTGATAACGAAGGCAAGCTAGAAAACCTTGAAGGTTTTGCAAGCCACAATGGTCCGGATTTTTACGGGCTTCCTCGCAACCAAGATACGGTTACACTGGTTAAAGAATCTTGGGATGTAGCTGAAACTATGCCATTCGGTAGCGACATTGTTGTGCCAATCCGTGCTGGTGAGCAGATTGAGTGGAAAGTAAAGTAACTCGTTAATACTAATCGATACATCGATTAAGTAACCCATATCAGATGCCCGCAAACATGCGGGCATTTTTTATACTGGTCGATTCACTTTATATTGATCCGGTGTCATTCCAGCGTAGCGTTTGAACATGGTTATAAATGGGCTGGCTTGGTTGTAACCCAGAAGAAACGCAGTTTCCTTTACCGACTTACCTTTACGAAGTAACTCCATAGAGTGAAGATAACGTATACGTAAACGCCACTCAGTAAAACTCATCCCCAATTCGCTTTGGCAGTGCCTTGCAAGAGACCGCTCGGTAGTGTGAACGCGAGCAGCCCAGTTTTTCAATGAGTCGTTGTTAGTTGGGTTCTCTTCTAAGCCTCTTAGAATAGGGGCTAACATCTTGTGACTGGAGGTGGGTAAAAAATGATGTTTCTCAGGTGCCATTGCCAATTGATCCAGTAAAACATCAACTAATCGCTTATCTTGCTCCGATTCTGCCGAACACACGTCTCTCTGCCGAAAATCTTCGATAATGGCTGTCATAATCGGCGTTACACCCAATAGGCAAGTCTGTTTTGGCATGTGCTTTGTTTTGTCAGCACTGACATTGAGCGAACAGTAATCCAAAGGCTTTCTATTAAAACTGTGGTGCAATACACCAGCAGGGACCCATATTGCCAAATTGGGCGGCGCTAGAAATCGAGTCTTATTAGCAAACAGCTCCAACATCCCGCCTCGAATAAATTGCAATTGCCCCCAAACGTGGCAATGTTCTCGCGTAACAGTATTCGAATTGAACGCATCAAAATTCATGTACACATCTGAAGGCAGTTCTTCAAAAGAAATAGCCGGATGGGTATTGGTTTGGAGCTTCTCTCTCATCTTTTGCTACGCACTCATACTGTCTTTTGGGAGATAGATATCATTATACCGACCTAGCTCATCAAATCACCACTGAATCGTCGTGTTGGGGGATATTCTTGTGTCGTGCGGTATTCTTACACTTGTCGCCCAAACCTCGCTTGAAAATCACACGACCACCTTACTTAACCTGAACTCGGGATAAGAGGTTAGCTAACCCTTAAAAATAATTGAAAATTTTATATCGAGGCATTCTAATGAGAAATTTTCACTTAAGACAAGGCGAAACCACGAATCAATAACGGGTTATTGGGAGAGGGTTCAACGCAGTATTAGGTGAAAAGAGCCATTAGAAAGCAAGTTGTTATCCCGAGTTCAGGTTACTTACTCACCTCTAAAATAGTCTCCACAATCTATTGGTGGTTTACCCTGCAAATTCAAGTTGATAGTATGCGCGTCACAAATCATCGCCAACTCAATTAGCGTTAGGTTGCCATTCACCTAGACACGAATAAAGACATGACAAGCTCAGACGACAAAATACCAACCAATGCTGCTCAGAATTCATTAATTGAGATGCAGAGCGTATGCCTAGATATAGAAGGCAACCGAGTCCTTAAGAACGTGTCTTTTGCAACCAAGTCTCGCCGCTTGGGAATAATTGGTCGCAATGGCTCAGGAAAATCGACCCTATCACGTGTTTTATCCGGCTTAATCGAAATACAGACTGGTAAATTGGAAGTAGCAGGTATCGATCCCTACAAGAATAGAGGTGCGGCTGTCGCACAAATTGGCATCTTATTTCAAAATCCCGATCATCAAATCATCTTCCCTACTGTTATTGAGGAACTTGTGTTCGGCTTACGACAGCAGGGGCAAAGTAAAGCTGAGGCGAAGTCGAATGCTTTAAACATTTTGGCTAAGTTTGGCAAAACTCACTGGCAAGATGTTCATACCGCCTCTCTATCACAAGGTCAAAAGCACTTAGTTTGCCTAATGTCTATTGTCGCTATGCAGCCCAAACTCATTATCTTAGATGAACCGTTCGCAGGGTTAGATATTCCTACAAAACGACAACTTCAGCGGTACTTAGATTCCTTCGATGGGTGCTTGGTACATATCAGCCACGATCCTGCTGATATCGAACATTATGACCAAATATTATGGTTAGAATCTGGACAAATTGAGGAAGTGGGCACGCCTGAAGCAGTGTTGCCAAACTACCTTGCAGAAATGAATAGATTGGGAGACAGCGATGATATCTCTAACCTCACCAATTGAAACGAGAGCACATAACTGGAGTGCAGGGCTAAAGCTTGCTCTACTCGGTGTTGTCACAATCAGTTTATTTTTCGTGGAAAGTGTCCTCTTACATAGCGTTTTTCTTGCTCTAGTTATTGTTCTTTATGCCTTGCCGGGCAAAGTGTTTTTCCTACACGGTTGTCGGCAGCTAAAAATTTTATGGCCATTCGTCGCTATTGTACTTGCATGGCATACATGGACAGAGGAATACCAACTTGGTGCGGTTATCGTTATCCGAATGCTATCTGCCGTCGCACTTGCAAACTTGGTGACGATGACAACACGACTATCCGATATGATTGATGTGGTGCATTTCTTATCGCGCCCATTTAGGCGTTTAGGCTTAAGTACTCAAGCCCTAGAGCTAGCTATCGCGTTAGTCATTCGCATGACTCCCGTTTTGATTTCCAAAGGACAAAGCCTGACTTTCGCTTGGCGAGCTCGTTCTACCAAACGATCTGGCTGGCGCATTATTTTACCTTTTACCGTTCTTGCACTGGACGATGCGGACCACGTTGCCGAAGCTATTAGAGCTCGCGGTGGCACTACTAATCTGGAGAAAAAATAAATGGAAAAGAACATTGCTTATACCGCTCTTTTTGCGGGCTTGATAGCCGCCCTTGGCTTGATCCCCAAAATTACGTTGGCATTTGGCGTCCCCATCACTGCACAAAGTTTAGGCATTATGCTTTGTGGCACTATCTTGGGCGCAAAACGTGGTGGATTAGCCGTACTTTTGTTCTTGTTGCTCGTCGCTATTGGTCTTCCACTATTGTCAGGTGGTCGTGGTGGAATCGGACTCTTCTTTGGCGCTACTGGCGGCTTCTTAATTGGCTGGCCAATTGCTGCGTTCGTAACAGGATTCATAGTAGAAAAGTGGCGTAGCGGTAACCTAACTCTTATAGCCAGCGTTGCGTCTATGATTGGCGGAATTATCGTGATGTATGTATTTGGTATTGCTGGTATGGCTATCGTTCTTAAGAAAACGTTTCTTGAGTCCGCGGCTCTTGTTACCGCCTTTATTCCAGGTGACATCATCAAGGCCATTATTGCTGGTCTGTTAACATCGGCAATCGCAAAAGCTCGACCTGCAAGTTTACTATCAAGAGCGGCATAGATCCCCTACTCTAGCCAATCTCATATATAAATGTCTTGTATGTAAAAAAGTTTGCCGCGAAGGAGGAACGATTGTGAAAACTCTAATTTATACCGACAACGTTTCAAACAACCATATTCTGTATTATGCGTTGGCAAAACTTCGTGGCAAACAGAACGTTTTTTTTGTTAATGCCAATGAAATTCTTGAAGGAGCTTTGACTCAAGATACCGACCTCTTCGTGATGCCTGGTGGCGCAAGCCGTTACAAGTCAGCCAAGTTAAATGGTAAAGCCAACACGTTAATTAAAGATTACGTTGCAAATGGGGGTTTTTATCTTGGGATATGTGCAGGTGCTTATATGGCATGTGCGCGTACTCTTTGGGCAAAAAATTCACCATTTGAAATTGAAACCTCAAACGAACTGGCGTTTTTTAATGGCACGGCTGAAGGTCCCATTGAGTATTTTGGTGTGGGGGACAATTTTAACAGCACAAAACCTAACGTTGTTTCTTTAAATGTCCTTCAAGGATCAAACACCCTACTCCAATCTTCCCTCTATATGGGCGGTAGCTTATTCAAAGCTGTGCCAGACGAAGATGTTGAAGTCATCGCAACATTCTCTGATTTACCAAATGCTCCAGCAGCGGTTATCAAAGGAAAATTTGGTAAAGGTCAGTATGTTCTGAGTTCTACACATCCCGAATACGATACAGAAGCTGTCGAACTCATGCGTTTTGATGTTGTAGGAAATGAATATATCGATTTCACCGAATTAGAAAATGCCTCATCCCTAAACCTAGCCTTATTAGCTCAACTGCTTGCAGAATAAGCCAACCCCAAAGTATTGTTATTTTCACTGCCGTTTCTTTCCAAGACTGCCTAACCGCTAATTAAGCTAACTATCTCAATAATTGATTTCACTATTCATGTTTGAAAACAATCAGATAGCCGTTCACCTTAAATACCTTAGTTTAATTAACTAGTTGAATTTCAATCAAATCATCCATTCTAATAACTTGAAATAACAGCAAAGCAAACTAAATTTAAAGTGGGAATAAAGAAACTTAGGTCATTGGAATGAAAACACTTCAGTCTGTATGGGACGGAAAGCATTGGCAAGATGCAGAAGAGATAAAACAGCTTAATAGTGACAACACTTTGGTTTTATTATTTGGCTCAATTAATAATGAAAATCATGCCATTCAACAATTACGCAATTACTTGCCAGATGCGCTTCTGACAGGCTGCTCGACTGCAGGTGAAGTTTCTGGAGTTCGAGTGCATGATAACGCGCTCGTGGTAACGGTAATTTGTTTTGAGAAAACACCCATCCGTATGTTGCGTCTGAAAATGCCAGACGAAGAAGTTAACCAAAAAGACATTGGGATCCAAATGGCGAAACAGCTAATGGAAACCCCCGATTTACAGCATATTTTAGTGCTCAGTGATGGGCTACATGTGAATGGCTGCATGCTAACCGAGGGGTTTGAGTGCGCTGTCCCCGAGCACATTAAGGTGACAGGAGGGCTTGCTGGAGACAACGAATCCTTCGACAAGACGTACGTCCTCTACCAAGATGATGTAGCAGAGAAACAGATCGTTGCTGTCGGCTTCTATGGTGACTCAATTTCCGTGAGTTACGGCTCTCGAGGTGGTTGGAGTCCATTTGGTTTAGAAAGAAAGATCACGCACTCCGAAGAAAACACACTTTATGAATTAGACGACGAGAACGCCCTAGACATATACAAGAGCTACTTAGGCGAACTGGCTTCTACCTTACCAGCCAGTGGTCTTAGATTTCCGTTGGAAATAAACGACCCCAGCAAATCAACGAAACTCGTTCGCACACTACTCAGCATTGATGAGACATCGGGCTCAATTACATTTGCTGGTAACGTACCCTCAGGTGCAACCGCCATGTTAATGCGAGCAAATGTTGAAACTCTGATAGAAGGTGCGCAAACCGCTGCCGAAGTGTGTCGACAGGATATGGACAACTCTCCGCAATTTGCCATCTTAATCAGCTGTGTTGGTCGAAAGATTCTTTTGAAACAACTCGTCGAAGATGAAGTAGAAGCAGTAAAAGACGAGCTTGGTCCATCTACCTTGCTTTGTGGGTTTTATTCTTATGGAGAAATCGCGCCTTATGACAGGCACTATCCGTCAGAGTTACATAACCAAACGATGACTATTACCGCATTTTCGGAAACTTGATATGCACCGACTTCTCAAACGTCAATTGCGCAAGGCTTTTCCAAATGGTGTACCAAAAGAAGGGGAAACCTTCAACGCTGACCAAATCAACACGTTTATAGAAATGGTTGATCAAGGCTATCAATCGATGGCAGAACAGCTAACAATGACCGAACGAACACTCGATCTAAGCTGCGCAGAATTAACCAATAGGAACCAAACTCTTAGCTTGATATTGGACGCGCTTCCAGACATGAGCTTTTGGATTGATAAAGAAGGTCTTGTTCGGGATATTCGCTCTGGTAATTTCAGCCCACCATTTATTGACTCTGAAGAAAATTTTAAAGCTATAGAAGACTTGGATATCGTCGTTAATTCTCCAGAACTTAAAAACTTCCTAAAAAACTACCAATCCAAAGGTGGCAAGGCAGCAGAATTAAACCTTTATGCTCACGAGACGCACTATCAAGTAAAAGCTAGAATCACACCCATAAGCCGTACTCGTTGGTTACTGGTGTTGCGCGATATTTCATTAACCAAACAACTTGAAATGCTTCAGAAGCAGCGAATGGAACAAATTCAAAAAGCTCAGAAGCAACTTCAAGGCCTAGTAAACGCTGCACCAACAGGCATTGTAATATGCAACCCCAAGCAAGAAATCATTATGGTTAATCAGTACATCAGTACTATTTTCCAAAAACCTAAAAGAGAGTTTCTTGGTAAAAACCCAACAGAACTTGTTGCAGTAAAGCACCGAACTTCTTTACGTGCGCAGGTTATTGATGTCTTAAAATGCGAGCAAGAGGAATGTAGCCGACGGTTAGATACCGCCATTACGTTACCTTCTGGCAATCTAATGCAAGCAGAAATAGCACTGAGTACGCTCATGTTTGATGATCAGCTTTTGATCATTATGTCCATTTCTGACATTAGCGATCGCAAACAGCTGGAAAAGAAATTGCGTGTTCTTGCTTCTACCGATCCGCTAACAGGTGCCCTCAACCGACGAAGTTTCAATGATTATACTGAGCGTGCCATTTCCACTTGCATCCGTATCAATCGTCCTCTTTCACTCATCATTTTAGATATCGACTTCTTCAAAAAAATCAACGATACATATGGTCATGCCGCTGGCGATGAGGTTCTTGTTGCTGTTGTATCGAAAATTGGTGAAGTGACAAGAGATGTGGATATTCTTGGACGACTTGGAGGTGAGGAGTTTGCTGTTGCTCTTCCTAATTCGTCAATGGAGCTAGCCAAAGAAATCGCTGAACGCATAAGACAAGAAATAGAAAGAATGGTTGTGATTAATTGCAATCACAACATTAGGCTAACCGTTAGCCTTGGGGTTATTACCCTTTCAGGTACATCACTTGAGAAACCTTTAGAGTGTGCCATAAATTCTGCTGACGAATATCTTTACTTTGCAAAAGAACATGGCAGAAACCAAGTTGTCGACTCTGAAGGTTTTAAAAAACGTACGAGCTGACATCCTCTGGTTAACTTTCTTAAGTTATCCCTATTGATATCGCGCTATTCGTCTATGATTCTTCATTATCTATTGGCTGATGTGTTCTAAGGTTTTTTGCAAAACAAACGTTCCTAGCCATCTCTTTAAACCCTACTGCATTGTGGCAAGCGATACTTGCTAAATTATTAATATCTGAATCGCTTGCTAGCCAATCAAAGCCTTGGCGTCGAGCCCAACCCTCTGCTTGCCTCAGCAGCTTTTTGCCAAAACCTTGCCCACGATAATCACGCTCAATGAACCACCCCTCGATATAAGGGACACCTCTAGCATCAATTCCTTCCGCGTGACTTCGAATATTTAACTCAATAAAACCGACGATCTTATCTTCTTCATTATCCAGAACAAATACCTCGACAATGTGAACACTCGTAAGATCAAAAAAGGATTCTATATCCAATTTGTGCATTGATAGTTCATCGGGCCATAATTCGTTTCTTAATGTCGCCCACTCTTCTTTGTCTTTGCGCTCTGCTCTTCTAACAATCACGATATTTCCTTGAATGGTATGTGCTAGGTTGCCAACTTTTGCTGATTATTTTTAATCATAGTCTCTATTTTGGCCATTGGAATGTAAGTAAAAAAAATGCGAGTGTAAAAACACTCGCATTCCTATAATTGTGGACCAGTATCAAATTACTTTACTGCACACACTTTAGTCCAGCTGCCATCGCTTCCAGGAACAGATTTCGTCCACCAGTTTGCTTTGTAAACCGTGTTGTTGTGAACCATTTGGTCACCCGTGTTAGCATGGTTTGGATTACCCGCCCAGTCTGTTTGAGGCCAGTTAGGGTAAACGTTGATGCCAGTAGTACTACACGTACCGTCACCAGGGCCACCAGGACCACCGCCACCGTTTAGGTCGCCAATTGGTAGGTTTGGTTGCTCAAACTTAAACGCGTACTCTTTACCATTCACTTTCACACTGTAGTTAGCAGGGCCAGAGATTGGTAGGTAGTAAACCATATCAAGCTCGTAAGTACCGCCAGCTGGTAGTGCTTTCCAGTTAGGTAGAGAGAAAGAAACACGGTGCATCGGTCCATCTAGACCACCAATGTTGTTCGCACGAGTATGACCAGAAGCAATCACTTTCAGACCGCCACCAGATTGATCTTTAGCGTTATCCGGAGCAGATACTGGGATATCGAACTGGAATTCAGTTCCGCCAGGTAGTTCAGTACCTGTGTTGTTCGTGAACGTGACTTTCGGGTTAATTGGGTAGTTTTGGTCACCCACTTTAAAGCCACCAACACTTACAGCAATATCAACTGCTTCAGTTGGTGTAGGTAGAACACCCACTTTGTTTCCATAAGGTGTTGCCGCTTGGAACTTGTCGTACATCGCTTTGGTCATGGTGTTACCCATGTGGTACTCACCATTGCCAGTCGTACAAGCTTGTTCAGTTGCATCAACCGTTGTACGGTTTCCTTGAGCATCTAACACGTAACAGTTGTAGTCACCCGCGAGTTCCCAGAACATGATACCGCCGATCTCTTTATCGATGACGTAATCCGCTTTCACATTGATAGAGTCTTTGTCTTCGATAGAAAGGAATACGCTCTTCTGTGCGTTCCATAGCCAAGGTGCCACTGCCACACTGTCGTAATGACGAACGTAGTTGCCAACCAATTTGTGGTCTGGATTGTTAACAGGGTCTAGCTTGTAAGCTTCTGCGTATGAACCGTAAATACCTTTCTCAAGGTTCTTCGCATGCCAGATTGGGTTAGAACCCGCACCCATTTCTTTTTTGGTCTTAGGATCGGTATCGTGCCACATGTTGTCTACACCAGTCGCACCGTAACCACAGTTGTTTTTCTCACCTTCACCAGTGCCTGGAAGACACTCGTTTTGGTTAGGAAGCGGAGCGCGTCCCCAAAGACCGTTTTCGCCACCATTAACACCTTGCCAACCACGTGAGTAGTATGGAACACCGATGTTAATACGACCAGCAGGCATAGAACCGCGGAAGTAGTGGTAAGCCCAGTCAGTGTTTAAGTAACCGATACCACCGTATGCCGCTGTACCGTATACATTCCACTGCGCTAGCTCAGAATCTTTACCTGTGTCGTACAACGCTGCGTTATGACCTACGTGGTCGTTCCACGCACCGTGCAAGTCGTAAGACATGATGTTTACGTAATCGAGGTACTTAGTAACGTCAAACGTTTCCATACCACGAAGCAGGTAACCTGAGGAAGGCGCTGCAATTGTCAGCATGTAGTGGTTGCCATCTTGTGCAGACGCTGCATCCACTTTCTGACGAAGCACTTTCATCAATTCTTGATACGATGCCCATAGGTATTGGCGACGAGGTTCCATGAACGCTTTATCGTCTGGGTTACCAGCACCAGCCATTGATGTTGGGTATTCGTAATCAATATCCAAACCATCAAACTTGTACTTACGCATCATTTCCACAGCAGACGCTGCGAACTTTTCGATACCCGCATGATTGATAGAACCATCGGCATTGGTTGTCATTGTGTAGAAACCACCGTCTGCTACACGCGTACCATCAGCACCAAAGTGACCACCCGTTTCGGCCCAACCGCCGATAGAGATCAACGTTTTTACGCCGTGTTTCTGTTTTGCAGTGGCAAGTGCACCGAAGTGACCTTTAAAGCCCAATGCAGGATCAACTTCAACACCTGGCCATGTTTTACCAACCGCTGCGTTGTTTGGATCGTTAACATCACCAACATTAACTTTACCGTCGGATCCGATGCTCACAAATGCATAGTTAATATGGGTCAACTGCTCCCATGGAATATCTTTAACTAAGTATTGTGCTTGAGGGTCATCACCAGCACGCCAGCTAGTGAAGTAACCGATAAGTCTTCTTGGGTGATCCATACCCATTTTTTCACGACCTTCTTGGTCGTAAATTGTACAATAAGGGACGGTTACGCCAGGAGTTTGATAAAGGCCGTCTGGTCGACAAGCTTCGTGATCTACTGGTGTTGCAGCCGCCGCAGGGGCAGAAAATGCGCTCAATGCCAACATGCAAGAAGCAGCGATAGTGCTTAATGAGAAAAGACCCTTTTTCTCACTAATTTGGTGCGAATGATTCATCTCTTTATCCTTAAAATCTATTAGAAAGATCAAACTGCTCAACGCATCAAAACTTAGAATGCGTTGCAAAATAACCATAGATTGGACTAACGAATTCGGCACCTATAAAAGATCTAATTTGAACAATGACTCGCAAACACATGTTAATTTTATGCAACAAGGTGAATCAGATTTTGTAGCAGCAACTAAATTTTCCACCAGAAGAAAGTCGCTATTGATCTATATCAACATCCATATTATCTCGGAATTTTGCGCCACACACAGACAAATAACCTAAACTTACTATCTAAAACAAAGGTTTAGTTTGCACAACTCTGACACAGAGTTAACAGTAAAATTGCAACATTTTATTTTCATTTGCTTTTTTATTGTACTGACAGATTCTGTCACCCCTCTTTTTTAATATGTTCCTGAACTCAACAACAAGGAACACAATCATGGAACAAGTAATCGAAGTAGTTAATTACAAAGTATTGGATGGCGTTACCGAATCGCAACTAATTGAAGCATCTGATCAAATCGTTGGTTTTTTAAAACGCTCAGAAGGTTTTTTGTATCGCTCATTGAGCTACAATCAGCAAAAAGAAACATGGACAGACACGGTATACTGGCAAGACATGGAAAAGGCACAAGCTGCGTCTAAAGAGTTTATGGCTGCACCTGAAACTCAGGATTACGCCTCCAAAATCAACATGGAGTCCGTAGATATGCAGCATCAAATCATCAAGTCAGATACTGGCTGTACGAACTAACGTAATCAAACTAAAAATTTCCCTACCCGTAAGGATGCGATAGACACATGAGTAAATCTGAAAGACTGTTCGAGCTATTGACTTTATTACGCTCAAAGCGTTACGCCGTCACAGCAAAATACCTCGCTGAGACAATGGAGGTCAGTGAACGGACTATCTATCGAGATATTCAATCACTCATGTTGTCTGGCGTCCCAATTGAAGGAGAGGCGGGAGTTGGATATATGCTTAAATCCGGCTCTCACCTTCCACCGCTTATGTTTAGTGAACAAGAAATGATAGCACTTGAGCTCGGGATGAGAATGGTAAGAGCGTGGTCCGACAAAGAGCTTGCTGACGCCAGCCAGTCTGCGTCTCGCAAAATTATGTCGGTTCTTCCAGATAGCCTTAAGCGGCAAGTTGAAGAGTTTCCTCTTATTGTGCCTGACTACCATATCCAGTCAGACACCGCAGCGCGAAGCCAAATGCTACGTAATGCGACGAAAAATCAAAATTTAGTGAAAATGAAGTATCAAGCTGAAAGCGGTGATGTTTCAGAGAGGCTTATTCAGCCTTTAGGGCAAATATTTTGGGGTAAAGTTTGGACACTGATTGCTTGGTGTGAATTGCGAAATGCTTATCGTAATTTCCGTGTAGACCGAGTAATTGCACTGGAAGTTCTAGAAACTCAATTTGCGACAAGTGATACAAAATCACTTAAGCATTACATTGCCCAATACGCGCCACCGGACTAGTCACGCGTATCGGCTTTGTTGGGCTTAAACGGTTTTAGTCTTCGTCTAGCCAACTCATTTCTGGCAGCTCGTCTAAGTGTTCTTTGTACCTTTTCAAATTAAAAGGTTCTTCATTTTTCACAACACCAAATACTTCTAACATTAACGCACACGCGATCATATCAATGGCGTCTTCACGAGAGTTACCCGTCATCATAAGGCGCATTAACGTCTCTTTTACTTTGATCGGATCACCATCGGCTATTTGGTTTTCTACTACTTCGCGAAGGTGTTCATCCGTCATTATTGTTTCTTGTTCGTTGCTCATTGTTGATCCAGCCAATTAAAAACAGGCAGAGTATATACTCAAGCTACCTCAAGATGCTAGGTTCAGCGACTTCTTATATATAGATCTTGGGCTTGGTTTTCAGGCAAGGCACCGATTTGAAGGTCTAGTGGTTCTAATTCAATAATCACTGAGACAATTGAAGAATATCAAGAGCGTCTTCGTTTTTAAGTAATATCCTATAGGCGTTAAAGTCTATGTGAGAAAAACGATGAAAAGTAGCAGCGACATTTTGCGTGGAAAACTGAAAACAGAATTCAAAACGGTATCTGCAATGATCGAGATTTATTGCAAGGCACATCACTCTCCTTCCTGCACAGACTGTCAATCACTAGAAAGTTACGCCGAAACACGTTTGGATCGTTGCCCTTATGGTGAAACTAAGCCAACGTGTAATCGCTGCCCAATTCACTGCTACAAACCTGAACCCAAGGAAAAGATGAGAGTCATTATGCGATATTCTGGTCCCAGAATGCTGCTTCATCACCCTATATTAGCTATTCGGCATCTAATCCATGAAAAGCATGAAGTACCCGATTTACCGAAGTCCAATTTGTCTAATCGTCACTTGCGATTAAAAACGGAATGTTCCTGACAAGAAGTGCCACCATATTGTTGCCAAAGTGTACCCTCGGATATTCGATCGGCAAGTAAACACGCAGAACCAGCTGCTAGCGTCCATCCATACATTCCGTGCCCAGTATTCGCGAACAGATTACTTGCTCCAACTCTATCAATAATCGGCATACTCGATGGTGTACACGGTCTGCTGCCTTCCCATTTTTCAAGTATCGTGTCGTAATCAGCAGCATCAGGGAATCTTGTTCTGCAAACCTCCAACAGCTCTTCTACTCGATCAAGGGTATTTTTGGGTGAGCTCTGAACAAAATCAGCAAACCCCGCCACTCGTACTTTGTTGCCAATACGACCCAGTACGAACTTGTTGCTGATGTCAGTAATACTGACATCCGGAGACGTTTCGATCGCTGGAAAAGTTAAGCTATAACCTTTTACCGGATAGATAGATAATGAAACACCTAACGGTTTTAACAGCGCATCCGATGCGTGACCAGCCGCCATTACGACTTTATCGGCACTTATGTCACCCAAAGTTGTATTTACTGTCGTGATAGTGTTTTGGTCAACATCTAACCCTGTTACTTCACAACCAAGGTTAATCGAAAACTTTTCATGTTCGTTGAGGTATTTAAGCATTGAGTAACAGAAACGTTCAGCGTCTCCAATATCATCTATATCGGAGTAAAGCCCGCCAGCTAAGTGAGCGCTGATGGCTTTCAAAGCGGGTTCTTTGGTCACACAATCTGAAGCGCTTAGAGTGTGTTGTTGGTAACCCCAATTTGCTTTTCTCTCGACGCTTTCTTTGGCGCTATCTAGTGCCGCTTGGCTTTCATACACAACCAACTTTCCACAAGGTCTGAAATCAAACTCAACACCAGTCTCGCTCTGAATACGTTCCATCGCTTTTTTAGAATATAAGGATAAGCGAAATAGGTTTTCGCTGTTCTTTTCCTCATTAAATGGCAAGCCGTTGTAGAGGAATCTCGCTCCCCACACGTTGAGTTTAATTGACGACTGCCATTGAAATTTAAGTGCGGGATCTTGTCCTGCAAGTACGGAAGGGATTTTCTTAATCAAATTAAGAGAAGCCATCGCATCCACAAAGGTGTAGCTGAGCTGAGCACCGTTTGCATGACTTGTTCCCATCGCGACAGTGCTCTCTTTCTCCAACACCGTGACTTTATACCCACGCTTTAGCAGCTCATACGCTGATGTAAGACCGATCACGCCTGCGCCAATGATCACGATGTGCTCTGTACCTTTCTCTGGCATCGAATTCCTTCCCTGAAATACGGTTTGTCTTAACCCTTATTGAGTAAATCTACACTTAAACTCTGGGAACCTCAATGAACAAGATTTCAGCATTTTTCTAGATTATTCCCCTCAATAAAAAAACCTCCAACATAATTGGAGGTTTTAGTTTCTATTTTCTTGAATAACCCATTATATTTCGAGTTATCCGAGCTTTAGAATTTTCGCCTGGCTGTCTCTACTAGGGGTGAGTTGAGAGTTTTGACCGCCACTGAGTCTAAAGAAATCCATTGTCTTATTCATATTACTGGCTTGCTGCGCCATCGATTCCCCAGCAGCAGAAGCCTCCTCTACCAGTGCTGCATTTTGCTGAGTCATCTGATCCATCTGAACAATCGCAGTATTGACCTGCCCAATACCTTCACTTTGCTCTCTCGCAGAATCGGTAATTTCTTGCATCATAGCGCTCACCTTAGACACGGAATCCACTATTTCTTGCAGTGTTTCACCAGATTGATTCACGAGTTCGGTGCCCTCTTCAACCTTGGTTTGGCTATCGCGTATCAGATCTTTAATTTCTTTCGCGGCTTGCGAGGAGCGCTGTGCAAGATTGCGAACTTCACCAGCAACCACAGCGAAGCCTCTTCCTTGTTCACCAGCCCGAGCGGCTTCGACAGCTGCATTCAAAGCTAATAGGTTAGTTTGGAAAGCAATTTCATCGATGACACCAATGATTTCAGAAATCTCTTTACTGGAACTATTGATCTCTTTCATCGCCGCGACAGCTTGGTCGACAACCTTACCGCCTTTCTCCGCTTGCAATTCCGCCTCTTTCGACAGCTCATTAGCATTTTCCGCACGTTCCGAGCTTTGTTTCACTGTACCCGTCATTTGCTCCATGCTGGCTGATGTTTCTTCAAGGTTAGATGCTTGTGCCTCTGTGCGCTGGCTTAAGTCGGTATTGCCTTGAGCGATTTCATTTGCGCCTTGAGAGACCGAATTTGCCGAGGTTCGAATACTGCTGATCACCTCTGTCAGCTTTTCTGCCGTGGCATTCGTATCTTCTTTTAGCTTACCAAAGCTGCCTTGATAGTCGTTGGTGATGCGCGACGTTAAATCCCCTTTAGCCATGGCTCCTAAGGTATTCATTACATCATTCATCGCTACTTCGACCGTACTCACTAGATCGTTAAGCCCCATGCTCAAGTTACCAAAGAACCCTTCTTTGCCATCTAAGTTGATTTTCTTGCTCAAATCACCGTTAGATGCCGCCATCACGATTTCATCGATTTCTTTTTCAATATTAACTTCCGCGGTCCTATCGACCCACTCGACAACCGTACCGATGCGCTTGCCGTCTACTTCAATTGGGTTTGAAGTAAGGGCAAAAACGCGGTTCCCGATATCTTCAATAGATCGATTGGTGTTTTTAAGTTGGCTCAACGTGCCACGTTGCTGAATTGGATTTTTGAAGAACTTGGCAACATCAATTCCATGCAAACCGTCCAGTTTAAACTCTGGTATTTGCTGCCTTATGTCTTGCTCCGCCATACGCATCATTTCTTCGAGTGCTTTGTTGGCATAGATGACTTTAAGCTCGGGATCCGCAATCATCACGTTGCCAGAAACACTATCTAGAGCATATTTAACCCGAGCATTTTCTGATGCAACTCGTGCTTTTTCACGCTCTTCCGCTAACCAATCTGTACGGTCGTCCCACTCTACAACGGTACCTACCCGTGCTCCATTGACCGAAACTGGGTTCGCAACAATAGCGAACGTATGACCGCCAACAATGATTTCGTGTTCAAACGTACTAGAGAGCTTATCTAGGCGCGGTAAGTGCTCGGTGAAAGCACGGAAGTACTTATCGATTTTCTGACCGCTTATTCCCTTCACATCGAAGTCTCTTACATCGTTTCGGATATCTCTCGATGCACTCTCCATCATCGACTTAACGGCATCATTCATATAAATGACATCGTAATTTGTGTCCACAATCATTACTTTGCCTGAAGAACCATCTAGGGCGTACTTCACGCGCGCATTTTCTGATGCCACTCGGGCTTTCTCATGCTCCTGTGCGAGGTATTCAGTACGGTCATCCCACTCTACAACTGTTCCGACTCTTTGATTATCAACAATGACCGGGCTTGCAACCAATGCAAACGTTCGTCCTCCAATTTCCAATTCGTCTGTGAAAGTTTGAGTTAAATGATCGAAGGTTGTTTTTTTCTCAGCGAAGTATTTGAGTTGTTTATCGATGGGATTCCCCATCAGCGATTGATGATCAAATCCTGAAATGTCTTTCTGAATATCCGATTCCGCCTCTTTCATCATGCTCAGGATAGAGTCATTCATGTAGATAACGTTATAGTTACGGTCAGCAATCATTACGTTGGAACTGGCGTTGTCTAAAGCGTTTTTAATGCGCGCATTCGTGCCCGCTATTCTGCGTTCTTCTTTCTCTTTTTCTCTGCCTATACGCAAGTTATCACGCATTTTGAGCATGGATAAAAAGACGCCTTCAGGTTCACGCTCATCGTATTTCTCGTCCAGTTCGCCGCGAGAAATGGCGTTTGCTATTTGGGCGAGTTCACTCGGGTCTTTACCCAGTTGACGCATAACGACTTTCGTTAGAACAAACACAATCCCAACACTCACCAGAAGCGCGACAACAAACACAATTACGATAGTGTTGACTGCGTTTTCATTTTTAGCTTTAAGTTCTGGTCCAAGTTGATCCTGATCGTTCTTCACCGACAGTTTTAAGTCTTCTACCAATGCAGCAAACTGAGGACCAATCACATCGAGTGTATTGCTCACTTTGTCATTGCGGTCAACAATGATACCCACGACGCTTTCAAAAGCGTTCATGTACTCTTTTTCCATTGCCGACGTTTCAGATACCAAAGCGAGATCGGAAGACGAATCAATCAGAGTACGTAGCTCTTGAATTTCTTTGTCAAAGTTGTTGAATTCAAATCTTACTCTTTCAGCAGCCGACGTTTCGTTACTTTCGAGATACTTGATCACATACAAACGTGCGAGCAATAAGTTACGCATCGCTAAGCCAGTACGATACGCAAGTTCCGAGTTGGCATTCTCTGATGCACTCAGCATCAATGCAGTAAGATTCTTCTCCATTTTTGGTCCACGAACATTCAATACGTCATTGACAAGCTCATTACGTTCAACACGATAACGCTTTATCACATCAAATGTTTCGTTGTAGCTGTGGATTTCTTTGTTAAGCTCTTTGACCATTGCAGCCCTTTCAGGCTTATTGATCTCTTTGTCGGCAACGTTTAAAAGGCTTTCAACCTCTTGAAAATAATCATTGTATTGGTCTATATCCTTCTGGCTACCTGTGAGTAAGAAGTCTTTTACGTTCATTCTTACCATCAACATGTTTGATTGAAGAATGCCGGCAAGGTTACTGTCTCTTGCCAACTCGCGATAATTCTTAAAGCCATCTGACGCTGTTGTTAAAGCCAAGTACGAAGTAAGCCCAATGATAGCCAAAGTCAGCAAAACGGCGGTAAATGCCGCAATGAGCTTGGCTTTGAGCGTCTTCAACAACTGCAAAGATCTCGTGGTATTTTCCATTATTATTCTTCCCTAGTTTGTTTGGGGATAAGAAACCTTGCGATAAGAAAAAAGTATAGAACTCAAAGTTCGGCGAAAATCACACTTTTGATTTGTGCGTTTTATGACGGTTTTATTTAGAAACAACTGAATAAGAAGGGAAAAAATAGAAGAGGTACAATCGCACAACCAAAATGCAATCGATTTAATATGAAATATCAAACAAAATTTTTATTTTATAAACAGCTCATAAGTGAGAAGCAGATCACTTTACATGAAAATGATTCTCACTTTTGGTCATGAGATTTCTGTTTTGGTTCAAATCACAGCCATCAATCAAACGCACCAAGCAAGAATCAAAAATACCAATTGCTTGATAAGGTTACTTCCGCTTGCTTGTCGTGTTCAATTTTGACTCGGGTGTCCCACGTAGCACTGTCGCCAAACCTGTTTTCCCAACTGAGCTTAAAGGAGATGGGATGTTCTGAGTTAGAGCTCGCATATGGGGTGAGTTTCAAATGCGATTTCCATAGACTGTTTGCCGTGTAAAGAAGCCCCAAATCTATTCCGACATAAGAATCGTTAAATTGAGTCGCGTCCACTCTTACCGAAGGCATTGCGTAGGTTGCTGCTTCTCCAAAAATTCGTGTAGCAAAGCCGAAGCCCGAATAAAGGCGAAACCTCTCATCGTTTTGTGTCTTCAGATCCGCTTGTTCAAGCGTAACGCGTGTGTTCCACGCCCAACGTGACTCTTCAAACAAATCGACATCCAATATGTTCAACGCAGCAATGTTCAAAAAATCAAATGAGTGCAACCAAGCCTTATTGCCGTCTGTCCGAATTCTTGCGTCTAAAAATGTTGCGTTAGAATCCTTGAACCGAGAAGCTTCTATGGATAGAAAATCGTAATAACCAATTCTTGTTCTAAACTCCATAGCGCCGCCATTTTGCAGATTATGAACCCACGCAATGCTGCCTAAAATTGGATTTTGGGCTTGATGTGGTGGCAAACCCTCTTGCCTGATTTTGCTAAGTTCGACTGGCGCCAATTCCAAATTAGCAAGCATGAGCTTTCTCTTTACCGCTTTGTAAGCATCGATTTCGACCTCGTTTGCTCGCGACATTTCCAACTCGACGTAATCATAGAGGGTGCTTAAGATTTTGGATTTTGACGTGCTATTCAACGCTAGGTACTCGTCGCTATTCAAAAATTGAACGTTATCAATTAAGCGCTTCGCTATTGCCTTTTCTGTATAAGATAAATCTGCGTACTTCGCATGCAAACGGTCGTATTTTGAATCTCTTTTTTTAACCTTGAGCAGTAAATCTTCTCCATGATGCTTTGTTTTCGCAATATTTTTAAAAACATCGATCGGCATATCCCAAGGTTGATTTTGATTTAATAATGGGGAATCAACGACAACATTAATGAAGTTCGCCAATTGAGATGCACAGTTAAACGATAGGAAATAGTAAGTAAATTTCGCTTGTCCAATTTCCCAAAGATGATCTTGCAACAAATCGACTTCTTCGGCTGTCAGGTTTAACTTATATTCCCACAGAACTCGTTGTTCGATCTCGGCATAGCTTGCGTCGTAGATGTAATAGTCTTCTTGGGTGTAAGAGGCTTCGTATCCTCCCAATAAGCCATAAGCCATATATTTTATTGGTCCATCGCCGTCGGGGACGTCGGCTCCATAGTTAATGCTCATGTCCAGTAAAGGAGAGTCTGCATCCGACTTTCCAGACGGTTGATTCATCTTTAACATCAAATGACCAAAGAACGATGCCGGATTACCGAAAAAGCCTGAAACAAAAATAACACTGACCGACTCGGCATTGTTCATGTGCTTCCAATCGGAATAGGTTGGGCAATTTACCTCTGGCAATATGAGCGAATCGCCGAGTTCCCGCTTCAGCCACTGCACACGCGCTGGATACGTACATTGTGGATGTAGATCGACGGGGTATTCACCTTGTGGCTTTTTTATGGCGTTTATCGTTTCAACTAACTCAGCAAAAGCGTTATTGCCACCTTCAGGTGAAAGAAAAAAGGAACCATTTTTTATTTGGCTTGACCCGTTTTTAAAATGAAAAAGCTTTTTCCACCGAGGTGACACCGCAAGTGCTTCTATGGTTGAAGAATGTAGCACTTGCCCAGTCGCGTATTCTTCAGCAATG
Organism: Vibrio sp. vnigr-6D03; assembly: GCF_002835515.1. Taxonomy (NCBI): domain Bacteria; kingdom Pseudomonadati; phylum Pseudomonadota; class Gammaproteobacteria; order Vibrionales; family Vibrionaceae; genus Vibrio; species Vibrio sp. vnigr-6D03. The sequence continues at coordinate 28,575 of NZ_PIZL01000043.1, forward strand.
CTTTTTGTTGCAGCAACGCTTTTAGTTGCAGCAATACCTTTTGCTGCAATAAAGAATGAAAAGCACGTCGAGGCGAGGCTGACTAAGATAATTTTATTCATGGGATATCGCATATAAAAAAGCGCATGAGAATCCCCATGCGCTTGTTACTTCAATATAAAAATGTAAGGTTTAAACAGCCTGGCAAGTACCAGATGTTTTATCTAACGAGCCCACTAGAGAATTAAAGTAGTTCGCTACTTTTTCTTCGTGAGAGGCGTTCAAGTAGTATTCGTTCTCTACATGCTGTTTGAAATCGTTGCGAATAGACGCTGACATCTCTTGGCGAGCGACATCGTCACATTCCAAAATGTCTAACATTGCAACGACGTGTTCACCATTACCCGTTGCAGTATCTTGTTCTAGCATTGGGTAATTTGAATCAATAAACTTTGCTGCCGCCCATAAAGAGAAACCACAAAGTGAAGGGGTCGTCAGATAAGAAGAAGATGCATCACTTGTGCTGGATGAAATATTTAGAGTAACCGCTACCCAGCCACCAGCGACACCGCCAGCAAGAGCATGACCTGTTCCACATTCTTTCAAATAACTTGCATTGGCAAAAGACGAAGAAAGCAGCAATGCAAAAGCCAATAAGATTTTTTTCATTTAGATGTACCCTTAAATATCATTATTAACGATTTACACAGGGTGACATATATTTCCATTGGCATTTATTTTCCTTTCAACAATATCGTAATACTGTTCAACGTTTTTTATTTCTCCGTCTAAGGTTTAAGTGACGTAATATTCTACTAATAAATATATTTAAGAGGTTTTGAAGTTTACGCTAAACAAAACCGATATTATTGTCGAATAATCAATTTTCGATTAATAAACTCTAACCCAGACTGATATCGCTTTGCCGAAGCATTTAAAGCAAGCTCCATGGCACTGTCTGCGATTAACTCAAATTGCTGTGGCAGCGAATTCACTTTTATAGGTAGAAAATCAAGAAGTCTGTTATCACCAAAAGTACCAAGCTTGATTGTATTCAGCAGATCAGGTTTGTCTAACAAAGCATCGAGAATACCTTCTAACAGAGTATAAGAAGTCACTACGATGGCATCTGGAACGGTGCCCATATTTATCCAATTTGAAAAAAGGGCGTGCCCATTCTCCCGATTAAAGTGGTCGCCATACGCTTTATACACTTCGCAATTATGACCACCAACAGCTTTCAAAAACCCCATTTCACGCTCTTTGGAAACATTCAGTTCTGGCATTGCACCCAGTAACCCTACCGATTTTACAGAGCCACTCATCATCGAGTCTGTTAGTGACTTAGCACCTTCAAAATCCTCACTGATTACACAAGCAAAATGCTCATCGTCTAATGCTCGGTCAATGGCAATAACAGGGGTGCCGCTTTGCTGAATCTGCCGATAAAAATCGGAACCATCGGCAATAGCACTGGCAACAAAAAGTGCATCAACTCTCCGGCTAATTAGTGCATTAACGACTTTTTTTTCCGTTTCTGGATCATCATCAGAGCACCCAATTAAAATCTGAAAGCCAGCATTTCTCGATTGCGCTTCTAGCAATTTCGCCAACCTAGCGTAACTGGTGTTTTCAAGATCAGGAATCACCAACCCAAAAGAACGGCTGCTGCCCGCTCGTAATGCAGATGCCGCATGATCAGGACGAAACTGGTGCTCTTCTACCACAGCCATTACTTTTTTCTGGGTTCTTTCGCTGATACGGTATTTTTGAGCTTTTCCGTTTATCACGTAGCTTGCTGTTGTTTTTGAAACGCCTGCCAGCTTGGCTATTTCATCGAGTGTCATATTGGACCCTGCTGTTGTGTGCGATGGATCATAATTCGGGATCCTGATGATATTTTAGGTTTGAATTATAAGCTGAATCGTTTCAGTATAAAAGCTGAAAGGATTCAGCAAAACAACAAAATGTGAACGATACCCACGCTTTTAGGCATCTATTTGATGCGCATAAAGACGTTCGGTTCTACAAATGTAAAGCGTTTGCTGAATTTTTTTGACCAAAAAGCTGAATCGATTCAGCTAAATTACAATATCGTGAGTCGTTATCAGCCATCGATTCATGAAACTACTTTACGAGGTCTCCATGCTGACATTGAAAGAAAGCGATATTACTTTAGATTGCCAAGCCAGTTCTAAACCGCATGCCATTCAATTAGTTGCGACCACTTTGAACGCAAAAGAATTAGTGGAATCAAGCTACGTTAAAGGAATGTTAGAGCGCGAATCTCAGTCTTCCACCTACCTTGGGAACGGCATTGCCATCCCTCATGGAACAACCGATACCCGCAAGTTAGTTAAGAAAACGGGCGTAAGCATCCATCACTTTCCTCAAGGAGTCGATTGGGGCAATGGCAATATCGTTTACCTTGCCATAGGTATTGCTGCTAAGTCTGACGAACATTTAAGTATCCTAAAGCAACTTACCAATGTGCTCTCAGAAGATGATGTTCAAGACAAGTTGAAAGTCGCGACAAAAGCGATCGAAATCCTCGATATTTTGAATGGAAAAAACTCAGCTAAACCGGTATTGGAAGAAACATCCATTCTTATCGATTTTCCCGCAACGGATATGGTGCAACTTACTGCGGTTGCCGCTGGAATCTTAAAGAATCAAGAAAAGTGCAGTCATAACACCATTAGTGATCTCCTCTCATCCGAGCCGACTCATTTAGGGCAAGGGCTGTGGATGGCAAGCTCTAGCAAAGGTGTGCTAAATACGGGGCTCTCGCTTGTATCAGTAACCGATTCCTTCTCATTCCAAGGTAAAGAGGTAAAAGCACTTATCGCTGTTGTAGCCATCGATGAATCCCATATCCCTTGCCTAACAGCTCTCCAAAACATCATTGAACGAGGCGAGCAATCTACCCTTTTATCCTCTTCAGCTTCACAGGTGCTAGGGATGCTTTCTTCTAAAGAAATCGATAGCAACGCCCCAGCTGTAGATAGCGCGAATGAACTAGAGGGCGTTTTCAAGATAAGAAATGAACATGGATTGCACGCACGCCCGGGTGCCATGTTGGTTGCAGAAGCTAAGAAGTTTGAATCAACGATAAAAGTTGAAAACCTGAATAGTGATGGAAAACCCGCTAACGCCAAAAGCCTAATGAAAGTGATTGCCTTAGGCGTAAAACGGGGCAACGAATTGAAGTTTACGGCTTCGGGACCCGACGCGCAGCAAGCACTTGATGCTATTGGAGTCGCGATTGAATCTGGCTTAGGTGAAGGATAACTCGATGAAAAATATAGTCACTATAACTCTAAACCCAGCGCTCGATTTAACTGGAACGTTGGATAGGCTTAATCAAGGCAGTGTCAGCTTGGTCAATGAAAGCGCATTTCATGCCGCCGGCAAAGGAGTGAATGTCGCACGAGTGCTTAAAGAGCTTGGCGCAAACGTTACAGTGACCGGTTTCTTGGGCAAAGATAACCAAGAGATGTTTTGTCAGCTTTTCGATCATATTGATGTAAACGACCAATTTATCAGAGTAGAAGGTGCAACCCGCATAAACGTCAAGTTGGTCGAACATGACAAATCCGTCAGTGACATCAACTTCCCGGGGGTCGCTGTTGCAGAAGAAGATAAGCACCGGTTCGAAAATACACTTTTAGAACTCGCGAAAAGCCACGATTTATTTGTACTCGCTGGCAGTTTGCCACGTGGCATTACTCCGCTTGAGTGCGCAAACTGGATAAAAATGCTCACCAAGCTCGGTAAAAAAGTCGTATTCGATAGTAGCCGAGAAGCATTGGCGCATGGTATTCAATCCAGCCCTTGGCTCATCAAGCCTAATGAGGAAGAATTGGGATACTTAGTTAACCAACCCCTTTCCAGTGTAGAGGCATGCATAAATGCTTCTGCCGCTCTCGATAAACTCATTACAGAATCACAGCCTGCTAAAAACTCTTTACCTCTTAAAGACTCGCTGCCGACAGAAAACACAGCGTCTATCGAAAGCGCTAAGCCTATCGAAAATCTTGTTATTTCTTTGGGTGCTGACGGTGTTCTTTGGCGAAGAGACGATTATTGGCTGCACTCTACTCCGCCCAAAGTCGACATCGTTAGTACGGTTGGCGCGGGCGATACTCTCGTTGCCGGGATGTGCTGGGGGCACCTTAACCAATGGGACGATGAGCAAACCTTGTCATTCGCAACCGCCTTATCGGCTTTAGCCGTATCGCAGGTAGGTGTTGGGGTTCCCGATCTCAACACAGTCACTTCCTTACAACACAACATAACAATTAAAAGAATATCTAAACTTTAAAGGTTAACATTATGAACATCTCTATTGTTACTGCTTGCCCAAGTGGTGTCGCTAACACCATTATTGCTTCCGGATTGTTGAAAAATGCTGCAAAAACGTTGGGGTTTAACGCCAACGTAGAGTGCCATTCAACTATTCGCCAAGTAGATTTACTGTCTCAAGACGTCCTTAACGGGTCCGATGTCATTGTCATTGCTGGCCACGAAGGCTTCGACACCCAAAGATTTATTGGGCTCAAAGTTTACCAGCAGCCCATCAGCACTGTGATGGAGAATCCACAAGCATGGCTTAAAAATGCCGTTGAAAAAGCCGAAGTACTCACCGAAGAAAATGCCTCAAAGCCCGATGCAAATAGAAATAGCGCTCCCCTTGACACCGACGCCCCCCAAAATTTGAATGAACGCGCTAAAAACATCGTTGCCATCACTGCTTGCCCTACTGGCGTTGCCCACACATTTATGGCAGCAGAAGCGTTGGAAGGAGAAAGTAAGCGTTTAGGGCATAAGATCAAAGTAGAAACTCGTGGCTCAGTTGGCGCAAAAAACCAATTGACGGATGAAGACATCGCAAACGCGGATCTCGTGATCATTGCTGCTGATATAGAAGTACCGCTGGAACGCTTTAACGGCAAGCTTCTGTATCGCACAAGTACAGGGTTAGCACTGAAAAAGACTAAGCAGGAAGTGGCGTTGGCCTTTAAAGAAGCTTCAATCTATACCCACTCTGGCAATGCATCTTCAACAAACTTTAAAAAAGAAAAAACAGGCGCTTACAAACACCTAATGACAGGTGTGTCACATATGCTTCCATTAGTGGTAGCTGGCGGTTTAGCCATTGCTCTCTCCTTTGTGTTTGGCATTGAAGCGTTCAAAGAAGAAGGAACTCTCGCCGCAGCACTAATGACGATTGGAGGAGGCTCTGCTTTCGCTTTAATGGTGCCAATCTTAGCTGGATTCATTGCCTTCTCCATTGCAGACAGACCTGGATTGGCGCCCGGCTTGATAGGGGGCATGCTCGCAAGTTCGACTGGTGCAGGGTTCTTAGGTGGTATCGCCGCAGGTTTCATTGCTGGTTATTCTGCAAAATGGTTAGCAGATAAAGTGTCGCTGCCGCAATCGATGGAAGCATTAAAGCCCATTTTGATCATCCCGCTTGTTGCAAGCTTGTTTACTGGCTTGATCATGATTTACGTTGTCGGCACCCCTGTTTCCAGCGCTATGAACGCGTTAACGGAATTCCTTAACACAATGGGTTCCACCAATGCTGTTTTACTCGGCATAATCTTAGGTGCAATGATGTGCTTCGACTTAGGCGGTCCCGTTAATAAAGCGGCATATACCTTTGGTGTAGGTTTGCTTGCAACAGAAACTTACGCACCAATGGCAGCAGTCATGGCGGCAGGAATGGTTCCAGCACTAGGTATGGGGCTGGCGACATTCCTCGCTAAAGATAAATTCGACGCGAGTGAAAGAGAAGCCGGAAAAGCATCCTTTGTGCTCGGACTGTGCTTTATTTCCGAGGGTGCCATTCCGTTTGCCGCGAAAGACCCAATGCGTGTAATCCCTGCTTGCATGGCTGGCGGTGCTTTAACTGGCGCGCTATCTATGCTGTTTGGTGCCGAGCTACTTGCGCCGCATGGTGGGCTTTTTGTTTTGCTCATTCCAAACGCTATCAGCCCAGTGTTGATGTATTTGGCCGCTATCGCTGCAGGAACAGCATTAACCGGATTCGGATACGTTGCATTAAAAAAACACGCAGAGCTTAAAGCCGTCACAGCGTAGTCTTCGTGTTCAATATACGCACGTAGCCTCAGTAAAAAGCCTCAAATACCTCGAAAGTATTTGAGGCTTTACTCAACGCTTTTTTAGCCCAGCTCTGGGGCTTCCGCTTACTCTTAAACGAATAAAAGGGTTGCTCTCTCGCTCTTCCCCTAGTTTTTCGCCCGTTCGACCTCTCGTTTCCTCCTAATATCCCGCCACCACTGCAAAGATAATGAAATCGGACAGAACATCATAAATCCATGCATATCTCGTTTACTTTTTCATTTTATAAAATCTATGATGCGGAATTCAGAGTCTTATAAGCTGCCTCAGTTCAAGTAAAAGAAAGCAGTGCAAAGACTCACCCATTCCAAGGTACTTAGACCTAAAAAACAACAAGGAAAATCCATGAGTTTCAACAAAGAAGACCTTAGCGGTATCGTTGGGAAAAGTGTTATCTACGATTACGACCAAGGCTGGCGATACGAGTGCTACGTAAAGAACGACCACACTATCGACTATCGTGTTCACAGTGGCATCGTTGGCGGGCGCTGGGTAAAAGATCAAGAAGTGGCCATGGTTCAGATTGCAAAAGACGTATTTCGAATTTCTTGGGTTGAACCAACAGGAACAGACGTTTCATTGTCTTTCAATCTCGTAGACTACATCGTCCATGGAACCATTTACTTCCCACGTTGGATCGTTGAAAGCCCCGAGAAAATTGCTTGTTACCAAAACGAGCATCTTGAAGAAATGGAAGCGCTACGCGATGCTGGCCCTATCTACCCGACTGAATTAATCAGTAGCTTTGCAGCGCTCGTCTACTTAAGAGAATGCGGTGAAAACAACGAGCAAGTCATTGCTTGCCCGCCACATGAGTTACCAAGTAATTACCCTGAATGCTTACCTGATAAAAATCTTTTGCCTGCCTTGTAATGTAACTTGCTGCCTCCAGCAGGCAGCAATCAATAACAATATCATTGCCAATAGGCTAACTCCGCCCGCTTCAGAACTAGTATCGCTTGTGGCTTCAGCCTCTGGCTCTGATTTAGGGACAACGCCTCCTGTGGTTGAGCCGTCAACAGAGTATTTCGGTGTTTCGTTCCCAGCCAATACGCTATTTATCCAAGGAACATAATCTAATACCTCAGTAAACACCCCATGAACGGAGACCGAAGGGTTGCCACAAACGCTAGGTCCAAAGCTCGCAATGCCAATTTGTCGGTATTTGGATCCATCAAACCAGAGTAGCGGTCCACCAGAGTCCCCCTGACAAATAGCGCCATGAAGACCAGATGTCGCGTTGTAATCTCCCTTTGTACAAATATGCCCTCCTTTCACCGATGCAAAAGCGGTACAAGTTACTTGGTCAACGTAATCCAACGCCACTTGAAGTAGATGGTCAGAACTGTCGTAGTTGGACTTGGTGTTCCCATGCCCTACCGCTTGAAACTTTGCGCCGTTAACTCGATAGTTTGCGTCATCACCACTAACAGGTAGTGGGACAAATTGAGAAGAAGGAACCCCTTCCATCGCGTATTCAAGCTCAATGATCGCGATGTCATTCTCCCATAGGTAATAGGATCCGTCTCGGTAGTCATCTCGATAATAAAAAGATTTCGCGGGTATTTTTTGCGCGCTATTAAAATCCCCCTCGCGCTCTAACTGCAATACGACAGTGGTATATTTATTGTAATAATTGTCTTGGACACAATGTGCCGCTGTCATTACGTGTTTCGCATCTAGAATGGTTGCCCCACAGTAATTACCGTAGTAACCGTAATCTTCACGTCTATCGTAATAGAGGCTTGCCATGTAAGGATAAGATGAAATGTAAGCGTTGTTTCCGTTAACAATTGCTGGTGAAACTTGTTCAGCACTGACTGCGTACTGAGCCGAAAAAACAAGCATTAATAACAACACATTGCGCATAGAACTCTCCCCAATAAACATCCCAAAGATATTTAAGCTCTATAAAAAGAGTAGGAGAGATTTAGATCACACGGCATAAATTAATTGAACATCGCACCTCGACGCTGAGCCAATTTATAAAAACATATTATTAACACTTTATTTACATCATCAATATCAGTAAGTTATCTGGTGACGGAAAAAATAAAAAAAAGAGCCTCATATGAAATGAGACCCTCTATTATTTACAGCGTGATAGATTACTTACGTTTTCGAGCAATACTGGCAAACATTAGAAGCGCCATCGCTAACCACCCTATAGACCCACCGCTACTGCTGCTTGTGTTTGGACTTAAGCTGTATTTCTGCAACCATTCTCTTCTGAGTGCATCATTAGAAATGGCTTTTGGCGTTTCATTGCCAGCGATCACACTAGCAATCCAAGGTTGATAGTCTTTCACTTCTGTATATACAGAGGTCACTTTAGTTTGATCTGAACTTCCACATGTACTGGTGACAAAGCTTGCTATACCAACTTGATATTGTATTTGTGAGTTAGGGTCCGTCCAATAAGCAGGGCCTCCTGAGTCACCTTGGCATGCACTGTTCAATAACCCAGATGTAGTATTAGTGTCTTTGAAGCATAAATGGCTATCGGTTAGCTTATTGCCGTTGACGAATGTTGAACTGCACTCTGCTGGGGTCGCAACTTCCAAACTGGTTTTAAGCAGTGGTAAGTACCCGTATTTCTGTTTTCTATCATCATTATTGCTTTGGGTGTTCCCATGACCAACCGCAGTAAAAACAGCAGACGAAGTCGCGCGGTATGTCGATTCAATAGAATCCGTCATTGTTAATGGTATAGATGGGAAAACACTTGAAGAAAACGTAAGAGGGGTTTCCAACTTGAGCACTGCTATGTCGTTAGGCAGCAGATCTTGATTGGAATCTGAGTAGTTGTCTGGGTAATAAATCGCGCTGACTCGAACTCGCTGTTTCGCGCCAAAGGGTTGAACTTTAGAGGGGAAATCTTCTTCATTATCTAATTGAGGGACAACCGTTGTTAACAGACTCGCCAGCGTATTGTTATAAACACAATGTGCAGCAGTCAGTACATGATTAGCATCTAAGATGGTTGCCCCACAATAGTTGCCAGTGGAATAACGCCCATCGTATTCAAGCGTATCAATAAAAAGTGTGGCAATGGAAGGGTAATTCGTACTGCTCGCCACACTCCCATTGACGATTGCTGGGTTGACATTATTGGAAGCAATCGCAGTAAAAGGCATCATCGTTAGCAATGTAATCAAAGATTTAGTCATACTTACCCCTCTATTTCTATGTTTTACGATGGCTCATTTAAGCATCGCTCAATCTTGTAGTCGATGATCATTATATCCATTCATACAGCATATTCGATGTTTCAAACGTAACCGCTCGTAAGCATCACATTACATCGGGTCAAAAAAAAAGCGGCTATTCCGTAAAGAATAGCCGCTCAGATTTTCGAAAAATTTAAAATTAGCCGCGATAGTAACGCTGAGGTACAAACGGCATTTTCTCAACGGTCATTGCCAGTTTTTTACCACGTACTTCAGCAAATACCTCTGTACCAATGGCAGCAAATTCTGTTTTTACATAACCCATAGAAACTGGCTTACCCGCTGTCGGACCCGCAGTACCACTGGTTACGATGCCGATTTCATTGTCATCTGCATCAAACAGCTTTGCTCCTTCACGCACTGGTGCTTTCGTTTGACCAATCAAGCCAATACGCTTACGAGAAACATTCTTCGTCGCGATTTGCTCAAGAATAATGTCTGCGCCAGGGAAACCACCTGCACGCTCGCCATCTGTACGACGAATTTTCTGAATGCCCCACAATAGGCTTGCTTCAACAGGTGTCGTTGTTGTGTCTAGATCGTGACCGTAAAGGCAAAGACCACACTCCAAACGCAATGAATCACGCGCACCAAGACCAATCCACTCTACTTCCGCGAATTCAGTTAGCGTACGAGCCAATTCTTGAGCTTTACCAGCCGATACAGAGATCTCGTAACCATCTTCACCGGTGTAGCCAGAACGGCTCACCAAGCAAGGCTCACCAAGAATCTCAATTGAACGAGCATCCATAAACACCATCTCAGATACTTCAGGTGCAATGCGCGCCAGTACTTCTGCGGCTTTTGGACCTTGCAATGCAAGCAAAGCGCGATCTTCGATTAGCTCTAGTTCTACCGACTCAGGCAGGTTAGCGCGTAGGTGGGCAATATCTTGCTCTTTACACGCTGCGTTAACGACAACGAATAGATGATCGCCAAAATTTGCCACCATCAAGTCATCCATAATGCCGCCTTCTTCATTTGTGAAGAACGCGTAACGCTGGTTTCCTACTGGAAGATCAACAATATCAACCGGAACTAGTGTTTCTAACGCTTTCGCCGCATCAGGACCGTGAAGCTTAAGCTGCCCCATGTGCGATACATCGAACAAGCCAGCCGCATCACGTGTATGCAAGTGCTCTTTCTTCACACCCAATGGGTACTGAACAGGCATATCGTATCCTGCAAACGGTACCATTTTCGCTCCAACTTCTACGTGAAGCGCGTGCAGTGGGGTTTTCAGTAATTCAGTCATTGTATTCTCCATATCGCCAAGCCCTGGCTGACTTTGTCGACGTTTTAAAACTGGCTTAAAAAGGTAACGGTTCGTTTCCCTTTTATAAAAACAAAGACAGTCGATGATGTTTTATTATCAAATACTGTCTTTTCCCTTTGCAAAGACACACAGATGTTTCTACAAAGTTAAGATTTGTTTCCAATAGTAGATAAAGTTGACTCGCTTTTAAACCGATCGGACGTATAAGATCAGTAAAATTGTGATATTTCACAACTTTGTTACATCATACATTGGTGCGTTTTTTGAGTGTTTACTGTGAAATATCTTATTAAATGAAGCAGTTATGAAAGCAAAGCAAACGTTTGCTTTCACTATAAGAAACTTAAGAAATTTAACGTTATTTAGCCGTCACCCACAAAATTTGGGCATCTTCATCACTGGTCGAGACCAACATATGCCCCATATTGGCGTCATAATAAACGCTATCGCCAACGGTCATCGGAACGGGTTCATAAAATTCTGAAAAGAACAAAACATCCCCTTCTAAGATCAGAAGAAACTCCTCTCCGTCGTGACGAACCCAATCGTTATAATCTTCAAAATTCCTTGCCCGTATACGGCTTTTAAACGGCATCATTTTTTTATTAGAAAGTTGAGTGGCCAGTAGCTCGTGCTCGTAGGTGGGAGTTGGGTGGGGTTTACCCTCTCCAGAACGCGTAAGATCTCTCCTACCCGTTGCCACTTTTTTTCTTGGTGGTTCAAAGAGTTGAGGCATATCTATTCGCAAACCGTTCGCCAGTTTTTGCATGGCTTGGAACGTAGGCGAAATTTGTTCGTTTTCAATCTTAGAAAGCGTGGATCGAGCAAGCCCTGTACGCTTGCTTGCATCTTCCAAAGTTAAGCCAAGCTTCATTCGGATTTCTTTTAAGCGCTTCCCAAGCTTTAACGGTTCGATATTCTCGTCTTGAGGCTCTTTTGCAAGCGTTACTGATGGGTACTCATCGTAGATGTCTTCAGACATGCATCCCTCTTATTTTCGTACTTCCTAATGCTGTTCTTTTATTGTGCACAGAGACGCGTGAACATGAAAGTAGTCGAATGAAATTAAACAGTGCGCCATGTAGCAAAATAGGAAAACATGTTTCCAATAGGAAATTTTTGATTGATTGTCTACTCAACTAACGTTATGTTACGACCTTGTTAGATGGGGAACTTTCTCGCACATTTCTAACGTATTACGTAATAGGTCATTTACATACAAAAAACACTGCCATTCGAGTGCAACTTACCCTACAATCCGCACCGAAAAAGCAAACGTTTGGCTAAAACATCGTTTTAGATTGAATTTGCCAAACCCATTACGTAGTAAACGGCAGAAATGAGAAGTTCACAGACTCGCGCTGGAATGGCTTCAAAACGTAAGCCATTTCAGAGAAACAAAGGAAGCCTGGCTTAATTAAAGAACACGGCCAATTTAGAGCCATACTAGCCAGACAAATGGAAGGTTATCTGCCATGAACAACAAATCTTACCAAAATCACAGCTTTGAGAACTTCTTCTCTACTAACCTCGCTGCCACAGACGACGCTGTTTTCGCTGGAATCCAAGCAGAAAGTGCTCGTCAGAACGACCAAATTGAGCTTATCGCTTCTGAAAACATCGTATCGAAAGCGGTAATGCAAGCCCAAGGCACATGCCTAACAAACAAGTACGCAGAAGGTTACCCAGGTCGCCGTTACTACGGTGGTTGTGAACACGTAGACACCGTCGAAGCCATTGCCATTGAACGTGCAAAGAAACTATTCGACTGTGAATACGTAAATGTTCAGCCTCACTCTGGTGCGCAAGCAAACGGCGCGGTTAAGCTGGCATTGCTGCAACCTGGAGACACCATTTTGGGGATGTCTCTAGATGCTGGTGGTCACCTAACACACGGTGCACGCCCAGCGCTTTCTGGTAAGTGGTTTAACGCCGTTCAATATGGCGTAGACAAAGAAACTCTAGAAATTAACTACGATGATGTTCTTGCACTAGCGAAAGAGCACCAACCTAAAATGATCATCGCGGGTGGCAGTGCTATCCCACGTGTTATCGATTTCGCTAAATTCCGCGAAATTGCAGACGAAGTTGGCGCTATCCTGATGGTCGATATGGCGCACATTGCCGGTCTTATCGCAACAGGCGCTCACCCTAGCCCACTACCTCACGCACACGTTGTAACAACAACAACGCACAAAACACTTCGTGGGCCGCGTGGTGGCATGATTCTTACCAATCACGAAGACATCATCAAAAAGATTAACTCCGCAGTATTTCCTGGATTACAAGGCGGTCCTTTAATGCATGTGATCGCCGCCAAAGCCGTCGCGTTCGGTGAAGCATTAGGTCCAGAATTCAAGACTTACATTGATACTGTGGTAAGTAACGCAAAAGTTTTAGCCGAAGTATTGCAAAATCGTGGCTGTGACATCGTGACCAACGGTACCGACACGCACCTAATGTTGGTTGACCTTCGTCCGAAAGGATTGAAAGGAAACCAAACAGAAGAAGCGTTGGAACGTGCAGGCATCACATGTAACAAAAACGGCATACCATTTGATTCAGAGAAGCCTATGATTACATCAGGCATTCGCTTAGGTACGCCTGCCGGAACAAGCCGCGGTTTCGGAAATGAAGAATTTAAACTGATCGGAGAGTGGATTGGCGATGTGCTGGATGGCTTAGTAGAAAGCCCAGAAGGCAACGCAGAAGTCGAGCAACGCGTTAAAAAGCAAGTGAAAGACCTCTGCAGTCGCTTCCCGCTTTACCAATAATAATCATCACCTGGGAATTTTTGGAGACAAATCAATGGACAATACACTGAAGTTTGCTGATAGCCACGAGTGGGTTAAAGACAATGGTGACGGCACCGTTACTATCGGTATCTCAGAGCACGCTCAGCAGATGCTTGGCGATGTCGTATTCGTAGACCTGCCAGAAGCAGGCGACAGCATTGAAGCGGGCGAAAGCTTCTCATTAGTTGAATCAGTAAAAGCAGCGTCAGACATTTACGCGCCTATTACTGGTGAAATTGTTGAAATCAATGAAGAGCTAGAAGACAGCCCAGAACTGATTAACGAAGAATCGTACGAAGGCGGTTGGATCGTTAAAGTGAAGCTAGAAGATGCTTCAGAACTGGACAACCTGAAAGATTCGGAAGAGTACCATAACGGTCTTGAAGACGAATAAATAATCGACGAGTCGCGGTAGATAGAGATTATGACAGAGTTACTTCACAACCTAAGCACGGACAACGAGTTTATTGCGCGCCACAACGGCCCAAATAAATCAGAACAAAAACACATGCTGGATGCGGTTAACGCATCTAGCTTGGATGCTCTGATTGAAGAAACCGTACCTGCACAAATTCGCCTAGAGTCACCAATGAGTGATGAAGCTCCTTTGAGCGAAGCAGACATGCTTCTGGCGATGAAAAAATTTGCTAACCAAAACCAAATCAAACGTACTTTCATTGGCCAAGGTTATTACAACACCTTCACGCCGAACGTGATTTTGCGTAACGTGCTGGAAAACCCTGGTTGGTACACAGCTTATACCCCTTACCAACCTGAGATTTCTCAGGGTCGTCTTGAAGCATTGCTGAATTACCAGCAAATGGTGATGGATTTGACGGGTATGGAAATTGCCAACGCATCCCTACTGGACGAAGCAACAGCAGCCGCTGAAGCCATGACCTTGTGTAAGCGTGCAGGTAAAAGCAAAAGCAACGTGTTCTTCGTCGCTGACGACGTGCACCCTCAAACTCTTGCGGTAGTGAAAACTCGTGCCGAGTTTATTGGTTTTGAAGTAATCACTGGCACAGCAGAATCTCTGCCAGAGCACGATGTATTTGGTGCTCTGATTCAATATCCGGGTACAACGGGTGAAGTTCGTGACCTCAGCGATATCATCGCTAAAGCGCAAGCAAACAAAACGCTTGTTACGGTTGCAACGGATCTACTCGCTTGTGCCCTATTGAAACCGGCTGGAGAAATGGGCGCTGATGTTGCTATCGGTAGTGCGCAACGCTTTGGTGTTCCAATGGGATACGGCGGTCCTCACGCGGCATTTATGGCCACTCGTGACAAGCACAAACGTACCATGCCTGGCCGTGTTATCGGTGTTTCCATCGATACAAAAGGCAACCAAGCGCTTCGTATGGCGATGCAAACTCGTGAGCAGCACATCCGCCGCGAGAAAGCGACATCGAACATTTGTACGGCTCAAGCACTGCTTGCGAACATGGCTTCTTTCTTTGCTGTGTATCATGGTGCAGAAGGCTTACGCACTATCGCTCGCCGTACGCATCACCTAACGGCTATTTTGGCAGCTGGTTTAACGAAAGCAGGTTACGAGCTAGCTCATAACAGCTTCTTCGATACCATCACACTAAACACAGGCGACAAAACGGCAGCATTGCTTGAAAAAGCACAGCAAGCCGACATCAACCTGCGTCAACTTGATGGCCAAATCGGTATCAGCCTTGATGAAACCACGACAACTCAAGACCTAGAAGCGCTATTTGGCGTATTCGGTGCAGAGCAAAACGTGGAAACGTTGTCTGCTGAAATTGAAGGCAACGAATTTGCAGCAATTCCAGAAGCATGCCGTCGCGAATCTGAGTACCTGACTCACCCTGTATTCAATACGCACCATAGCGAAACGCAAATGATGCGTTACCTGAAGCAGCTTGAGAACAAAGATTTCTCGCTGACTCACGGTATGATCCCGCTAGGCAGCTGCACAATGAAATTGAACGCAGCCGCAGAAATGATCCCTGTCACTTGGCCAGAATTTGGCGCGATTCACCCATTCGCACCACTAGACCAAGCGGCTGGTTACACAGCACTTGCTCAAGATCTAAAACAGAAGCTATGTGAAATCACTGGCTACGATGACTTCTCTCTGCAACCGAACTCGGGTGCATCGGGCGAATACGCAGGTCTTATCGCGATTCAGCGCTACCACGCTAGCCGTGGCGAAGGTCACCGTAACATCTGTTTGATCCCAAGCTCAGCACACGGTACTAACCCAGCCACTGCTTCAATGATGTCGATGAAAGTCGTTATCGTTAAGTGTGACGACGATGGCAACATCGCAATGGACGACCTAGCGGCTAAGATCGAGAAACACAGAGACAACCTTTCAAGCATTATGATCACCTACCCTTCTACGCACGGCGTATACGAAGAGCAAGTGAAAGAAGTGTGCGAAATGGTTCACGAGGCTGGCGGCCAAGTTTACCTAGATGGCGCAAACATGAACGCGCAGGTAGGCTTAACTTCTCCAGGCTTTATCGGTTCAGACGTTTCTCACTTGAACCTACACAAAACGTTCTGTATTCCACACGGTGGTGGCGGTCCGGGTATGGGTCCTATCGGTGTGAAATCGCACCTAGCGCCTTTCTTGCCTGGCCACATCGAAAACGGTGTACAGGGCGAAGATTACGCAGTAGCCGCAGCCGATTTAGGCAGTGCTTCGATTCTTCCAATTTCTTGGGCTTACATCGCGATGATGGGCACACAAGGTTTAACGGAAGCAACGAAACTGGCGATTCTAAACGCAAACTACATCATGGAACGCTTGCGTTCTCACTACCCTGTTCTTTACCGTGGCACCAACGGCCGCGTAGCGCACGAATGTATTATTGATATTCGTCCGCTAAAAGAAGAAACCGGCATCAGTGAAGAAGACATCGCAAAACGTTTGATGGACTACGGCTTCCATGCGCCAACCATGTCGTTCCCAGTTGCGGGTACGCTGATGGTTGAGCCAACGGAATCCGAAGATTTGGCTGAGATAGACCGTTTCTGTAACGCGATGATCGCCATCCGTGAAGAAATGGCTAAAGTGAAAGAAGGCGAATGGCCACTGGACAACAACCCATTGGTTAATGCCCCTCACACTCAAGCTGACTTGTCTGAAGATGAGTGGAACCGCCCTTACTCACGTGAGCTGGCGTGCTTCCCATCTGCACAAGCAAAAGCATCGAAATACTGGCCAACGGTTAACCGTGTAGACAACGTTTACGGCGACCGTAACCTAATTTGCTCTTGCCCAAGCATTGAGAATTACGAAGACTAGTTTTTAGCTTCAGTAAGAACTTTAAAGGCGAACCGGATGGTTCGCCTCAGACTGCTGACAAAGGTCTAGCCATCAGGCTAGACCTTTGATCTAATAGGGGTACTAGAATATGGATACTCCAACATGCTTCAAGAACCTTCTCCTCAACAGTACGAACTTGAAATGGTCACCATGGAACAACTCGTTCCTAAAGAACATTTAGTTCGCAAGATTGATAAAGCCATCGACTTCGAATTTATCCGTGATGAAGTCGCTCACCTCTATTGTAAAGATAATGGGCGCCCACCCGTTGACCCTGTACGCTTGTTTAAAATCATTCTCCTTGGCTACCTCTTCGGAATAAAAAGCGAGCGACAGCTCGTGAAAGAAATTGAAGTGAATGTCGCCTATCGATGGTTCTTACGAATGTCCTTAACGGAGAAGGTTATCCATGCCTCGACACTCAGCCAAAACCGCATTCGTCGCTTCAATGGTACGGACATATTCGAACGTATTTTTATCAATATCGTTGAGCAGGCTATGGCTAAGGGCTTAGTGGCGGGGCAACAATTATTCACTGATAGCACTCACCTAAAGGCAAATGCCAACAAGAACAAACACACCAATGCAAGA
>NZ_PIZL01000044.1:0-92999 GCF_002835515.1 Vibrio sp. vnigr-6D03
GTTGCTTGCTCAGCGGTCGTTTCAGAACTGGTTGTTTCTGATGTGGTATCGGTACTGGTCGACTCGGTAGATTCGGTTGTTGCTTGTTCAGTGTTATCTGTGGTTGTGGGTTCCTGATCGGTGTTGGTACTGTCAGTTGAGTAATCGACGTCTGGTTCGTCTACTTCACTAGCGGAGTCAGATTCGCTTTCGTTAGAGGTGCTGGAGTGAGTGTCAGAATCACTGTCCGTATTGGTGTTGTCAGTTGAATGATCGACGTCTGGCTCGTCTACTTCATTGGTGGACTCAGATTCACTTTCGTTAGAAGTGCTCGAATTATCAGAGATGAAAGTCCTTTGATTCTTTATGGTGTTTTTATCATTGCTGTTGGACGTTTCGCCACCTTCAATAACGGTCGTTGTATTTGCCTCCGGCAGAACAGTTACAGTTTCTTTTGGTTGTGTTGAGTTAGTACTTTGATCCAATGTAATAGCGTTTTTTGCAGGAACGGTATTCGTCTCAGAGTCTGCATTACAACCGACTAGGATGATCATTGTTAAGGGTATGAATAGTTTAAACATGCCTATAAAAATTCCTCGTAAATCTATTTTTGACTGTTATATGAGTAATGGAAATTAATTATTCACGTTAATTGAATAAGAAGTCAGTCAATTAGGAGTTACATAATCTACAGGTGAAAAATAAGTAAAATATAAACGAGTGTTTGAAGTTTTAATAACTAATTTCGAATCGATGATTTATTCTCCTCTCCAGAATGTGTGTAAAAAAGTGTGCTAAATTGTAATTATTGTAAATATGCTAACATTTTAATTATAAATGTGTCAAAAAGGCGCTTAGAAAACATACTATTTAGTATTTAAATAAAACCTTATAAAATAAGTGGTTAGGTGTTTTGAGGATTGCCGTGTTTTAATGGTACAGTTATTTATTTCTTTTAAAAACAATCACATATAATTTTTATGAACTTATTTTTCATTGTGTATGAAGTGGGCTTTTGAGAGCGATTATGTGACTGTGGTGATTGTGAAGTTATTTTTCTTTTATATTGAAATTATGTTTTAAATATGGTTTTAATATTTAAATTCTTAACTATAAGAGCTTTTTTTGGTTGTTTTTGAGCTTAAAAGGAAGGGTTTTGGTAGGGTGTTAACAA
Source organism: Vibrio sp. vnigr-6D03 (assembly GCF_002835515.1). Lineage (NCBI taxonomy): Bacteria > Pseudomonadati > Pseudomonadota > Gammaproteobacteria > Vibrionales > Vibrionaceae > Vibrio > Vibrio sp. vnigr-6D03. The sequence goes on from NZ_PIZL01000044.1 coordinate 1,154, forward strand.
TATAAATTTACAGATCAGTGCTTTATATATTTTCATAAAGCTAAAAAAAAACCAGTTCTGAGGAGGTTAGAACTGGTTATATGTATTACCAATTATGAGGGCAATGAGTACAATCCTGCATATTCGCATCTTGAAAAATGGCATAGTGCTTTCGGGAACCTGTCATATCGACATCCTTTAAGTTAGCACCATAAAACTTCGCTTCTTGAAGGTTCGAATTCCTCATGTTGGACTTAAAAAAGTCCGTTTTTGTCGCCCATACCATTTCTAAATTTGCGGCTTCCAATATGGCTCCATGAAAAGTCGCTTTGGAAACACGGGCAAATTCAAGGTTTGCCCCTGTAAGATCGGCACCATTGAAAGAAGCGACTTGAGCAAACATCGCCCAGCCTTTTATCGCTTTCATTTTGGCCTTATCAAATTTAGCAACCCTTGCATTGGCGTGACGAAGGTCGGTTCTAAACAGCTTTGCTTGAGTAAAATCTGCTTTCTTTAAATTAGCATTTTTTAAAATGGAATGGCTTAGGTTTGCACCTCTAAAATTAGAACGCTGAAAATCAGCACCAGTGAGTTCCAAATTGGATAAATCTTGACCGCTAAAGTCCATCTCCGTGCATTGAGTATAAGGCTTCATTTCACAACCATTGATTGTAGGGAATGGGAGCTCTTCAGCAATTGAAAATGGTGCACTTAACAGAACAAGCGAATATAAGGAAATACGCATGTTAGCCTCTACTTTTGATTGGCTTCTTAGTGTCGGGTACATATCAGTTAGCCCAATCCGGTATTTCGAAAACCCAAAAGCTTCCTCCTTGAGGTACTGGTTTGGTCAACTCGGCCATATCACCTCCCCACAAGGGAACGGCACCCCCATAGCCAGACGCGACACCGATATATTGCTTACCGTTTAGTGTCCAAGTTACAGGGCAAGAGATGATGCCGGAGCCCGTTTGAAACTTCCAAAGCTCCTGGCCTGTTTTAGCGTTAAAGGCTTTTAGGTAGCCATCACCAGTGCCAGTAAATATCAAATTTCCTTTGGTCGCTAACACGCCCGCCCAAAGTGGCAGCGGTTCTTTATGCTCCCATTTGATTCCTCCGGTGATGGGATCCATCGCCCGTAATATACCAACATGGTCTTCGTACATTCTCTTGATCCGAAATCCTTGCCCTAGATAAGCAGCGCCTTTTTTATAGGTGACATGCTCAGTCCAATAGTCTTCTTTCCAGTGATTACCTGGAACATAAAACCATCCAGTATCTTGACTGTATGCCATAGGATTCCAGTTCTTACCACCCAGAAACGGAGGGGAGACTTCGATAGCCTTACCTTGTCTTTCTCCTTGTGCAGGTTTTGGTGGGCGTTGCCCCTCTACTTCCGCAGGTCGTCCTGTGTTATCGATATGGGTGGCCCATGTGATGTTGTCTACAAAGGGAAAGGCTCGAATAAAATCGCCATCTTCACGGTTTATAACGTAGAAAAAGCCATTTCTGTCTGCATGAGCTGTTGCTTTGACCGTTTTTCCATCTTCTTGGTATTCAAATAAAATCAATTCGTTATTACCAGAAAAGTCCCATGCGTCGTTCGGAGTATGTTGATAAAACCATTTCACTTCGCCAGTTGTAGGGTCGACACTTACTTGACCGGACGTGTATAGGTTATCGTAATCTCGAGGATTACCGCCTTCTGATGTGCGTTTCCACGTATTCCAAGGTGCAGGGTTGCCTGCTCCAATTATAATGGTGTTTGTATCTACGTCATAGCTGGCACTTTGCCAAGGTGCGCCGCCTCCGTGATGCCATGCTTCAACGAGATTGCCGTCTTTATCCCGAGGCCAAGAGGGGGCATTTGGATCACCTGTTGGTGTGCTTTCCTTACCGTTTAGTCTGCCCATATGACCTTCGACAAAAGGTCGCATCCAGATCTCTTTTCCGGTATTCGGATCACGCGCATAAAGTTTCCCAACAACGCCAAATTCGTCACCTGACGAGCCATGAATAAGAAGAACTTGACCTGTTTTACTGTCTTTGACAATCGTTGGCGCACCCGTCATCGTGTAGCCTGCTTTGTAGTCTTCAAACCGGACTTTCCAGACCACTTTACCGCTCTTTCGATTTAGCGCGACCATGCCCGCATCTAACGTACCGAAAAAGACGTTGTCTCCAAAAATAGCAGCGCCTCGATTGACTACGTCACAGCAAGGTCGTATTCCTTCGGGAAGCCGATGTGCGTAGCTCCAAAGCTTTTTGCCCGTTTTAGCATCCAACGCAAATATCCGCGAATAAGAAGCAGTGACGTAAATGATCCCATCGTACACTAACGCCTGTGTTTCTTGTCCTCGTTGCTTTTCATCACCAAAAGAAAAAGACCAGGCCGGAGTGAGTTTACTCACGTTTCCTATGTGAATGTCAGTTAAAGGGCTGTACCGCTGCGCTTTGGGTCCCATACCATACATCAGCACGTTTTCAGGTGTGACGGCGTCATTCGCTATGTCTTGCCAAGTGACACCTACCGCTGTCATGGGCTGTGTTAAAAAAAAACAAAATAATAAATTGTATCTCAAAGAGCGTATCTTGGGTCTGGCATCAATGAGCCAACCGTATAACGTTCCCATTAGCTTTTTCAGTTGCATAATAAACCTCGTGTTTATCGCCAATTGTGGTATCTATCGAAGGGAGAGTTTGCTTCCTAAGCGTTGATACATATAGGGGGCAAGTTGAATATTGTGCGCCTACCACAACCCGCACGAAATCCGACGGAAGAAGTGCTTTTCTCATCCCTTAGTCTTAGTAACCAAGTCGGGTTTGAGCTATTTTGGTCAGAAATGTGGATTTGTTCACAATGATTATTATTAGCATTGGAGGTGTATATGCAGCACGAAATGTCTGTGCTAGCATAAAATTTCCATAGTTTTAGTGTGGACAAAGGCTGCTGTCAGTAATTGGTTAATGTCCCCCTAAACGAACAGTTTTCTGGGTGACAATATGTGTAACTTAGACAAGGATGTTGTTGGTTGTGGTAATGAAAAAGGCAACGGGGATGACTGCCTCATTAGATCCGACTTTTCCGTCTTTATAGAGCCGGAAGATGGGCGAATTCAGACGGCGATCATATATTGCGAAGGTCATTTTGGGGATGATATCTGTCATCTAGCCAACGGGCTTATTGTTGCGAGTGCGCATTTTGAAGTGCTTGCTGTTATTGATAGCACAAAGGCGGGGCAAGACAGTGGTGTGGTTCTATTTGGTGTAGCAAACGGCATTCCAATATGCCGTGATTTAGCGACTGCACTCTTATACTCGGACAATATCCCAGATTTTCTTGTATTCGGTTGGTATGTCTCTGGCAAGGTTATCAGTGAACAGGAAAGGCGGGTTATATTAACTGCTATTGAATATGGTATTCATATCATTCATGGCGGATACGATACTCTCAATCAAGATCCGGTCATTACCACGGCATGTAAAAAATACGATGTTCAAATCAGAGACTGGAGTTTTTTGCATTCAGGTGAGCCTTTTCATCGATTTACTAATAAAATAAAAGAGGTCTCCGCCCCACGTATTGTCATCATGGGAGATGATTCGGCAATCAGTCGCCTTTCAACCGCTAATACGTTAGCAAAAGTACTGACTGAGTATGGCTTGAACGTTACTAAAATTGCAACGAGTCAAGTTGGGTTAACGCATGGCACTCTCTATGGTGCTGCGCTTGAATTTGTTCCTCCTAAGTTTTACGCCGGGGAACTCGAGAACGTCATCTTAAAAGCTAACGTTGCTGAGTGTCCGGATCTCTTTGTTGTCGAAGGGCACGGAATGTTTCGGTCTCCGTCTTTTTACACTAGTGCAGCCATAATCTGCGGTGCTAACCCTAGTGCCATTATCTTAAATCACACCCCTAAAAAGATGCCTAAATTTGGTCTTAGCCCGGTTCCTGACTTAGGGTTGTATGATGAAATTCAATTGATCGAAATGTATTCAAAATCTCATGTCATTCTAGTGACGCTGAACACACAAAGTCTTTCGACAAAACAGCGGCAATCCGCCATGAGCGATTTAGCGATTAATAGTGGTCGACCAGTATCCGATTTGTTTGCGCAATCAGACAAACTTCTCCTTGAATGTGTTCTCACGACATTTCCGTACCTGAGGCGATGAAAATGAGTGACAAAACAAATGGGTTACAAAATCGGAAGCAAAAGAAGGGGATACCGATATTACGTCGATATCGTGGTAACAGCCTTCCTTTGCTGTATAAAGTTATTCTTATCTATGGAGTAACACTATTGGTCTTAGTTTCTTTAGGGAGGTACTTTGTAGCAGAGCGAGGGCAGGACACTCAAGATTCGTTACCCATACAAGATTCGTTACCCATATTAGATTTGAAAGTTTCGTTAGCTGGAAAAATGGCGACCAATCGTGCTCGACTTCAGTTGATGAGAAGCAAATTGATAGAAGCCGAGTGGCGCGCGCATAATCGGCGATATCAGATTTTGTTAGACCAGATAGAGGAGAGAATTGATTACTACGACATGAGCATTGATGACGTCATAAATATAAACGTCCTAGAATCCTACTCACCAGAGGATATGAAGGCGCTGCGTGCTGCGTTAAATGAATCACTTCGATCCGAAATGGAATATGAAGATATTCTTGATGAATACCAATTACTGGTGTTAAAACTCATGTTAAATGTCCATAGGTAAAAGAACGAAATACACATTTTGAATTAGCTGTGCTGTTAGATTTTTGTATCAATTTTAGCTGGCTCATCCCACTCCTCCCACCTCTCCTGACAGGTTTTGTCGAGGTTGTATGACACCATCAACCTTCCATTCTCTTATAGAAAAGGAAGGCTCATATGATTCAGGGAAGCTGTTGCTGTGGAACCGTTAAATTTGTACTTCACTCGAAGCCGAAGTTTCTTGGTATTTGCCATTGCAGCCGATGCCGAAAATTAGGCGTATCGGAGTTCTTTATGGTTGAAAAAGCGAGTTTTGAATGGGTATCTGGCAGGGATGAAGTGGTTGAGTATACCCCTGAGCCTCCTTTCATTTTTAAGCGATGTTTTTGTAAAAAATGTGGTTCGAGCCTTGGCGAGGTTTTGTCGGATGAGTCGGAATTCCCTGTTGTAGCAAATGTCTTGGATTCCGATCCTAATCTTAAGGTTCTGTTCCATGAGCATGCCGCCACCAGACCGTCATGGCAGCTCATTCATAGTGGCGCAAAAGTGTTTGAAGCCGATCCTCATTAAAACATCACTCTCAACAAACTCGCTTTACCTCTTAAAGCCCAAACCGAAATGTTTGGGCTTTTAAATTTTCCTTAAAACTAAGAGCCACAAAACATCGAGGGGTAACTGCGAATTGAAAAGCTTTGCCACTGTGATTTGAAAGGTCTTGAGCTGATTAGAAAGGAAATATGTATCCGGATATATAGTGATATTTCACTTAGTAGTGAAATATTCTGATACATATTTGAAGATTAGTATTTGATAGCAAGATTGTGATCGATTTTTAGTGTGATGAACTGGTCGGATTTGATTTTTAAATTGTGACAATGAAGCAACAGTAAAGAATTAGAGAGTGCGTGATTTATCCGTTTTTATTACATATGTGCTTAATTGTATAAAAGATGGAAATAATTATGATAAATGCAGTTCTCATGTCGGCATTGGCAACTTCATTCTTACCTATCGGACAGGTTGAAGATATCGCTCAGGCAGCGCCAGTTCCTCAGCAGCTTAATGCCAGTGCTTTTGCGACTGGTTCAGCTGAAGCAGCCTATAAACCTGTTTGTCAGACCATTCAACTTGATGCTTCCTACAATGCCACATTGAATACTGGTAGCGGCGTTTGTGTTCACTTTTCAGTCGCTGAGCCTACCAAGATCACCAGCATTATGAACCAGCTGGATGATGTGACGGATGCTTCGTTAAAGCTTTATCACCATATTAATGGTCAATTTAAACAGGTTGGAACGGAATCTGTTGTAGCAGGAAAGGGGAGCGAAGTTCTACACAGCTTGAACCAAGCTGGCGAGTACTATTGGCAAATTACTGTTGCTAAAGCAACCAACGATGCCATTTTGTTCGGATCCATTACGACGAAGCATTTTGATGAACACGAAATCAACGACACGTTTGAAACCTCTACACCATTTTCTGAGGGATGGCACAGCGTAACCGCTAACATGGATACAGGAATTGATGCCGACTACTACTTGTATGAAGCAACCAGTACCGATGGTATTAAGCTATTCCTTGATGATCAATTGGCACCAAATAGCTGGAAACTCGAAGTATTGCGCGTGAATTCTCCAACGTGGGTGGAATACCAAGGTGGGGTAGAACACTTGATTTTAGGGCTAGCAAATCAAGAGCGTATGTTAGTGCGCGTTACAGCCAATGCATCTGCCGCGGCAACAACCGAATCGTATGCCTTATCTGTGGGTGCACCTGAGGTGGTTTCTCCTAGCTACAAATACGCACCAGGTACGTTCTCGGGCAGTGTTAGCCTGCAAGGTCGCGTTAACAAAACAACATACTTCAATGCCGCAACACCATACGATACGTTGAAGTCGTTTGTTATCATACCACGTTCCGATATAAGCTCGGCGCTTAACTGCCGCATTCGACTGTATGATGGAGTCAACAAACAAATTGGTGTTTACGGATGCGAACGCTCTCAGCAAGTGAACTTTGAAGAAACCAATGACTTTAAGAAGCCGATTCGTGCTCGTTTAGAAATGTACCATGCGGATTTCGCGAATCGCGGTACGGTTTACTACAACATCGGTCTGAACGCTTCATTTAATTACATCGCGGATTTAGACGGCGATGGCATGTCTCAAGCCTTTGAAAATCAACATGGCTTGAATGATCTTTCGGCACTTGATGCAGCTTTGGATACCGACGGCGACGGCGCGACTAACCTGCAAGAATATCAAGCAGGAACCGATCCAACCGATGCGATAAGCAAGCCTTAGTTTTACGTTCTAATTCTGGAACTATGATGCTGTGAAGCCCTACCTTAGCGTAGGGCTTTTTGCTAGGTGCGTTGCAACATAAAGGTGTGATAGACCAAATTTGAAAAATGCTTATTCAGCATCAAAAATCCAACAACACTGGTGAGCACCATCGATATGACAAAGCCGTATCCGTAATATATGGGGCCATAGTCAATGCTGATATGAGCAAATGAAAAGTTGAGCACAGCCATGATGAATGAAAGTATCAGAGCCGAATACCGTTTATCCAAATAGAACATCACGTTTAAAATGGCCATAACTAATACTTGAAAACTCACGCCCACTAAATCTACATACAGCAAGTGTAAATAGGCTAAGTCGATACCGAGTATGTTGAGAATGTCTTCTGCCCATACAATGAGTAACGCTAACGTAATGCCTTGAACTTTGAATATTTCGTAAATACTTTGCCTACATGCAACGACAATGTTGTTTTTCAAGTGAACGATGGTTTCTAGCGTTTCGCCTTCGCGCACGGCGTCATAAAATTTTAAGCAAGCCGCTGCGAAGTCGGTTTCCATACGGAGTATAAATACCGCCATGCCGGGCATGATGGCAAGGTAAGCGATAAATATAGGCAAATCGTAAATATACGATGCTCGAAAGATGGCGATAACTTGATGTGAGGTTTCCTCTCTTGCCCAAAATACGAACTTATCTAACCATACGCCTAAGTAGTAGAAAGCTCCGCAAAAAATCAGTGAGTAAAAGGCTTTGCGAGGGTTTAGAAAGTCAAAGGCAACAATATGGGTTGGCGGGTAGTGACGAATAACATAAAAAAGAAAGGTGAAAGTGAGTAACGCTTGCCCTAGACAAAAAATAAACAAAAGCCCGAAAAGACCATTGGGCTCAATGATGTAATTCGCCAGCACCATTGAACAATAGCTGACAGCGATAACCGTGAAAATGCGGTAATACTCTTTCATGCCACTTAAAAAAATGATGACAAGCCATTGGTTACAAAGCAGAACTGTTGTAACAAAAATAGTGACCTTTACCAAAGCAGGTAGCTCAGGTGATAAGAACAGGGCAATACTGCATATACCTCCTCCAAGGATACTTACGATGGTCATCGCACCAAATAAGTTGGGAATAATATGACGTTCTTCTTTCGCGTAGATAAGATCAGAGATAAAACGGGTAATGAGAAGCTGGATAAGCCCACTTATGATGAGAGAGCAGGCCATCATATAAGTCACAATTACTAAAAATTGCACAATAACAATGGCCGGAGAAACAACGGAAGCGCTGATAATCCCTATCGTAAGCAGGGCCAAAATAGACATAATCCAGGGGCCTGAACTGACCATGCCCGCTAACCCATACGCTTCGAATATGGAAAGCAGCGAATCCCTTTTCAGTATCTTTTTTATTTCGAAGCCTATTCCTGCCATTGAATGGATTCCTTGTATAAATGTTGATACGCCTCAAACATGTCCTTGTCTTGGTAGTATTTACAGACACGTTGCCGCCCATTGTCCCCTTTTTCTTGCCAAACCTTAGGTTCCTTGAGTAACTCAACAATGGCTTTTGCCCCTTCCGTAGGGCTTGCCATAGAGATGACAGCGCCTGCAGAACCAAAGACGTCATCGCTGTTGCCTGCACCTTCAATGATTTCGCGACAGGCACCTACTTCAGTTGAAATACAAGGAATACCAGATGCCATAGCTTCTAACAGCACGAGCGGCTGTGCTTCGCTGATAGACGTTAGAATGAGTGCACCTAGCTTTGGCATCATTTCAGTCACGTCTTGGTTACCCAACAAAGAAACCTTATCGCACAGTCCAAGGCTCTCTATGAGTAACTGGCATTCCTTGAGGTAGTTCTCATCTTCTTCTGATGGACCGATAATCCACCCCTCTATATCAGGGAGCGATTCCGCCGCGATTCGAATGGTTCGAATGAAGGTTTTGATGTCTTTGATTGGGACAACCCGTCCAATTAGCCCAATGACATGAGGCGGTGTGTTCGGTCTTTGCTGGTAAGCCTGTTCGAATCGAGATAGATTTATGCCATTTACAATCACTTTGGTTTTGGTCTTGGGGGCGCCATCTCGATGCTGCCGCTGGCGGTTCCCTTCGAATAAGGAAATGACCTGAGATGCTTGGTGATAGGCTGTTAACCCTAGTTGCTCGAAAAATTGTATCCATGTCTTTCTTACCGCCTCCATTTCTCGATGCATACTGATATCAATTACGCTGTGCCGGTCTTTGATCCAACTGGCTTGCGAAAGGTCTATTTTCCGTTCTTTGGTGTATATACCGTGTTCCGAAATGACCAGAGGTCTACCGGTTACCTGATGGCAAAGGCTACCTAGGAATCCTGCGTACCCAGTAGAAATACTGTGGTATATCTTAGCTGGCGGTAAAGACTGGCTGATGCCTGCAAGAATGAAAAGCGGTTGATAGATGTTTCGAAATGTCCAAAAAAAATCAACGAAAGATTCTGTCGATGCGTTGTTAATGTATTTCTCTGTCAGGATCTGCCATGAGTTTTTACTATGGAGAAAATCGTTAAGGCATAATTTGCGGTTTCCTACCGCTAGAGCAAATTGTTTGAGTAAATCGCCTGAAATTGGGGTGTCTGGATTTTCAAAGGAATCGAGAAGTGTTTTCCAAATTAGGAATGCTTCTTTGTCGCTCTTCGTATGAGCATTTCCCGTGTTTGGGTGCTCATTGAGCAAGTAATGCACTTCAAATCCAACCACGTTATCTGGGAAGGTGTACTTGGCTTCATCATAGAAATCGGGGTGCCCGCCAATAAAAATTAGGTGAAAAGTGAAATCAGGGAGCCCTGAAATAATTTGATGCACCCAGCTCGATACACCACCTCTTACATAGGGGTAAGTCCCTTCCAATAATAGGCAAACATCGACGTCTTTTTTCATGACCAAAACGCCTTAAGCTGGCTTAACTTGGAGCTTTGACCCGATGGGAAGTAAGCCAAGTATTGCTGAAGCTTTTGGTAATCTTTGGCTATGTAGGCGGCTTCGGCAAGGTAGGGAGCAACTTGTGTCATCTTTAACCCTCCAGTTTGAGCTTTGGATAGGTGGATCTCGGCCAGCTCGGTCTTCTTTTGTTCTAAATATACTCGCCCTAGCAACAGGTTGAATGGCGCTTTTTCTTGAATGTTGTTGGCTGAAATTAAAAACGCCTCGGCTTGCTCTAAGTAGTAATTTTTAATAACGCCATCCGCGATACCCAAATAACAGAGTTCCCAGTATTGCTGGGCAATATCAAAGGCAATTTCGGCTTTATTACTTTGTTTATACTGCTTCTTAAATAGAGAGATTGATTGGTTAACATCGGTTTCTATGGTTTCTAGCGAGGCATAAGCCAAAAGCCGAACATCATCGTCTAAGTCTTTTAACGCCAATTGAAGAAGGGGAACAGATTGCTGCTTAGGCAAATACTGTACGGCTTGAATGGCAAGCAGTCTTCTGGCTGAATCTTTGTTGTATAAAAGAATTTCTCGTAGTGCCCCCGCACCAAAGTGGGGTTCAATTTTTTCTTTATCAGGGGAAGACAAATCGAGGTGCTTACAAGCTTGCCACGTAATGTCGGAGTGAGGGTGGGGGAAATGAAGGGACACGACGATACTTATCGTTGACCCTATGAAGCCAACAATCGGCAGAAAAAGGTGGAAGGTGAAAAGGAAAACGAACGTCGTTGTCCGATGAACTTGCAAATTTTGTGGCATCGCTTTCCAAACAAATAACGCCATACTGATACTGGAAAAAATGTGTAAACCTAAAGCGACTAACCACTCCGATGCTACAGGCGAAGGCTGCATCAAAGGGTATACCGCCATGGCTTCAGTAGCGATGGCTTGCAAAAATAGCCATATGGTCATTTACAATTCCTAGTTCTCGCATGGCGACATCGATGTCTTGATCATCTCGATCTATGACCCAAGGTCCCCAAATACTGACTTCATTTCGGTGGTCACCTAGATCGTCTTGAAGAAGCTTTTCTAAGCGCCCAACATACTGTGCTGCGTGGCTGGCATTGGTGAGCGGTAATAGTACGGCTAGCGCTGGTTTTCCTGAGGACGTTGTAAACGACCAATAGACATCGGCACCTCTACGAAACTTGACGATAGATTGAAGTGTTTCGTGGTGAGTACCAACATGATCGACACAATACACAAGGGTGCTGTCAATGCCTTGGTTAAGCCTGTTTTGCTCGGCTCGGTCAATGTATCGAAGAAAAGCTTCTTTGTCGGATTCTTGCAAAATGGGTGCGACGATGGCGTCGCAAAGCAAGTCGGCAGCATGATTGGCAACTAGCGATAAAAGCGCAATATTAGCAGGCGTCAACATAAAGAACTTAGCGCTTTCTGCAACAATACACCCTTGCAGGTCATCGTGTGTGTCGACCATCGGAATACAAAGTTGGTAGCGTGAGCTGTGGGTGTGGTGTTCATCTAACTTAGCAGGGGAGAGCAGTTGTTTGCGCTCCATCATGTCCTTGAACATGGGGTCGCTCGTATCCAACAAATGATCGGTGCCGATCTCGGCGTGGGGTAGCGGGTTCAGCTTTTCATAACCAGCGCGCTGTTTTCCGTGCACAGTATCTTTGCTATCAACACTGTAGATACCGCCGACTTCGATACCTCCAATTTCTGACAGTAAGTTGAGAATCGGTTCTCCTAAGAATTCCAATCGGCGCTCGTTGTGCAGTGTCGCAATCTTTTGCAGCTCACTGACGCTTGCCCGTAAGCTAACCGTTTGACCGGCTGTTCTTTGTTCAAGTTGGTCATGAGAGACTTTAAGTAATTGATAACTCTGCGCTAGGCTTGCCCTTCTTTGATTTATGTATTCAAACTCTGCTAAGTTTTTTTGTGTAATATCGTCCCACTGGTCGCGAAATTCTCCAGCAATCATGATGATTAACATCATTCCAACCGAGATATAGCTAGGGAAGTATTCAATCAGATTTGAGCGTTCTAAAAGTGCCGCGAGCATAGCAGACATAGCAAGTGCGCAGATCACGCCTTTAGCAAAGCCATATCGAAGAGAAATCAGAAGAGGACCAATGATTGGCCACAAGAAACTGTCATGGGAATTCGGTAATAACACACCAGATCGTGTCCAAACATAGGTCGAAATTATCGCAACAACAAGCGTTTCAAGCCAAGCGACGGTATCGTGCTTAAACCCCATTACGAGATGGCGTAAGAACTTTCTCATTCAAGGTCACTCGAGCTTGTGGGCTCTGGCAGTTGTTCAATGTCGATACCATCAAGTAAGGCTTCAAGAACGATATGCCCTGTGCGACTGACGCTTTCTCTTCCCCATCCACTTCGTGACCCCGTTGCGCGCCAATACACGGTTTGTTTGTCTGCCGATATGATCTCTAAAGAGATGCCGACTGCGGGCTCCCCATCCAAACCACTCTTGTAATGCCACTCCTCGATGGAACCCGTTATTATGTAGTCTGCATTCTGCTGTAAGAGCCAATCTTTGGCATGATTCTGTTTGATGGAAGTGTCTAATATGCTGGCTAAATCGTTGCTCTCCATGACGGGGTAAAGTTCTGCATTGACGCCTTTTTTGTATAGCTGAGCTCTAAGAATTCGCTCCACTTTCTCGGCAGCCAATACTGTGTTTGAGTGGTTCTGCATCGGCATGATGACCCATGTTTTATTGGAATATAAAGTGACGCTGTCCGGCACGTGGTAAGTGGCACATGCAGTAAGCCCTAAAAGTGTCAGTGCAATGGTCAGATATTTCATAAGGTATCCTTAAAATCCATATTGATAACCAAGCGAAATTTGCATGGATTCTTGCCCGTTTCGATCTTGGCTTTGCCAATCCACAGTAAGAGACAACTCGTCGTTCCCTACTAACCTCCAGCCAATGCCAGAGCTTACAGCGAGCCCAGAGCGATGCGTTTTCGTATTGTAATTTGCTGCCATATCGAGCCAATAATTGGGTGACGGCGTCGATGTACCAGCAGAACCTGGAGCTCCGTGCCAAAGCCGGTGTCCTAGCGAAATTTGTTCGTAATCTTCATTAATGAGGGTGCTGGTGGTTATGGGAAAACGAGAAGAGAGCCACTGATTAGTTTTATCCAGAGGGTCATCTGAAAGGTGTGCTTTTTGCGTCGCATAATTGGCGTAAAGCTGCCATGCCGGGTCATTAAAGAACAATTGCTCTGCAGCTCGAATGTTGAGATCCCACCCATGCCCGACGTTTTCCCCAAACCGAGTAGTAATGTCATGCCAATTGAGCTGAGCAGTGAGTGACTCATAAGCGGTCGGTTGGTAAGTAATATTTCCACCAATTCTGTTGGATTGACCGATTAAATGCAGAAGTTGGCTTGCTGAAATAGCATTATCCACTCCTACATTGAGCGACAATTGCCATTCTTTATTTAGCTTTGGCTTATATATGGCGCTGACACCCATTCTATTGTCACCAATGCCGTCTGCTAAATCGAAGGCAAGTAACCAAGAGCGTGTATCTTTTAGGTGTGCGTAATTGCCTTTGACGCGCTTTTCACTGGAGGCATACGCTGTAGGGAATGTGTCCACCGATTCCGTGATTTGATAATGGGTACTCGCTTTCCAATTTCCATTTTGATGAGGCGAAAAATATTCAACGGAATAGGTCGACATGTCCCATTGGGTATTAGTGAGAACCGACGATTTGATGCCATGGGCGTAGTCTTGCCTTTTTGGGGCATGCATTTTTCTTAATTGATATTCAAGAGCAGGCAGCCCTATATCCCCAAGTGCGTTTTGACCAAGCTGCCACGCATTATAATGCTGACCTGTGAACTGAAGCGCTTGATACTGTTCTGTAATACTCAAGTTTAAGCTTTCGCTCAACAAGCGTTGGACTTCTTCTTTGTCGTTGGTTTGTATGGCCAGCGAGAGGGCTTGAGAATCCGGCAAAACAATATTGTGAGTCTTGCTCCAGTGATACCAAAATACCGCGTCATCTGGGCTTACGTTGTTCATATAAACTTGAAACCGCTGCTCAACGTCTTTGGTGGAAGTTTGCGCCAAAATATCCGACTGGACCTTTGGCTTAGCAATTGATGGTGAAACAAAATACGCCACTAAGGACTGATACGCTGCGCGGCCGCTTTTTGATTGAAACAGTTGGTCGGTCAACTGTATGGCGACGTACTTTCTGAGCTCATAAGCTTTCCGTATTTCACCAGAGTTTTCCAACGATTCAGCGTAGCTAAGGAGTGCAGGAGCACTGTTTCTTTCATTGGTTTGTAGAAGTTTTGTGTACCAAAAGTCGGCTTCTTTGGTGTACTTGAGCGTTTTGGCAGAGTTAGCGAAGACAAGCCACATTTCAGGGGTCTGGCTTAGCGGGTGTTTATTGTTGTTATACACACTTTCTACTGTTGGTAAGTCTTGGTATTCGAGCGATAGCCACAGCAAACCGCTAACGGCTGCCGGATTATGAGGAGAGATTTTCAGTGCCTGGTCATAATGGGCATAAGCCAGCCCGATATTGCCTTTATCTACCTCTGATAGGGCGTAATAGATTTGAGCGTTAGTATTGTTATCAAAAACACCTTCTTTCAACGCTAATGCTTTAATGGCTTTAAATCTTTTTTTATCTTTTATATTCCAAGCAGCTTGCAGTGCTTCATACAATGCTGCGCCATTTTGGTTTTTTTGGAAAATGGATGTAAGCACGTCAATCGTGTTTGGTGTTAATGGCGTATTGAGGCGAACATAGCGGTAGACATCAACCTGCTGATAGGAAGATTCGATTTGCTTATTAATGGCAAGGAGTGCCAACTCTCGGTTGTTGGTTTCCCATGCAAGTGATAAGACTTTGTTTAGGTATTCGTTGCCTGCGCTAAGCCAATCTTCTGGGGTGGTGAGTACTTCTAGTGCTTTGTTTGGTTCGAAACTCTGAATGAAAAACGTATAGAAGAACTCGGACTCTTTCGTTGTTGGAGTGTGTTGTTGTGCCAGGACATGCCAAATAGCGATGACCTGTTCGGTTTGCCCTAAATAAGACAAAAGCCGAGCTTCGTGAAAGAGCAAGTCTATGTCGTTGGGTCTGAAGGTTTGTAACTGCTTCAAAAGTGACAGGGTATAAACGGTACCTCTCGCTTTTTCTGACGCATTCAACCAATTGGAGTACTCGGTTATGTCGAGCTTGTTTCGTTCGACTAAGCGCTGATAAAAGGCGCTCTCACTGGCTAAATCTCCCATAGCACGGGCTTCTTCAACACCGTTTCTAAGTTGAAGGTTACTGGGGTTATGATCGAGCAGCGCTAAGCTCATTTTTAATGCATTTGGAATATCGTTTACCCATGTATAGAGCGTATGCAGTTGAGCAAGATCTTCGGGATAAGGGTCGGATACGATGGTCGTTTCTAGCAACGAAATACTTTCTTGAAGTCGCCCTTGAGAAACGGCGAGTTTAGCGGTGATACTTATCAGGGGAGGGGAAGGGGCCAGCTTTGACAGCACTTTAAGTTGGGAGATAGCAAGTGGCGTGTTTCCTACTGATATAGCGTACTCTACCGTTAACCGTATGAATTCAGGGCGAAGTTTTAACTCTCCTTCGTAGGTTTTTACAAATGTTTCCCCTTCGTGGAAAGAGCCCGATGACGTGAACAAATCAAGCAGACGTTTGGCATTCTCTAGAGAGGGGGTCTCTTCAAAAATGTCCCGCTGTATGGCTAAGGCATTTTGGTAATCCGCACTCTGAAGTGCTAAATCGATCAGTTCGAAGTAATGATCCGTGCTTTTAGCATGAGGTTGCAATATCTCAAAGCTCAGGCTTGGCAGTGCTATAGATTGGGCGCCATCGGCGAATGCGAGTGCGTATTTCCGACTTTTTATTGGTATCGAACTGCTGATGAAATCACGAATTTCGGCTTTTGTTTCTTGGTCATCTTTCTCTAAGTGGTAGCTCTTTAGTAAAATATCGAGATACAAAACTTGGGTATCCCAATCTTTCGTACCATCCGTTTTGAGCAGTAAAGGTTTCGCTAAGTTTTTTGCTGTTTCGTAATCGCCGCTATCGCTTAACGTGGCGATCATCTGCCGTGATATGTCTCTATTGTCAGGGGCTTTGCTACGAAGTTCTTTCAAAAATGCGAGTGAAACGCTTGGTGATTCAGAGCGAGACAATTGTTCGGTAAGATTTTTTTCATCAGGGGTAACTATCCACAGCGCTAACGTCGCGCAAACCACCAAAGCAACCAGTATTGTTTTGGTGATGAACAGATTACCTTCATGATCAACATCATATCGAACGGTCTTCTTTTGGCTGCACATACACTGCGCTCCTGAGTCTTTTAGTGTTCATATTTAGGGGCAAGTAAGAGACCCACTCACATAGCCAGACGTTTTCATTAAATATTTGGTGCGATTCTTTTTGATAGTTTGAGCCTCAAAAGGCAGTGTTGTTTGCAACTGACACTGCGCAGCATTGGCAATGACCATTTCTAAAGGCACATAGCTTTCAATTTCCCAATGCACTTTGTAAGACTCTGCGCAGTTACCTTTCGTACATTGTGCTGTTTCCCATTTAAGGATTTTTCCATTTGAATGAACGAGTCTTGTTTGGTTTTTCTGGTTCGATCTTTTGACGAATCTTGTTTTTGGTGACGTGAGAATGAAGTAGTTACCGTCTGGTCCTTGATTCCATCCTGCCAATTGGCTGAGTTGTATATCGGGTGTAAAGCTTGTGTCGTTAAATCGCACACTTCGGATCCCTGTACTGCTAACGAGCCAATCTCCATCCAATGTTTTGGCTATACCTGTTTCATACAAGGACTGTGCTTGTTGGGCGTAATCGCTCAGATAAAGAGGAATTAACGTTTGTTTTTTTGCCCATTCGTGCAGGTTGATGATCACCTTTAAAGAGGCAGGGTACGCACCGGAATACATATGATAGTAAATGCTGACACTTTTTATGCGGCGCGGCTCGCCTGTTAGTTTGAATGTCTCTAAAACACGTTGATACCCATCAAAATGTTCGGTCCATAGATTGGTGTACATATTTTCATTTAGAACGGGAGCATAGACTTGTACTGCGCTTGTATACCAAGCAATGGTGGGTGATATAGGCGCAAATTTCCCTCCGCCATTGACTAGAAATGTATTTCCACCATTCACGTTGAGTAAGTTTGCCTCTTCCGCAATCCTAAGTACATTTTCTGTCGGGTTTGCAACGCCTGACCACAGTATGAGTTTGGTCTGTTTGCCTTTCGGGGCTAGACGTTGATTTATATAGTCGGCGCTACCTTTGATTTCTTTGTGAAAATCTAATTTGTAGCCTTCAATAGGAAGATTATCTCCATATATTTTCTCTTTAATGGTTTGTCTTTTATCCCAAAAGAATGGATGGCTAAAGGTATGAGAGGCAATCTCAACGTTGGGTAAGGCAAATATTTTTTGTGCGATGGCCTCTAAATCGGCACTTTTAGAGGGGAAAATGCCCTCTTTGGATATCTCGCCTTGAATGATAGAAACGGTTTGAGGCAACTTAAATTGTTTGAACACCTCTTGGTATAGCGTATCGGCGGTGTATTGCTTCTTTGGAAACCAACTTACTGATGGGAAGCCATCACCATCTACGTGGCTCGTCAAAATCCGCCGTCCAGAATTTGTGGTGACGTCAGCGATAGGAATATCGGGAAGATCAAGCAGCTTGCCCATCATGTGAAAGGGGTCCATGAGCCAAGTTTCTCGCTGATTTGCAAGGTTTAAAACAGGTAATGGACTAAGTGAAGCACCGCCCCACTTGGCTTTAAACATCAATGTGGAAGACTGCCCAGTTGCATCTGTGATTTGAATTAAAGGTGTGATGTTCTGATCAGTGGGCTGCCACTTGGGGTAGCGCTCAAACTCACTAAGAGGCAAAGGGTAGTGGTTTGAAAGCCATTCATTACCGCGGGATACTTCCAATTTACCTGATAGAAATCCATCTTGTTTTATCCCCATCTTGCTCAGAAGATCTTGATTTTGGGGCAGCGTTTTGATGAATAAAATAGGAATACGGTTAAGTACGGTTCTTATCCAGTCGGTGAGTTGCGGTGTATTGGTGTAAGTTTCTTGTTCAAGCCAAAAAAAGATGGCTGCATAACGGGTTAAATCAAGATCGGCGAATTGAGGCTGGTTGACATCCATACATTCTGGTACATACCCATTGTACTCAATTGGCATTGAGAACATCCGATGGCATCGGGACTGCGTATAGGTTTCAAAGCTACTGTCATATACCCCAAGCACACGCTTTGGAATGGGCTCTATTGTACTTATGCCGAATTGATAAAGCATTCCGTCACTGATGTAAGGTGTATACCCTTCTTTCACCAGTTTTTTTGCGGCGTTTCGCTGCTCGTCTCTCTGGCTTGCCGGGAGATAGTCGATCACTATGACCTCTAATCCCGATTTCTTTATGGGTTTGAGTTTTTTGCTTAACCAATTGGAGTCAGAAGAGCTCATTTTTACGTATTGTTGATTGGTTGGCTTGTACCCGTAATAAAGAGACTCTGCGACGACGCCAGCAATTTTTGATGCCACGCTAGGCAGCACTTCAAAGCCTCGGTTAATCAATATTTCTGGTGAGTTGGAGGTTTTTGCTAGTGAGCGAATGATGTCGATAAGGGCGGCTTGCTGATGTGTTTTTTGTGTTTCTGTATGCGCGAATAGAAAGTAACTATCTAGTGTGTCAAGAAATATGCCGTCAAACCCACGTTTACTGTAATTCTCAGCCTCTAAGAGTAAGTGCTGTTGCCATGGTTTGGATGACAAATCCATTACATGGCTGTTCCAGTTTTTGTTCTTTGTTTTAACTGAACGTATCAAAGATTTAGGTATGGTTTGACCGCTTAGCTCTCCGACACTCAAATAAGCAAAAACGCGAGTGTTGGCTTTGTGCAGGGCTTTAATATTCCGATCTGAGATAAGTGTGGGTGTGACGACAACACGGTCATAATTAATGAGCTCTCTGACAGAATCTATCGCCCCATAATAGAAGGCGATAGATTCACTTTTTTTGGCAGCAAACTCAGGATCTTTTGCAGCAAAAACAGAAATAGGCAACAAACTTATGAGAAAAATCCATATTCTCAGAGTAGGCATAATAAATACGCATCAATTTTTATATTGGTTATAGTAAAAATGTAGTTACAGCAGGCGGTAGATGCAAAGTTTTGAGGAAATAAAGTAAAAGATGCGTTGGTGTAAGTTTATGGAAAATTTGAGAAATGCACGTTTATCTGTGACAGCGAGGCGGGCACATCGCTGCCTCAAATGCTTTTAGAGATTATATCAACGCCAGAAAAACAAACTGAATGATGTACAAGCTGAAATAACAACGAGTACTGCGGTAATACCGTATTGAACATCAGGTTTTATGATGTGTTGCGTTAACGCGGGTGCCACCATAAAGTTGCGTCCTCCCCAATCTCTGTCCTTCATGTGAAAACATAAGCTTAAGAACATTAAGTGGCTGGACGTGACAATTCGTGCATGAAAAAAGTCATCTGCGTAAATGGCGACAGTAATAGAAGCTGTTTGAGTGATCAGTAAGGTGAGCTTAGGGAGTACCCACTTATATTCCACTAGCAACATTTGCAGTACCCATGCGCAATAGAGCACGATGAGCTGCCAAGGCACGCTAGTGCCGAAAAGTATGATAGAGCCATTCTCATTCAGGTATGTTTCTTTTCCGCTAACAAGCCAAAGGTATATGGATATCGCGAGGTATGCCGACAAGAAGAACGAAGAATGTGCCTGTTTTTTCCATTGTACGTACAGGAAGCCTACGGTGTGGGCAATAATGAATGCTTTCATGCCAATGTCGAAGCTGCCTAAGCCAATGATGCCTGTTAATAGCAAAAAGCAGAGTAGGTTAAAGCTGGTTTCTAGCAAAAAAATACGTTTGAGTTCACGTGCATTATCAACGGGTTTTACAAATGACCAAAATAAAGCTGGCAGAGCGAGCGTAAGGAAAAAACCTACCCACACAGAGCTTTCTACAAGCGTGTAAAACCCTTGCGCGTAAGCTAAGCAAAACATCAAGAATAAGAGTGATGATAAAGGAGGGTAGTAGGTGCTGTTAGTCATATTTTTTTGATTGAAGTTTCGCTTCGGTTTCCAATTTGTCGGTATAAATCTTTGTGTTTTCTATGTGTCTATCGTTGTAATGAATACACAATATTAAGTTTTCTGATTGAGCTTAATGTCGGACATGCAGTAGCTCAAGAACCATGAGAATGGAGAGCTAATCGCGCGACGTTGTCTTTCAAGCGTTTCGGCGAAGCGGAGCAGTGTAGCTGAAAGCTGAGACTAAATATACAGCGAAATTATAGGTTGGCATTGTACGGAGAGAATAACGCATTGGTAACATATGTAGGCAGAGCCATAAGTTAATAATCTTCATTTTCTCATTAGTTGTTAATAAAAGAAACGGAGGGCAACTTTCTGTTATTTGTACGATTATTATTCGAAATTGGTCTGTGGTTTGTGAAAAATGGACTGCCTTTTGAGCACAATGAAAAAGCCAACTATTCTGTTCGGGCATCGCTACTGGCTTTTTTAGCGCTAGGGAATGCGTCTTTGGATTCCAATTGTTAACCAATTTGGATTAATTGTTTAATCTTTCCGAGGTGGAATAGGCGAATATCTTGCTCGTCGTTTATAAGAACAAACCTTAAGAAAGATACATCAAATTTGGTTTCCACTGACATCCGAAGAAATCATTAAAGATTATAGCCATCAAATTTTTCTTAAAGCTCAAGCGTGGCTGGTTATTCTTTACTTACATCACGTTAAAAAGCCAGAAACAGAGTTCTGGCTTTGGGTTGGGTATAAACCCAGATTGATTAAGATGTTGAAGGGAAAGTAGGGGACTATCATTCCAATAGGGAATGTTCCCAACCCAAGTATTATCAGCTTCAATAATATCTTCTTCAATACAGCTAAATCTTGAAGTTTTGTGGGATATTGACCTTGTTTGATGGTTTTATTGCGATGTTTAATGTTTTTCGTATAAAAAACAATTATTTAATATGTCTTTGGCTTTTTTACCTCATTTTAGCCAGATGTACCTAAAACTCTACAATTTGAATCTGGTGCTAAATAGCAAATTTCATGGTAAAAAGTGTTGGTTAGTTTTGTTGTTTTAAATCAGAGTCTTATTTTTTTGGCAGGCAGTTTTTTTATTTTTTATGTTTAAATACGAATGGAGATCTTTGACTAATTAGAATTGTCTAAATAAATGATTTCGCACAACTATTTGAGTGTACTCATATTGCATATTGAAAATATTTACGATGGAGCTAATCGTATGACGTTTCTATTCGTTCCACTTTGGGTTCAAGACTGCTCATCACTGAACTGATATCTGAGTGGGAAAGTAGCCCCCACGTGACTATGTCTTTTTGCTCTGTGATCACTGAGAAGGCGTAAAGAGAGCTATATATGCTTTCGATATCTTCCAGAGTGCCCGTCAAATTCAACGAGCTATCACCACCTCTACTAGTATCTCCCCAAGTGACAACACTGCCGTCCTCTTTTAATGCTACAAATGCACTTCGAGCGGAATGTATTGATGAAACGTTGACCAATTCTGCCGCAACGGATGTGCTATCACCCCCATCATCGGCATCTCCCCATGTCACAACCGTACCGTTGGTTTCGAGAGCAGCAAACGCATCTCTTGTTGTTGTAATCGTTGAGATACTGGTAACCGTCGGGGTGTAAAAATTGGGTTTCGTTGCCGTGCCATATAGAACGTCATCGATTGATCCCCAACCGACGACGGAGCCATCTTCCAACAATGCAGCGAACCCATACCTTGAGCCGTAAACAGAGGAAGTATTTGTTACGCGATTGGCGAGTGTACCCATATCGCCACCATAGTTATTAAAGCCATGTGCTGTCAGCTCGTTGTTAGTCTTGATCATGGCGAAGGAAAGGTCATTGCTGATGACAGTTGAGACGCCTGATGCTGCATAATTTGGAATTGCAGAAATCGGTAAACCTCCGGCAGCGTCAAGCCCCCAAAAATAAACCGTATTTGACTGGTCTACCGCGGCAAAAGCATATTTTCCTCCGATGACACGATCAATGTTAGAAAGAGATAAGCCCTCTAAATCGCCACCTCGCAACGGATCACCCCACACGACAATTGTTCCGTCTGATTTTCTCGCTGCGAACGCAAACTCTGTGCTAACAATTTCTATTACATTGGTTAAATTCAATTGGACGGCACTGCTGTCACCACCTCGTGAGCTGTTCCCCCAGGTTACGACCGTTCCATCGGATTTTAATGCAGCAAAGGCATGGTTGTTTGAAGTGATCGCCGTTACGTTAATGAGGTCATCTTTGACTGAACTAGAATCGCCTCCACTGGATGCCAGCCCCCAGGTTACTACACTTCCATCGGTTTTTATCGCTGCAAAAGAGCTGTAGCCAGCGACTATCGAATCTATATCGATTAACTGAGACGCTACTGAACTCGAGTTTCCTCCATTATTTGTAATCCCCCAAGTTACTACAGTCTTGTCATTCATGAGTGCGGCATAAGCAAAAGGGTTAGTGGTAATGCTATTTACATGTGTTCTCTTGAACTTTGCAAAGCTCGTATCAGAAATTGTTCCATTAGAATCTGTTACTTTAACCTCAAGAGTTAGCGTTTTTTCAAAATCAGATAGAGTGAAAAGATACTGCGGGCTTGTACTCACTTCTACATCATCAATAAGCCAACGATAGAATGTTGTTCCTGCACATTCAGTACAGCTAATCGTTGGGATGATGGTCGAATCCGGCACCATGTCCCCAGAAATTGATATCTCAGAAATCTCTGATAGTGATGGCTCGGGCTCAGGTTCGGGTTCGGGCTCAGGTTCAGGTTCGGGTTCAGGTTCGGGTTCAGGTTCAGGTTCAGGCTCAGGTTCAGGCTCAGGTTCGGGTTCGGGCTCAGGTTCAGGTTCAGGTTCAGGCTCAGGTTCGGGTTCTGGTTCAGGCTCGGGTTCGGGTTCGGGTTCGGGCTCGGGCTCAGGTTCGGGCTCAGGTTCAGGCTCCACTTCTGGGTTAGGCTCCACCAGTTCTGGTTGTGAGGGGGTACTTTCGGAGTCCTCCGATGTTGGAGGTGCGTCATTTTTTGGGGGATCTGTATCATTTTCATCGGATGTGGCTGGGTTTTCTTGCGTGTTATCTTCGAGAGTTGAGCACACTATTTCTATTTTACCGTTATCCGTCCTTGGGACTAGAGTACAGTGTCCGTCGGTATAGCAACTGGTTAGTGATAGAGATAGAAAAATAGTGAGAGGATGTCGCATTGCCCTTTCCATGTTTAAATGTATAGGTCCAATGAGGTTGATTTGGGCTTACCCTAATTATTAGTTATAGATAAAAGTGTAGTTTATTTACAAGCTCAAAGGCGAATAAATAATAATCAAAAAATTCACGCTGAACAGAGTGGTGGGGCTTTGTTGTCTAAATTGGGGGGCGTTAAGTGGTACAGGTAGGGGGCTTTACGCTGCTCTTCAGATAAATCTGTATTGAGCAGCTAGATTTACTTTAACCGTTAGTTTTTAACGAGTTGTCGAGTGGTGACTAAGCACAGAGTTGTGAATTGATCGGTGAGAAACGCTTGTTTCCCCGCAATGCGTTTGCTGCTGAGGACCATGGTTCTATCGGTGAGTTTTCCTTGGAAGTCCCACTTACTAAATGCTTCGTGGCGCGCATCTGCACAAGGTGTTTGCAATACATAGCTTTCGGTTACCGAGGTGTCACAGGTTCCATTGGCATTTTTTATACCATGGAATGTCACGTGGCTGTCTCTATCGCGGTAGTTGGTCACGGCTAAAGCGTTGAACAAATGTATATCGTTAGAGTCGCTTTTGTAAGCGAGCATACGGTGTGGGTTCTTTTTTAAGCTGGAGCGTGCAAGTTCTCGCAATTCTTCGGCACATGGTAGAGCTTGCTCGGTTGCAATGATGTCCATTGATGTCGTCACAGGTGCTTCTTCTGCAACGAGAGCAGGGGAAAACACGAGCGAGCCAGAAAGCAGAACTAACGTAGGTTTCATGCATGCTCCTTGGTATTCAGATGAATCTTCAAACTATTTTGCTTTGACAGCCATAACAGGAAAGTCGAGAGTATAGCGCTCTCCGTTATCACGTATCAATGTGACTTTTATGGTTTCACCCGCTTTAAAACGCTGAGTTAATCCCATTAGCATTAAGTGATATCCGTTAGGCTCTAACTTGAAAGTCTCGTTAGGTTTGACTTCAATCACCTCTATTTTCCGCATTGCCATTCGGCTGTCGCGTAAGAACATACGGTGGAATTCAGTATGCTTCGCAGCATCTGTCTCGACGTGCGTAAAGCGAATTGTATCTGCACCTTTGTTTGTGATGTTCAGATAACCCGACGTCACTTTAATACCTGGAATTGTGGCTTTGATTCGAGCGTAATCGACGTAAGCCTTGTCCGTTAAGCGCTGAACTTCACTTGATGGTAAAGGATCTGGCTGATAGAAAGGCTTTTTGGTTTTTTCGTAGTAGGCGACGGAAAAAGCCAGCAAAAATGCGATAAAACACACAATGCCAATTTTGGCTAATTTCATGAAGCATTTCCGGTATTTGAATTGTACTCTTCCAGCGCTCTCTCAATACGAGCCGCTAGCTCTATAGGCGTTGTACTGTGGCTTAGAGAGTCAACGAGCTGCCCAGCTGGGTCGATGATATAAAACCGGGAAGCGTGGTCTACTGTATAGGCAAGCTCAGACGATGACATGTCAACCAAATCAATATAAACACCGTATTGATCGGTAATGGTTTGAATCTCTTCTTCTGTGCCAGTTAAACCCAAAATTTGTTTGTCGAAATACTGTGCAAACTCATTAATTGATTCTAAGTCGTCTCGCTCTGGGTCGACGCTCACAAAGAACCCTTGCGTCTTGTCGTATATCTCTTCAGATAGGTATTTGAACGAAGCAGACATTACCCCCATTGATGAAGGGCAAACTTCAGCACAATTTAGGTAACCAAAGTACAAAACAACAACCTTGTCTTTATATTCGTCAAGGTCGACAGAGCCACTAGCACTGTTTAAGTGGAATTTTCCACCTAAGTCTTTGAACTGGCGAGGCTTCTCTCCTATAGGGAGCGTTGTATTGTCCACGTAGAGTGCAAGAATACCTGCCAGAGCAAGGACACCCAATGCTAATACTATCTTCACTGGGTTTCGAATCATTAAATGAATTCCTTGAGTTGAAGTATGTTCACCGATGCTTGTTGAGTTTCATGGATTTCTGACGGAGAGAAGTCGATAGAAATCAAAATGCAGAACACCATAATACAAACGATAGAGAACAGCATTTGTTGCTTACCCCATTGCTCGGTTGGCATTTTTTGAAAACTTACTTTCGCTAAGTACAACCAGTACATACTGACCAGACCCATACCTAAAGCATACCAACTACCCGCATAACCTAAGTAAGTCAGAGCTAAAGAAGCGATAGCAAAAGCAACGATATAACCCATGATATGAGTACGCGCTTTATCTACACCTTCTTTAATCGGCAATACAGGAATCGATGCCGCTTTGTAATCATCAAAACGATAAATGGCGATCGCGTATGAGTGTGGTATCTGCCAAATACAAAAGGTAAGGAACACAATTGCAGCGCCAAGATCCAATTGGTTGGTTACTGCGCAATACCCAATGACAGGAGGACAAGCACCAGACAAGCCACCGATTAACGTTCCATGTACAGAGTGTCTTTTGTAGTAAAGGCTGTAGAAGCCAACATACACAACAAACCCAAGAACACCGAACCAGAAAGCGACTGTAGAGGTGAAGAAAAACAGAGTAGAAAACCCTGCAATACCCAGAATGGTAGCCCAAGCTAAAGCATTGGACACTGGGACGACTTTTTGTACTAGCTCACGTTGGCAAGTGCGCTTCATCTTGGCATCGATGTCTTTATCGATGAAGTTATTGAAAACGCAGCCTGACGCAACGATGAATGTCGTACCTAAACACACGGCAAGGAAAAGGGCCCAGTCAATCTGGCCTTGAGAGGCCAGAAAGAAGCCACCAGCCGCAGCAACTAGGTTGCCGCGGATAATGCCAGGTTTAGTGAGTTGTAAATAGTTCGAAATCATTATGTATTCCGATTAGTGACCCATCAGCATATTGTGGTTCAGGTGTTCCATAATCCAAAGCGAACCAATTAATATGATGGCAACTAAGACGACCACGAATACTGCCGAGGTCGTGTTCCACATCTGCTCGGAAGAGGTATTCATGTGCAAGAAGAACACCAGCTGAACCAAAATTTGCGCAACAGCACAGATCAAGATAACGCCGATTTTCAACTGTGGAGAGCCTATATCCATCATTACCATAGCGAATGGGATCACTGTGAGTAAGACGGAATAAATAAGACCCATTACATATTCTTTAACGCTGCCATGTGCTTGACCGCCATGACCGTGTTCTGCAGTCTGTGCCATTACATCACTCCCATTAGATAAACCACACTAAACACACAAATCCAGATTACATCTAGGAAGTGCCAGAACAAGCTTAAGCAAGACAGACGCGCTTCGTTGTCTTCAGTAAAGCCATCTCGTTTAAAGTGGAAATACAAAACGATCATCCAAATCAAACCAGCGAAAACGTGCAAACCGTGCGTGGCTACTAGTGCGTAGAAAGACGACCAGTATGCACTGCTGTCAAACGTTGCACCTGCTGCGCTGAAGTGATGGAACTCATAAAGTTCCATAATCAAGAAGCCCAGACCTAAAGCAAAGGTTGTCCAAAGCCAGAACCACATGCCTTTCGCATCGCGCTCTTTCGCTTTCAGCATACCCATGCCGAAGGTGAAACTACTAAGCAGTAGCAAAGCGGTACCGCCTGCTACAAACCACAGGTTGAATAATTCACTTGGTTCTACAATGCCCGCAAAGCTATTTGAGAAAACAGCAAATGTGGCAAACAACGTACCGAATAATAAACAGTCGCTTAGGATATAAATCCAAAAGCCAAAGATAGTGTCGCCAGCGTAATCATGGTGGTCATGATCATCGTGACCACCATTGTCCAGCACTGCTTTATCATGTGCAGTCATATTATCTCCTAAATCCTTAAACCGCTGGGGATGCAGGTTTCGTGTCAGTTTCTTTCGACGCAGGGTTAAATTCAGGGCGCTCCTGATAAACCTTGTCTAGATGAGGACCTTCAATTGCCTCAACTTCAGAAACTTCAACGTAGTAATCTTTATTGCGCTGGAAGCTGTATACGATCCAAGACACGATCATACCAAGGAAGCCAACAACAACCATCCACCAGATATGCCATACAAATGCGAAGCCCATAATCAGCGAGAAGAAGCTGATTACTACACCTGCCCAAGTGTTACTTGGCATGTGGATTCGCTTGTAGCGGTCAGGTTTTTGATACGCCATTCCATGTTCTTTGCGGTAGTGGTGCTCGTCTCTGTCATGAATTTTTGGCAGAGTTGCAAAGTTATAGAATGGAGGTGGAGAAGACGTCGCCCACTCAAGAGTACGACCATTCCAAGGGTCACCGGTTTCGTCCATATTTTGCTTACGGTCACGAATACTGATGAAGACTTGGTAGAACTGAGCGGCAATACCAGCTGCGATGATGGCAACACCGAATGCAGCAATCATAAGCAATGGTGCCCACTCTGGGTTGTCTGTCGCATTTAGACGGCGAGTCATGCCGTTGAAACCAAGTACGTATACCGGCATAAAGGCAACGAAGAAACCGATAGTCCAAAGTGCACAAGAAACCTTGCCCCACTTCTCGTTCAGTTTGAAGCCAGTTGCTTTAGGGAACCAATATGTAAAGCCAGCAAAGTAACCGAATACTGCACCACCAATGATTACATTGTGGAAGTGAGCGATTACGAACAAGCTGTTGTGTAGTACAAAGTTTGCGGCAGGTACCGCTAGCATTACACCTGTCATACCACCAATGGTGAAGGTAACAAGGAATGCCATTGTCCACCACATACTTGCCGTGAACTCTACACGTCCTTTATACATGGTGAAGAGCCAGTTAAATATCTTAACCCCGGTGGGTATGGATATTATCATGGTGGCTATTCCGAAGAAGGCGTTAACACTTGCCCCAGCCCCCATGGTAAAGAAGTGGTGCAGCCATACGACAAACGAAAGAACCATGATTACTGCCGTCGCCCATACAAGAGACGTATAACCAAACAGTCGTTTACGAGAGAACGTTGCACAGATTTCCGAGAAGATACCAAACGCTGGTAGAACCAGAATGTATACCTCTGGGTGACCCCATGCCCAAATCAAGTTCACGTACATCATCTGGTTGCCGCCCATATCATTGGTAAAGAAATGGGTACCAATGTAGCGGTCAAGAGTCAGAAGTGTCAGCGTAACGGTAAGAATAGGGAAAGCAACGATGATAAGTGCGTTGGCACACAAAGAAGTCCAAGTGAACACAGGCATTTGCATCAGCTTCATACCTGGAGCACGCATACGCAAGATAGTAACAACAAAGTTAACACCTGTTAGAAGCGTACCGATACCAGAGATCTGGAGCGACCAGAGCCAATAATCCACACCAACCCACGGGCTGTATTCCATTCCTGAAAGAGGCGGATATGCCAACCAACCAGTCGAAGCGAATTCACCAACGAACAAAGAAAGGTTGATTAGGATTGCACCTACAACGAATAGCCAGAAACTCAAGGAGTTTAGGAATGGGAAAGCAACGTCGCGCGCACCAATTTGAAGAGGCACAACAACGTTCATCAAACCGACAACCAAAGGCATGGCCACGAAGAAAATCATGATTACGCCGTGAGCCGTAAAGATTTGGTCGTAGTGTTCGGGGGGCAGATATGAGGCATCTACCGTAGCTAATGCTTGCTGCGAACGCATCAATATGGCGTCGGAAAAACCCCGAACCATCATGACTAGCGCAACGATGATGTACATGATACCAATTTTCTTGTGGTCAACAGAGGTTAACCATTCAGCCCACAAGTATTTCCATTTACCCATGTAGGTAATCAAACCTAGCAGACCGAGACCACCAAGGATCGCGGCAATCATAACGGGCAAAATAACTGGGTCAGTGTACGGAATGACGTCCCAGTTTAGTTTTCCGAATATTAAATCAGGTTCGGCATGTACGTCGCCTTTATAGGCCATTTTGAGCTCCTGAATGTTTCTCGATGATATCTTTGAATCGCAATGGATCGACAGATGAGTAGTAGGTCACAGGGTGGTATTTTTTGATCTGCTCTTTTGCATTAGCAGTCAAAGCGTCGTAGCTAGTGTCATTCAGCACTTGCTCAGACAATTTCACTTTGTTCACCCATTCGTCAAAACCAGATTCACTAACGGCATGAGCCTTAAAGTGCATGTTCGCGAATCCGAAACCGCTGTAGTTAGCAGACATACCGCGGTAGACGCCTTCTTCTGTAGCCATCAAGTTGACGCGATTTTCCATTCCAGCCATTGCGTAGATTTGGCTACCAAGCTGAGGAATAAAAAATGAGTTCATTGTTGTGTCAGAAGTAACGAGAAACTCCACAGGACGATCGGCTGGGAAGGCAACTTCGTTTACGGTTGCAATTTGTTGTTCAGGGTAGATGAACAACCATTTCCAGTTCATGGAAACAACTTGGATAGTTAGAGGTGTCTTGTCTGACTCGATTTCACGGCGAGGATCAAGAGAGTGGGACGTTTCATAAGTAATCCAACCCAATGCCAAAATGATAAGACAAGGAACAGCCCAGACTATCACTTCGATTTTAGTGGAGTGCTCCCAGTTTGGTTTGTACTCGGCCTCTTTGTTAGAAGAGCGGTACTTGTACGGGAAGTACACACACATGAACAACACCGGAACAATGATGATGGCCATGAGTAAAACAGAAGTGATAATCAACGATTCCTGAGCTTGACCAACGGGTCCCTTAGGATCGAATAACACCATGTTACTACCGAAGAATAGTACGCCTAATAAAATCAGCCCTACGACTGATGTTAATATTAATGCAACTTTTATGTTACATTTTATTTTCATTTGTCCTCCCTGGAACTCACAACCAGAATAAATTCAAAGACAATACTTAAAATACGAAGTATCCAAATACATAGATCAATCACTTCGCTTTGAAGAAAATTGCACGTGAAATGACGTCAAACAAAAAGGAAAGATTTTGTTAACAATTCATTATCATTTGAAACAATTAACTTACAAAATGCAGTGATATTGGAACTTAGATACTAAAGCGTGAATTAAAGTACCAAATTGTTAAATTAGCAAGCTTTAACTTGTTCAGAACTGTAAATTTCAATCTATGTATAAATTACAAAAATATTAATTTCATTTTTCCAAAAAATGAGGTAGAGCAAGACTTAGGCCTGTAGTGACCTGTTTTACAGAGCGAATTATATATAAGCTACTTAATACCCCTTATTTTATTGTGAGATTATTTTCTTGGTGGGTCTTTGCTAGTGATTAACCATAATTAATTAATGGTTAAAGGTTGGTGTCGATAGCAATATTTTCTTTTGGCTTGTACCGCTATTATTGAGCTTTTAATTGGTCATGAAATCGTGAAATTATACTGGTTTTTATTTATGGTTTGATGTCGAGTTACTTTGGGGGATTTATCCATGTGTCCAGCAGGGTAATGGTTTGTGAAGTAATTAAGCTTGTTCCTTTTATGGGTATTATAATGCGTTAACGTTTTAAGTTTCTTATGACCTCTCTTGAACACGTATTTACAACAAAGTGGAATACCGCCTAAAGTGTCTTTTTGTAGAGTTTAATTCCAACTGTTACTCATCATTGAATACTCTATTTACCTAATCCCATTTTATATAGGCACAATGTTAATGTGTCTATTGTTACAGATGGGATTAAATTACTCTTTGCTAAATTATTCATCAGAGAATTTAGGAAAAAGAATAATCAGCATTGTTTGTTTGAAGTATTTTTCTTTATAACTTTATGAAACACTTTTGGTTGAATATTAATCTAGGTGGTTTTAATTTAACCATTCCAATAATGGCTAGAGCGCATATTCAAATGAAATAGGTATCAAAAATGTTAAAGGGGAGGTCTCAATACCTATGGCATTTTTGAGATCGTTATACTCGATTTATTAACATATCCCCAAGCATCTTGAGGTTACTTGGGAATATGCGTCACCTGACTCAACAACCCTTATATGACATACCTGAAAAAATATCAGCGGCAAGAAGAAAATCAATTAAGTGCCTGATCCGTGCTGGAATTTGTTTCCTAGAAGGATATACCAAGTTAAAGATCTTGGGTTCGCTTCTAATGCCACACGCCACCTGAATCAACTCGCCAGTATCGATCTCCTTTTGTACGGTACATGGAATCAATAACCCCACTCCGACGCCCATCAAGGTG
This sequence comes from Vibrio sp. vnigr-6D03, assembly GCF_002835515.1. Lineage (NCBI taxonomy): Bacteria > Pseudomonadati > Pseudomonadota > Gammaproteobacteria > Vibrionales > Vibrionaceae > Vibrio > Vibrio sp. vnigr-6D03. Next base: position 32,591 of record NZ_PIZL01000044.1, read on the forward strand.
AGCTTCTGCATCACTAGCGGAGAATTGCAACAGTGATAGTTTTTCGGCGCAATAGCGATCATCTTTCCGTCGCAATAGAGCTTTTGTAGGTTGTTACTAGCGGATTGCTGTTCAAGTAAAACCCAATAATGCGACTCTAGCTCCTCCGCTGTGTTGGGTATCCCATGTTTTGCGATGTACTCTGGGCTCGCAAATAGGTGGGCACTTTGCTCGAACATTTGTCGGGCGATCAAAGAACTGTCTTGCGGGCTGCCAACACGTAGCGCCAGATCAATATTTTCTGCCACTATGTCTGACTTATGGTCGTTCAGGATCAAATCGAGTTCCACCTCTGGGTAGATCTCTCTGAATTCTTCTAAGATAGGTAAAACCTGATTCAGAGCGATATCGTAAGTCATGGTTAACGATACTCGCCCAGACACCTCTTTGGGTGCGATGATGGATTCAATGTGTTCAAACAAGTAAGGTAATTGCTTAACTTCTTGGTAAACCTTCTGTCCTTCTCTTGTCACCGAAAGCTTTCTGGTTGAACGCTGTATTAAGCGAGAACCTAGCTGAGCTTCCAGCTCTGACAATTGCTTACTGAGCTTAGAGCGATCCGTTTTCAGTTTTCTAGCCGCTGCGGCAAAGCTCCCAGCTTCGACTATCGCTGCGAACATTGCCATTCTTTTTAGGTGAGAAAAGCTATTAGCATTCAAAATTGCAACACTCCATGTCCATATTTGCATCTAGTGATTATTTTAAATTTATAAATAATTGAATGTACTGCGGTATTTAAAAGTATTCTCAATACAAAATAGCAAAAGCCGAGCAGTAGGCTTCGGACCCGAAAATCTTTCAAATGTGTACAAATGAGCACGACTTTCGTTGATTCGACGTCAATTTTCTAAATCAATCAATAAACTATAAAAAATCTGGAATAACGATCTGAATTTTTCAAGTATTCCGTATTTCGGACAGCTATTAGTCACGTTTGCTACATCAGACTCGTAGTTCCATTCAAGGAGCGAAAACCATGTTTCATCCAGAAAAACGTCAAGATTTTATGTTGGATAATCAAGAAGCAAAAACACTCTTCATGCAATCGGGTGGTTCAAAAACAGATAGATCAATAATAGATGGCTCAATGATAGATAGCCCTATAACAGGTCTGGGAAACACAAAAACACCAAGCTATGGACCTAACCATTTCAATCACATTCAAGAGGGTATGGGAGGAAGTTCAGCATACTCGAGATCCAAACCTGCTGTTGTTTTTATGTTTAGCGGCCTTGAGGAACAGCCTCATCGTTGCGCGAGATCTTTGTACGAGAACTTTGAATATTTTCACGAGAGAGTGGAAGAGTGTTTATGGCATCTCACTAAAACGGATGTGCACTTAGCGGATGAAACGGAGTTCTTCTTTAGTGAGTGTCAAGTGCACAGCAAGCAGCCTGTAAGTCAGGTACAGCTCTTTGTATTTGAATATGCTCTCGCCTCGACGCTTATCCACTGGGGAGTTAAGCCAGATGCCCTTATCGGTGACAGCCTTGGTGAATACGTAGCGGGCTGTATAAGTGGGCTACTGAACATTGAGGATGTGCTCGCCATGGTCTGCTCTCGCCAACGGCTGATGGATGATGCGCAAGCTGGTGCAATGTTTGCTGTTCCCAAGGGGAAAGCGGAAGTAGTGAAATGGTTGGATGATTGGAATAAGACACACCCTAGCTCCGATCAAAAGATCTCCCTTTCCTATGTGAGTACTCCACATCGATGCGTTGTTTCGGGAGGTGCAGAGCCTCTAAGTCATTGGTTAGAGCAATATGTTGAAAATGCAGAAAGTGGGGAATACGTCTCTCAAAGGTATGCACTGCACTCCAATTTGATGACAGATGTATCCAAAACGCTCGGCACTTATATCGAGGGCATACCCAGTTACCCGATTCATACGCCTTTTGTTTCCACGATAACGGGAAGATGGGTACAGCAAGGAGACGTTGAACATTCGCAATACTGGGCGAGTCAAATTCAACAAACGGTTCAATTTGCAAAAGGGCTGCAATGTGTCTCTGAAGATTTGGGGAATTGTATACTAGTTGAAATTGGCCTCGGTGAAAGCATGTCAAAGCTCGTTGAACAGCAAAGGATCAATAGCTTATGTGCTTTTCCTTTGCTGCCGGACATTTTGTCTGAAGACTTGGTACTGCCTGCCAATTTCCCATGTGACTGTATTCTGACATCGGTAAAAACACTAGGTCAATACGGGGTCAATATTCGCTGGGACCGCATATTAAGCAAAACGGAATCAGATTGCTGGTTGAGCTAAACCCGTTCTTTTATCGGTAACGCGCTGAATAATATCGACAAGCTTTTTGCTTACAGACTCAAATTGCTTGTCGATAAAGAAGTGGTCGCCCTCTATCATCTCCAATTCAAAGTCGCCACAAAAGTGTGCCTGCCAGTTCGGCAAAGAATCAGGTGGAATGATGGTATCACTTGTGCCACCCAGTAGCGTAACGGGAACGTTGAGTTGTTCAATAGCGCTAACTATGTGTGTTTCGGCAAGCTTAAAATCCGCTTTCAAACCAGGCAATAGTATGGACATGAGTTCGTCATGCTCAATAATTTCATCCGGTGTACCGCCCATTTCCTTTAACTTTATTTTAAACCCTTCATCCGACAGTCCGTGAATCGGGTCTCGAGTGTTCAATTCATGAGGCGCTCTTGATGCCGCCGGAATGAAATGAATAGGCATCGGCATTTTATGCTCTTTGAAATAGCGGATAAGCTCAAAACCAATTCGTGAGCCAAAACTGTGTCCCCAAATGACATAAGGTTTGTCGATGATAGGGGTTAATACTTCCGCTAAATCCTCCACTAACGTATCAATGCTTTGGTACTGTGCTTCATTTAATCGGCTGCCTTTTCCTGGTAGCTGTACCGCACAAATTTCGGCATTCAGTTCCTGCAAAGCACTATAGGGAACAAATGAGTTTGCGTTGCCTCCTGCGTAAGGCAGACAGATTAAGCGTAACGGGGCATTAGGTTTTGGTTTTGGAATGGCAAGCCAGCGATCAAGTGAAGTGTTTCTGCGCATTTTCAATCCTTTATTGTCAGAAGGCTAGGAGAATAGCGAGGAATACAGAGAATGGATACCTTTGTTTCACTTTGGTGATACTGGCATCCAGTTAAACACGGCACTCTGCTCCGATAAGCAAGTATGAACTTCATTAATAAGCCACTTTAGCGCTTGGCTGTTGGCACTCCTTTTATGCCAAGCGATTGAAATAGGTGCCGGCGGAACAACTAGCGGCAGTGGCTTTTCGATGAGTGTACCGGCGTGTATATCTCCACAAACCACTGAGCGTGGCATAACGCTCATTAAGTTTGATTGTTTGAGTAAATGGATTGCGCTAGAAAAGCTGTTAACTGTAATGGCAACACGCCTAGACAGATTCATTTCTTTTAGACGGCTATCAACAATGCCTTTCGGATCCCCCGACAAAGAGACCAGTAAATGCTCTTCTGTGCAGAATGTTTCAAGTGACATGTCGTCTTTTGCTCGCGGGTGTGAAGGCGGCATCACACATGTAAAGTGATTTTCAAATATGAGCTTTGAGTGGATGTGCGGGTGTGATGTGGGGTAGTAATCTAAAACCAAATCAACTTGCGCATCAAGGAGCAGCTGCTCACCATCTCCTCTAAAGGGCACGGCATACAAATCAATGGCTTTTGCTCTTTGTTCAATCACGCGCCTTAAATGTGGCCAAAACAGATAGCTGACACCGTCGGTCAGTGCTACGCGAAGTTGAGTTCGCGTTTTCATTGGGTCAAATGTTTGTGGTGTTACCGCTTGTTCGATCTGTTTGATCGGGTTAGCGATGGTTTCCCATAAATTGATCGCATAGGGGGTGGGTTGAATGCCTCGTCCTTTTTTAACAAATAGCGGATCTTTCCAAATGTAGCGCATTCGAGATACCGCTTTGGAAACCGAAGGCTGGGTCATCGCTAGTTGCTCTGCTGCAATCGTAATGGATTGCTCTCGCATAATGGCATCGAAGATCAATATTAGATTTAAATCTGGTTTGGACACGGTTCCATTCTCAACTTATTCCCTTAGGGAATGAAAACTATATTATATATGCATTATTTGGAATGAATTGATTGAGTAATACTGAAGCTGTTCTCAAATCATAAGGAAAAAAAGATGAAAGCAGCATTTATTAATCAATATGGAAACAAAGATGAGCTAGTGATTGGCGACATTGAAAAACCGCAAGTTCAGGCAGGAAAGGTCTTAATAAAAGTCGTCGCTAGTGGTGTTAATCCTGTGGACTTTCATATACGCAATGGGATGTTGAAAGACAGTGGTATGCATACTTTGCCGCTAATTTTGGGCTGGGATTGTTCCGGTATTATCGAAGAAGTCGGAGCTGGTGTTACGGAGTTTAATGTAGGCGACAAGGTGATTGCGTATACCGCCATCGGAGAGCAAGGTACTAATGCGGAATACATCGTAACCAATGCGGATATTGTATCGATCAAGCCAGAAAAGATGAGCTTTTTGGAAGCGGCTGCTTTACCTCTTGCATCGATGACCGCATATCAGGGGCTGCATGATATTGCGGGTTTGAAGCAAGGTGAACGAGTCTTGATTCATAATGCGTCTGGTGCGGTCGGGAGTTTTGCTGTTCAAATAGCGAAATCGGCGGGAGCGTATGTTGTTGCAACATCATCTGCACATAAGTACGACTATGTGCGATCTTTTGGGGCAGACGAGGTGTACACAGAAACGGATCCTAGTTGGAGTGGCACAGCCCGTTTCGATATCGCCTTAGTAGCAAAGACAGGCGATGACCTTATTCGTCGGACCCTTCACGCGGTTAAGCAGGGAGGACAAGTTGTGTCCACCTTTGACGAGATCCCTGCAGCTCAAGCTCAACAAGCAGAAATTGAATTTACACGTATGATGGTCATGCCAAGCCGAGAATCTTTGGAAGCGGTCTTGTCACTGGTGAGTTCTGGCTCTGTACTTACGCCAATAGACACAATTTATCCGCTGGATGACATTCAAACCGCTCACGAGAGAGTTGAAACGTTTCAGGCGGTGGGAAAAATTGTGTTAACGGTAGATCCGATTTTCAAATATTAATTTCTTCATCACGCAATAGATCAAGCAATTAAACATGTGAGTAGCGCGATATCATTCCCTTTTGTATAGTCGCGCTAGCTCCACAATAGGGAGAGAGAAATACTAAATGGAGAGGGAAGTGTTTGAAATTGTTACGGAACGACTGATATTAAGGGATTTTGAGATCCAAGATGTCTCCTCATACATAGCGTTGACTCAAGACTCAAAGTATCAGCGCTTCTATGATGAAGACGATTGCTCGATAGAGAAGGCTGAGTTTTTGGTTAATCTTTTCATTGAGCAAGCGCATGAATTACCACGAAGTAAATATCAGCTCGCCATCGTTTTACAGCAAACAGGTGAAGTGATTGGCACGTGTGGCATTCGATTGGAAGCCGATCAGCAAGCTTCTATGGGGTGCGGTGTGGCGCGTGAGTTTCAAGGTGCTGGGTACGCGCAAGAAGCAGCAGAGGCTATAGCAGGGTTTGGATTTGAAAAGCTGGCGGTTCACCGTTTGTATGCAGAAACGATTGGAGCAAACAAAGCCGCGATAGCGATGTGTCGTCAATTTGGAATGAGAAAGGAAGCTCAGTTTATTGAACATCGATACTTTAAAGAACGTTGGTGGGATACCGTTATCTACGCTATGTTACGTTCGGAATGGGAAAAGAGGAAAGGAAGCCAAGATGATTAGACTACAACCAATGAGCTCACAACATTTGAACCAAGTATCCGAGCTGCATGTCGCAGAAGAGCAGTTAAAGTTTGTTGGTACAATGGAAGAGATTTTGGTGAACGTAGATAACAAAGTACACCCACATGTTATGGTGAATGAAAGCGACAAGGTGGTTGGATTTTTTCTTGTCGATACAACCTACGGTGAGCAGTACGACTTTGCTGTTCGTGGAGCGCTAGGGCTAAGAGCTTTCTTTGTTGATACACGTTACCAAGGAAGTGGCTATGGCAAACAAGCTGTGGCTGCGCTTCATTCCTATTTACAGCAGTGTTATGAGACGTTCGAATTCATTTATCTTACGGTGAATTGCAAAAACCCTGGGGCTTATCGTTGTTATGAGCTCAATGGTTTTAAAGACAATGGTGAGCTTTACCATGGTGGTCCGGCTGGTCCTCAACACATTATGAAAATGTCGCTCAAATAACGGATAAAACCATCTAATTCGGCTTTCTTGAGGTTTAATGTACTGAGAACTAAGCTTGATGTAATTCACTTTGAATAGGGTGGCTATGTCCTCATTTATGCGCTTAGTTTGGGTTGTGTTGATTTCAATACCTGTCAGTACGATTGCACTCGCATCCACCGGCCACAGCACCTTTCGCGATATTGCGTATGGTGCGCACAAGAAGCAAAAGCTGGACGTTTACTTTCCACAATTCGCTAAAGACGCTCCGGTGATCTTTTTTGTTCACGGTGGTGCATGGAGAATTGGCGATAAGGGAGCGCGATCGCAGGTAAAATCCAAAATAGACAAGTGGGTAAAAGAAGGGTTTGTTTTCATTTCGGTGAATTACAGAATGTTACCGGAAACCCCGCCATTGGTTCAGGCTCAAGATGTGAGAGACGCGTTAATATTTGCACAAAATAATGCTTTGAAATGGGGTGGCAGTCGACACAAATTCGTTCTTATGGGGCATTCAGCTGGTGGGCATCTCATTTCTCTGGTTTCCGTCAAACCAGTGCTCATTACTCAGCGAGGCGCAACACTTTGGCTTGGTACTGTGTCACTTGATACTGCGGCGTATGACATTGTTAAAATCATGTCTGCAGATAGAGTGAATCACTTTTACAAGAAAGCTTTTGGTGAGAGCCAAAAAACTTGGAAACTCGCTTCACCGTTACTGCAACTTCAATCTTCGATTCCTCCGTTTCTTGCCGTATGTTCTTCAACGCGCAAACAAGATTCCTGCCAACAAGCCGAGGTGTTTGCAAAGAAGGTGAATCTTCTGGGCGGTAACGCAAAAGTGCTTCCTGTCGAGCTTTCTCACCGTAAGCTCAATGTGAAATTAGGCGAAGACTCACCTTATACTCAACAAGTCCATACGTTTATTATGCAGTTACTCTCTTCACATTTATCTCTACAACCCGAAGAACAACCCTAGGCGATTCATTGTTTGTTCCACTCGGCTAAAACGTGGTGGGTAATGGTATCGCATCGGTCACCAGCAAATTCGTAGAGCGACATCGACTCTTTTTCCATATGAATTCGAATTTGCGATTGCAATTGCATTCGCGCTCTCCGATATCGTGTTTTAACCACCGTGACATCGAGCCCCAAAGAGTGGGCAGTTTCGCTGGAAGATAACCCCTGTACACAGCGCAATATGAACACCGAACGGTAGTTAAGCGGTAGCTGATCAATTTCATTTTCAAGGAGTTGAAGTATGTTCTGGTTCATAACGGGCTCCGAAACAGATTGATGAAATTGATCGCTGGGTATTTCTCGGTCGCCATAATACTCAAGCCTCTGTTCCGACCTTAGGCGATTTAACGCAACATTTCGAGTGATGACAGAAAGCCATCCCGCGTATCCTGTTGGACCACGAAACGTAGATAAATTCTGCAATGCACGTAGATGAGCTTCCTGAACGATGTCCATGGCGTCATCAGTATTGTTCGTGAACCCACGAGCGATCCGAAACAACAGTTGATTATAGCGACGGATGAGCACTTCAGCTGCTTGGTTGTTACGCGCTAACGTGAGTTCAATGAGTGCCAGATCAGAGTAGGATGTGAACGTATTATCTGTCATCGTGTAACCCCTCGCATTCTTCGGAGTGCTGATCCAGTGTTTTTAAATAAGCGATAATGGCGATTCGCTGCGTTTGGCTTGTTACGCCTGCTACTGTCATTTTAGTGGCAGGAATCGCTTTTCTAGGATTTTCTAGAAAACGATTGAGTGTGTCTTCATTCCAAACCCAGTTAGAATCAAGCATTGCTTTGCTGTATCGATAATTTTTTTGAGTACCAACTTTTCTTCCAAATAAGAAGCAGTGTTTAGGCCCCGTTCGATTATAAGAGGGAGAATGACACCCAACGCAGCTTTGGTACAGGTGTTCTCCTTGGGCAACCGTGCTGGATTGTGAAAAAGGCACAAAGCCCAATCCAATAAAGAATAGATAAAGATGGCGCATTTTGGCTCCTCAATTGAGTTGAATGAGCAAAGCCATTTCTAGAAATCACTTTGCTAATAACCATTTAGAAATATGGGTTAGGAAAAAAATGCACCTGGCACTGGATCTAAACCTAATGCGTTCCTTAAGATTGCCCAATGCATGGCTTCGTCGGCTAAAATGCTGGCAGCAGCTTTGGAAAAATCGCGGTTATCAAAAAGTGGGATCGCCCCAGCATAGGCACTCACTGCACCTCGCTCCAATTGAGCGGCAAACATTAGTACATCGGAAGGTTGTTTTAATTTCTCGACTGGAAATTGATACTGTTTGAGGGGTTCAGATGGGGTTCCACCTAACTGTGTTACCACAGAAGCCAACAATTCAATATGCTCTTTATGATGCCCTTGAAACTGAACGGCAACGTTTAATAGATCTTTGCCTAGTAACTGGCTTTCTGCACCAAGCTGATAAGCGGCAACGGCTTCTTGTTCTGCCTCTATTGCGGTATTTAGAATGACAATGTCACTTTGTACGGCGTTATCTGACAGCGCTTTTTGTCCGTGATAACTGGCTTGAGCGGAATAGCAACCACTCATCATGGTGAGTGCAGTTGCTGAAAGTGTTGCTGCGCCAAACCCTTTTAAAAATCCGCGGCGGTTGAACATATCCTTGTGATAAAGATCATTCGTTTCTTTGATGCTCATGTGCTTTCTCCTTGTAAAGCGCAGCCAATACACTGCGCATAATAGGTAAAGACGCACTCATCAAAGAAAAGGAACAAACTATTTTAAAATAATGACTATAAGTTGCTTACTGCTTACTGCTGCGGTTGAGAGGCAGAAATTCGATTTCGCTACCTTCCCCTGTGAGAATAGAAACGCGCTCTGGTTTTCCTTTCGCATCGAGTTTTACTTCTCCAATGGCAGTGGCATTGACCAGTCTTCGAGTTCCTTCGATGCTTGGGCTACGCTTTTGGACTTTCAAACGCTTTCGCTTGGTAAAAAAGTTCAGTGGTGAGCGAGGAGAGTAAAGCAACCGATCCGCATGATCGCAGAACCCAAGAAGCGGCTCTGGAAACTGAGCTTTGATGCCGCTACATGTAATCTGGTGGATGTTTGGGCTGCACTTGCGAAATCGTAGCTTGATATCGTAGGCAAAAGAATAGTGGACATCTCCCGACAAGATAACAAAGTGGGTAGGTGTTTTTGTGTGAGTGAAAATGCTGAGTAAAGTATTTGCGCTACCGGGGTGTGCCATCCAGTTTTCAGCATCGATCATCAAAGGCTGACCTATCATAGTTGCCGCTTTTTGGAGTGCTTCGATAAATTTCACACCAAACATTGGCGCAGCAGAAACCACGATAACTTTTTCTTGATGCATTAGCTCTTGTTGAAACTCAATGAGCGCTTCCCAGTCCATCAATCCAGAGGGCTTGTTCATTTTTGATTCTGAGCGCCAGCGGCGAGTTCGAGTATCCAAAACCACAACTTTGGGCGAGGTATGTATGGTGTAGTGCCATTTCTCGAATTGGTACAAATGCTGTATGAAAGCATCTTGATTCTGTACATTTGGCGAATCAAAAAAGGCGTTAGCCAATGCCAAAAACTCCGAGTTGAAATTAGAGGGCTCGTTTCCCCATCCCTGACAAAGCCAGTAACTCAGTAAACCATTACCGATGATTCTTTTGGAAAAGACGTTGTTGTATGCCGCTTTCTCCCAACCAATGGTCAGGTTCCAGTCGTCGGTGACATCGTGGTCGTCAAAGATCATGTAAGTAGGCAAATGTGCAAATAGCCTATGAGCAAAAGGCAACCCTTCTACAAATTGTGTAATTTGGGTATTTTCTTTTTCCCATCGAGCTTTGAGCTTATTTGTCAGTGTCGTTGGCGGGCACGAATAAGCAACATGCTGCCAAAGTTGTGGCGACCAAACCAACAAATACATCGCGAAGAACTCTGAAAAGCTGATCAAATGGTTGCCGCAATCTCTAGAACTAAAAACCGGAGACGGCATAGAGGGCATAAACGATAATAACCAACTTCTTTCTGCTTGATAGCTAGGTAGCAAAGATTCGCGACCGTAAAAGCTGTCTGCATGAGCGTGTAAGTCTGCGGTCGATGCGATTTTGGCATCGTTGAACGTTTCATTAGGCAGCCCTAGCAAATCGATCACTTGCACAATCGCACTCAGCATCGGGCCTGCGACATGGTCTGCATAGATTTGATCGCCGGCCATTAACAGCATATCGGGGCGTTCATCCCAAGGTTGCTTGGCTATTTTAGCGTCCGCCGCAATCAGTGCGTCTTTTCCGTTGTGGTGTGGGTTTCGACATGAACCGTGCAAAATATAATCGGCGGTGGACGGTATTTTTATCGAGAGTCTTTTTTCTTCTTCATAGAGTAAGTGCGGACACAGTTCGATGAAGTTACCTTTCTGAGAGATAAACTCGTATTCAAGGCGTTCGTCTACAGGAAAATTGCCATGAAAATGAGCAAGAGTAACAAAGGCACGAGCACCCACTTGAATTGGCTGGCACTGGTTTAGATCGTGAGAGAAGATCGCTTTGTCTGAGTCTTGCTGATAAAGCTGAAAGTGACCAGACAGTGGCTCTGTGGTGACCACCCAAAAAACCAACTCATTCGATGTGGCTTTTCTATGCATGGGACCTGCAATCAGGAATGGTAATGGCGAAGACTGATTCATAAACTCTCTATCGAATAACGCTTACAACTGCTTTGCTATCGAAAACAGACCCTAATTATTGAGTTTATCCGGAACGTGACGTTAGAGCACGGGTATTGTCAGCAAATCTTGCATTTTGATCGCGTTTGACTTGAATCGTGTTCGGTAGCACTAGTGCGCCGTTGGCATATGAGATTTCACAAAGTTGCTCAACTTGATTTTGAGTGATTCAGGAATAGGGATAATACCGAAAAGCAGGAATCCTATGGTTGCAAATACCGAGACGATCATGCCCAATACTATGCTGGGAACAAACGTGAGGGATGCATCAAGCCATTGGTGCAGTTGCCACGCTGAAAATGCAATCATAATACTTTTGATCCAGTTGGCGTGTCGGTAAGGTAGCGGTTCTTTTTGCTGGCTAACCAAGTAGATCAGCATTAAGCGAACCGAATAAGCACCACCAAGAACCGCAATGACAGCAATGACCCCGAATTGTGGTACAAGCCAAACGTAGCCAGCTACAGCAAATACCGCGCAGGCACACTGGATCCACATCTGTGCTTGGCTGGAATCCCCGCTAAAGCAGCCTAAGTTTAAGTAATCCCCAGCGGTTTTTATCATGTTCACCAAAATCAGCCCCACAACAAGCGTCGCCGACATATGATAATCGGATGGTAGCGCTAGGGTGATAAAACCAGGCACCGTGAGTATCATCAGCATCCCCAGATAAATGCCTAAGTTGGTCCCAAGCATCGCATTATCGGCACAAATCTGTTTACCATTGTGTTGCTGTAGCAATGCGATTCGATTGGGGAACCACCATAAAGCGTAGGGTTCAAGAGCCAGCCCTAAAATTAAGGCAAACTTCACTGCAATGGCATACACCGCAAGCTCTTCTACTCCTATAAAGCTCGCAAGTAGCCAACGATCTAACCCTGTAATCATATAGATACACAAGAATCCGCCTAACGTCGGCAAGGCAAATTTCAATAGCAATTTTGAGTATTTAAGCTGACCAAAAGACCCCATTTCTTGTTTTTGGTACCCAAGCAAACACAGCATCAATAGCACGCTTGATACCATGCAAGAAATCAAGACAGCATCAATGCCATAGCCAGCTTCAAGCAAAATGAAAGTCATTAGTGCTTGCCCTAAGGCTTTCATTACATTTAATACACAGAACCGTTTTGCGAGATCGTTCATTCGCATAAGGGTCATAGGAATAGTAATTAGCCCATCCAACAAAATGGGAATGGCAAGCAAAACGATTTGATAGCTTTCGAATGCTGCTGGCAACATTCGAATGAGTAAAGGAAGCGTGATGAAAATAATAAACGCTCCAATGCCACTAAAAAGAACACTGAGAGTAAAGCAGTTAGAAATGAGCGCGCGTTTGTGTTCACCTTCTGCCGTCCCAACATATCGGTACATCGCGTTTATGATGCCGAAGCTAAACATAATGGTTCCGATATCGGCTAGTAAAAGCAGTATTTCAAGCGACCCGTATTCCACTACAGAAAGCTTTCTTGTGAGATATGGGATCATCATAAGGGAAACCCCTTTCATCATAATGATTCCAATGGCGTAGTACGCCGACTGTGCTAATGCTTTCATTCGCTTCTTGCCTTCTGTTTTGATTTCAGGCGATAAGGACTTCAACTTGCGATTTGCTTCATACCAATTAAATCAAGGTGGAGGTCACTTGGGTATAGACATTAACTTAGGCAGAAAACATGCCAAGCCATAAATTATTGAAAAATAGCTAAAAAAAGATAGGTGAAGAAAAAGCGACACAATTTGAAGATAAACCAGCCGTGTACATTCATATTGCTTTTCAAATTGAGAACTTATGACCTTTTCTTTTGCCATTGGCATCTAATTGTTTGATTTTAAAGGGAGGAATGATTGGCGTGTATTTTGCTGTGTAGGGTACAAGGTAAATCAAGTGAGAATTTGGTCATGAAGAAAGTGGCATTTATTACGCCCACCTATCCGGCATTAAGCGAAACCTTCATCCAGACAGAAGTGGACTCTATTCAAGCGTGCGGGCATCAAGTCTGTGTGTTTACTTTTGAAAAAGAGCATTCGGATAATGTGTTTAACTATGACGTTGTCACTATTGGTGAGAAAATCCCGATGCGTATGCTGATACGCACTTCGTTGCTCGGTGGATTAAAGGCTCTCCACTTTGTCACGAATCAAAATGGCTTGCCGAAGAAATCGCTCTACTATTACGGCGCTAAATTGGCTTTGCAACTGGCAGAGAAGGGCGTTGACCACGTTCATGCGCATTTCTGTCAGCATACTGCTGCCCACGCGATAGTCGCTGCCAAAATATTGAACATTGGTTGTTCTTTTGTAGGGCACGGACACGATGTTTATGAGTCCCCACTCGATATCGACAGAAAAATAGAAACCAGCGATTTTGTGGTGGCTGTTTGCAAAGATATGCAACGTGATTTCGACAGCATGGCAAGGGGAAACATAAAGCTGCTGCACTGTGGTGTAAAAACAGAACGATTTGTTATGCAAGAAAAGTCACCGACTGAACATGTTCGATTGGTGTTTTTGGGAAGATTGGTCGTAACGAAAGGTGTTCATTATCTAATCAATGCTCTGCTTCCATTGATACATCATTACAATATCAGCTTAGACATTATTGGAGATGGGGAAATGAGAGAAGAGTTAGAATCTCAGGTTAACCGCCTTGGGCTGGACTATTATGTTCGATTTTTGGGTCCACAACCCCATCACTGGGTGAAAGATCACTTGGCAGAATATGATTGTTTGGTCGCACCGTTTTGTTTTTCTGACACAGGATGTGTCGATACCGGCCCGCTGGTTCTAAAAGAGGCAATGGCGGTTGGAACCCCCGTGATTTGCTCAGACATTATGGGATGCAAAGAAATTGTTACCTCTGAGACTGGATACTTGGTTCCGGAAAAAAATGTGGCTGAGCTATCACAGAAAATTTCGGAGTTTGCTCAACTTTCGTTTGAGGAGAGAGCACAAATGGGGCGTGCTGCGAGAGATCGAGTACTAAGACATTTCAACGCAATCGATCAGGCTAAACAGCTTTCGAACTGGATAGAAAACTTGGCTTAATTTTGCATTAAAAACCTTTACCTACCCATGACGTTACTATGACAAATGTTGCACTTTCATTTTATAAAACAATTTTGCTGTACGGGGAATTTGGAATTTAAATTGAAAGGATAAACGTTATGAAAACACGCAACGTAATTGTGCCTCTGGCACTTCTTGTATCGACTCAAATTTGGGCGGGGATTTTTGGCGATAGCGTAAGCACAAAGTTTGAAAACTATCAGGAAATGGAAGCGTCCGGCATTGTCGAGCAGGGCTGGCTTCCGGCTTTTCTACCTAAATCTGCCATTAATATCCAAGAAAAACACGATCTAGACACGAATGTCGTTATGGCAACGTTCGAATATGATCCACAAGATACTGGATCTGTTCAGGAAAACTGCGATTTGAAGTCTGAGTCGGAGCAAGGTTCACGTTATGCTTGCTCTCATGGGGACAGCGACGCCTTTATCGAGCTTCGTAAAGATGGAACAGGCACATTTTCAAGTCAGCCTAAAGTGATTGAATAATTTGATTTCAAAACAATGCCTTGCTTTGTATTCCATCACATCGTTCTTTAACATGAAATCGCAGAGTTCGACTTCTTGGTTTTTTCAACAAATCAAAGCACAAGCAAAACTTATACACAAGCAAAGCTTAGGCATAAAAAAATCCCCAGCTTAGTGCTGGGGATTTGACATTAATGTATCTTGGTTTTTATAGATATTGATTTTTTATAGTGTTGCTATTTCTAGTTTTCTGACGGTGTCAGAGACCGACTTGTTGTCGGTTAGTTTGCAAGCAAAGGTGCTTAAAAGCGATGTTTTGTACAATACACCATTCTATTTCAAAATGTAAATGTAAAATGATGAAAAAACGTCTCGCTTTTTGAACGCCCGTGCTCATTGAGATTAAGCTCATTATAACTGGCTGAATAAGGGTTATTTTTTAGCCGGTATGTTTTTTTCCCCATTAACGAGAATATCCAAATATTGGGTGAGCCTTTTTTGCATTTTGTCTTTGCACATCTCATCATCGCTGGCTAACTCTTGTTTTATAAGCAGAAGCTCTTGCGACAGTTGCGTTACAAACTGAAGTTTTTCTTTCCGGTATTGGTTTTCTAATTGCTGTCTCAGTACCGCTGGGTTTTGTACTTTCTTAGGAGTAATAAAGGATTTAAGGGTTTCGACGATCCTATCCAGTAAGTTGTAAACCAAGTTTGCAGAAAACCCTCCAAGCAAAGCGGTTGTTATACGAATAGCTGCGTGATTTGCCTCTGAATTTGTATCAACGGCTATCATGTCTGTCGTGGATTGTGCGACGGCGTCTAAGTTGATTGGAATAAGCTGAGTGAGTGTAATACCTGATATTAATCCCACTACAAATCGAACCCAATATGAGCTCTCGTGCTTTGGATCATAGACGCCTTGAGTAACAAAACTATTGGCTTTGAATAGCCCGGCAAAGGAAGCACCAATCGCAGACGCGGCTAACAGAATGGCCTGCACAAACAACAAATCGGTGCCTTGCAAATCGAACATGCTTGCGACCATATTTTCATTGTTAACAGCTCCTGAAAGGCTCAGCCCAATCAATGAAAAAAGGGAAACGAGCGCTACTGCCATCATTCTACGAATCAATGGCACACTGCCCAAGAATAAGAAGGGAGGTGCCTTTTTGTTTTCGTCATACATCAGCAGGATAGTTTGAGGCTTCGCAGGGGCGACTAACTCTGAGAGTTGATTGTAGATATCGGTTACCTGATGTGCGCGGACATCTTGCTCCTCTGATAAGCCTGAGTTGAGCAGTCGCATTAGATTTCCTGGAACGGTGATCCCTTTTGAAAATGCGTAGTGGGCAAGTGCTTCACATTCATTCTCCAACTGATCTAAAAAGCCGCTGTTGGTTATCATTGTAGGTTGCTGTTTTTCTAGATCTTCGGTGTGCGGTATATCCATAGTGCACCTTCCTAGAATGTGTAGTTAAGCTGTGCCATAAATATATGGGCATAGAGGTCCAGATCCGCTGATAACGTACCGCGAGGTATATTGTTTCCACCTTCGAGATCAATCGTGACTGGGGTAAATTTGATGTACTGATAACCCATATCGAGTTTCACGTTTTCGTTGTACTGATAGCTCATGCCTAATCCAACATTCCAGCGATCATTATTTGGCGCTCGCGGGCTAACAGCATCAGCTGGCGTAGGGTTCCAATCGTATGCGAAACCCGTACGCAGTTTTATGTCTTGGCTGTATTGATAGCCCATTCCGATAGCGACGAACCAGCTGTCGTGCCAATTGTTGTCTACTATCGTATCCGCCAAACCGTTCCCGTAAGTTACGGTAGTATCTGTGAATGCGCTCCAGCCAAATCGATTGGCGTTACCATACAGCTCGAAATCTTCATTTAACTTATGTAATACCCCAATTTGAAACATAGAAGGCGTATCAATATCAAATTGAGCACTGCCCGTTGGGCTGCTGATGGTGACGCCTAAAGATGCAGCTGCGCTTACTAAGGCAGCGTAGTTGGCTGACGATCCTGTAAGTTCTACATCGCCGTTGAATGAATGTGAAATCTTGGAGCGGTAAGACAAACCAAACCGAGTGTTTTCGGTCATCTGGTATTCGGTTCCTAATGAAAAGCCGAAAGCAAGATCTTTACCCGTAATGGTACTAGTTACATCGGTATCAACACTTGGAGATGTAGTGGATGTTGCGACCATAGTGCCTAGTTCTACGGTGTAATATTGGAGATTTACCGCAGCCCCAAAAGACCATTGGTCGTTCATTTTCCACGCGACTGTTGGGCTTAGGTTATAAGCGAATAGCGCCGTTTTGGTGGCCGTGTAACGAGAAACGGCGGTATCAGGGTAATCGGAAACGTATGCGTAGGGAGCACCAATGCTAAGCCCCAGTACTAACCCCGGCTGGTATTCATGGGTAAAGTACAAAGCACTGCCATAGGCGGTATCTATAGGTTGCTTTGGCTCGGCTGGATACCCTGAAACATCCACAGTTCCAGACGTATATGGCGCTGTTGCAGTGGCATTTGTTAGTTTGGAGGTCGGCATATCTAATACCGCTCCAATGGAAAAGCGTGTTCCATCAAACCGCGCAATGGAGGCAGGGTTTGAAAACATGGCGCTGATATCATTAGCGCCTGTCCCGTTTGTTGAATAAGCGCTTCCCAAACCTTCAGCACTTTGGTGCAAAAAGTGATAGCCATTCGCCAACGCGTTACTGATGGGCAATACTGCAATTGCTGAAGATAGAAGCGAATAAGACATTACTTTATTCATCTTGAATTTGACGTTGTTTATCGATTTTTTATTATTCATTGTGTACATCACTTATCCGTAAGTTAATTTAAGCGCTTCGTCGATTAGAGAAAGAACCTTCTGATTCTGAAATGCTTTGTTCTTGATTAAATAGGGTCTGATAGGCCACCTGATACCCGAGTGCGCGATAGGCTTCAAACTGCGCTTCATCGAAGAATTGGTCTCCGGATGATTGGTTAGGAAACTCTGGGTTTTTGGATTGATAATTGGCGATGTACCGATATTTATCGAAATAGTCATCGTTGCTAGGAACGTCGGTAGACATCGTATCTTCTGGGTTGGTCATGACCGATTTTATGTAAAGGATTTTGCCGACTCGTCCATTTCTATAGTGGATTTCTCCATGAGCATGCGCTTGTTTTTTATGCTTTATCTCATCTAGCCCAGTCATGGTGATTTTGATACCAAAGTCGGTTTGAATCATTCGTATGGCATCCATCAAGCCAGAGAAGGTTCCCTCTGAATCTGCTTCTGCATCGGATATGATGATGAGCCTGCATTCACGACGAACCAGTTCGTACAACCCTAGGTTCTCGAAATGACCACCATCAGATAAGTTGATGTAATTCTGACTAGTATTGATATTGCCTAACAGTTCTCTGAGAAAGTAAGAAGGACCGACACGGTCATTTCTGAATAGCTTTTTCCACCAAGCACGGCTAGAACTCTGTTCTTGGTTATGGATTTTAGATGGGTTCTTTACCCAATAGTCATAACGAATATTGAGCATTGCCAGTAAGAATACGAGAGGTTTTACGGTGTTTCGCCCCATATTTGGCGCAACTGCTGCGCCCGATATTGCCGTGGCGGTTCCGAGGTTAATGCTTGGCTGAGATGCTTCAAGATCTTGAGTCTTACAAAAACCCGTTTTATTACTTCCGCTAAAGCATTTGGAGAAGATGAAGTTTTCGCCCAGTCGATCTTTTTTATAGGCGTTGACGCTTTGTCCACCATTCAGAGTACAGTTGATCAAAGAGTAAGGCGCATATTCGCTATCCAATTCTGAGAGCTTTAGTTTGTCGGTATGAATGATGGGGGCATGAGGAAAAGGGCTCTGTTTTTTAAACAAATAAGCGAGGCTTAACCTATCGCGATAAAATCGATTTACAGCGGTAAAATTGGCACTGCCAGTAAACTGGTTAAGAAACATGAGGGCTATTGTTAGCGACACTATTGCGGCATAGCTTGTCTCTTGAGTTACAAGCGAATCACTTACATCCAACACCACTACCCAGCATGCGAAAATAGCGGAAAAGCCGATACAACCGACAACAAGCTGATTGCTGATCTTGCTTAGATTTGAAATAACTTTTGCTAGAAGCAAACTGCATACAATGGCGATAGCGAAGCCATTAATGCCCATTTGGTGCAATGATATCCCCCATAGTACAAGCGTTTGATACCATTCAAGCGCCAAGGGTTGAGCTTCAATAATGGCGCTGCCGAATATCGCTGCAACATTAATGGCGATTGCTGAGGTGATTCTGTCTCGCCAAATCCAAGACTGGTTGTTTGAGGAGCTTAGGTTTTCAGTAGCGTTTGTCGTCAGTGCGGAACCAATATAGTTAAGTAACAAAAGCAACATGAGTGATTTCGTCACTGGGAAGTGTGCACCTAAACCAATGTGCTCTAACCACGAGGCATAATCGCTATAAAAGCCAAGTGGTGATGTCGAGAGAAACGCCATTATCATGGCGAAAATAAGTAGATAAGGCAGCACAACTAAGGCGTTAAGTACGATACCCCGAAGAAATATGGCAGGAACACGTATTGTGTCTAGACCGCCATTGGGAGCCATATAATTCGAGTTGTTCCGTAAGTGGCGGAATTCACTCGGCTCTACGTCGCCTTGCTCATGGGTAAAAAGAGCATCAATAGCTTCCGTTTTTTTATCGGCGTACTGCTCGTTTGTCACCGCTCCCGTCATCGCGCTTGAAAATGCAGAACCAATGTAGCCCCCACCTGAAACCGTAGAGAGATAATCAACGTTGTTAAGTAGGCCACTCTTTTTGAATGCTTGAATGACACCGAGATTAAATGTAGCGGAACGAATCCCACCCCCAGAAAAGCATAATCCAACTAAACCTGGGTGAAGAACACTTGAGTCCTCGTTCCACATCTGTTCTTGGTTTTTGTCTGCAAGGGACTCGATGGTTTGATTAAGAGGAACAGAACGCTGATCCCAAGGTATCAGCGTCTGCTCAAAATCAGGCAACGAGGGGGGGGAGCGCTCTAATGCCTGACCATCTCTGTTTATTACCTTTCGTTGCAATACGTGTTTCAATTCTTCCGGTAGCACAACTTGATAGAGGTAATGATTGTGCTTTGTTATTTGATCTGCCATATGACGTCCTTGTCTTTTTACACGTATTAGGTCACGAGACCCTAAGTAGGGTCGATAATGCCTTCTGCTAACATTCGCAATGCAGTGAGGCTTGGGATAAAGAAGTAATCACCGCCTCGCGTTTCCACGAACCTTGGGATATGAGAGCAGAAAAATGGCTTCTTGCCGGTTTGTTCGCTCCCTTGAATGAGCATGCTGCCATCCGCCGAGACGTCAGGGTTATTAGACATATTACCGATGATTGGGTCTTTCTCGTTGGAGCGTTTAAAATCGTTGCCGTAGTTCATCCATTGCTGTTGAACAAACTCGAATTGGCGCTCTATATCGGCATTTAACGCCATGAATATAATGCCTTGATTACTAGAGTCTTCAGGCGATTCGCTCACGATGCCATAAGGTAGACCACGGCGAAGGATACGTCGGCGATTTACCAACGCGCCTGGCGTATTGAACGCATCTTTCACACCGTATTCGAGTGCACCTCGTGGGTTGGCTCTACGAACGTGTGAGCCCATTGGGCATGCCGAGCCTTTTATGTCATCACTGTAGTTGAAAGCCGTGAGTTGCTGTTTTAATTCGAGGTACTTTTCTTTATTTGCAGTTGTCGGATTTTCTTTTGCGTCTTTCTGCGCTTTGCGTAATTTATCGTGAAATGCGTCTGCTTCCTTTTGGGTTGGGAAAGAGGCTATTGGGGCACCATTCTTCCAGCGACCAACAAATTTCGCCGATAGCGCTTCACTTCCACCTTCAAAATCTTTGCCGACTTCTTCACTGTAACGCTTGAAAGATTTAACGTTTTGGTGGAGCTTTCGATACACCATAAAAGTGCCATTTTTAGCCAACAGCGGTGGTGTTGGAGCTTTAGGGTATTCAAACGATTCGTCTCGGTGCCCAAGTATAAATTCACCTGTTTCTAGTGGCTCCCAGCCTTCCATCTTAGATGGGTCTTTCCCTGTTGGCTTTCCGGCTCCAAGGACGCGTTCGGCCGGTGCACCTGTTCCTTTGAAAAAAGGATCGCTAATGCCATCTACATAGCCAAAGTGTTCTTTTGGGGTGACTTTTTCATTTTCTCTTAATGCCGCAGCGTCTTGATAAGGGAGTAACTCTCCATTGCCAGCACGGTGACCTTGCAACAACTCTACGCCTGCATCACATATTTCTATCAACCTAAGCAGCTCTTTGTAGCGAATTTCAATGTCTGCTTGAGTTTGTCCATTTATCGATAACCAAAGGTGCACTTTTTCCGGTGAATGCCAAATAGGATCCCAATGCTCGGGTGCGCTTGATAGGTCGTCTCCGAGTATGTCTTTTCTCGCTGGCATACCCATAGCAAAAGCTTGTGGAAAAGATTGAAGTGACTGCTGTGGCACACCGATTGCCTTTAACCCGTTATAAGTAAAGCCAACGTTGGTGGTGGCCAAAGGCTTAGGGACTGGCTCTTGGTTTGGCCCCGCCTGCCCCCATGGGACAGAGGTTGTGACTTTATTGATTATTTGTCTTAAAAAGCGTCTTGCATCGGCTTCTTTTCGTACCGACAGAAATAGATAGCGCGCATGTGGGTAACCAAATCGTCCATAACCCTTAATAATATTACCTTGGATATCGTGGAGATCTATTGCAGCGGGGGAAGGCGTATCTGACATTATTCTGTCTCCAATGATGGTTTGTTTTCAGCGACAGAAGATGCGCTGTTCTGGCTATAGATATGGGCGGTTGTTGCGACTTCTTCTAAGCTACTCGCCCCTGCGCTCCAACTCGGTGATGAAAGATTGTCGATGTCTATTGCGCGTTCAAACTCTCGAAACAGTTTTTGAATTTCATGTGCTGGCTTACCTTGGTTTGCGTAGACAAAGCGAGAAAATTCTTGCTTCAAAAATAAGCTTTTCAGTTGAGCCTTTAGGGACAAGTCGTTCGAACCATTAAAAAAGAGCTGGTTATCGATTTGGCATTTTTTAACGTATTCGATGAATTGGTCTGCGTTGCTTACTTCGTCAAAAGCGACACAGTGCTGCCAGATTTTCTTAACTTCCCCTTCAGCGTGTTGCCACATGTCGTAGAGGTAGGAGTCCAGATCGCCATAAAAATTGCTACTGAAAACGAGGTATTGAGACTGTAAGTGTTCCTCTCTCGCGGGATGACCTTGATAAAACACATCCGAGAGCACGTAAAAGCGGGCTAAATATGTGTTGGGTACCTTAGCCATCGGGCTGAACCTATCTAACGGTAGCGCATGTAGGTAGTCTCGAAGTATTGCACTGTATGAGGTGTCGTCTTTGCACCCGTTAATGATTGGGCACAATGCTGTTAAGCCGTAGGCGTTGCCACTGGTATTAGACATGATTAATTCCTCTCTTTAGCTGGCTTTAGCAAGGCGTTTTTCCACAGCTTCTGCAGAAAGGCTGACGATGGGAGAAGGTGCCATCATTCCAATGTGATCTTGTAGCGAAAGAGTCAGTGCGTCGTAACGCTTTTGAAAATCATCCGCTGATTCATTGGCTGGCGTTTCTTTAATGAATTCTGAGAGTGAGCTTCGAATGTGTTGCCCAGACTTCACGTCGTTTGAAGCCGCCATTGGGTAGGCGCTGTAGTAGTGGTTTGTCCATACTTGGTTTGACGTGATGTAATCGTGAAAGGGTTGCAGTGGCACTGAACCTGGGTATTTCACGTTGTTTTTCCAGAATAGATCCAAACCAGATGGAATCGCGCTATGGAAAGAGTCAACGTATTGAGCCCAACTGCCATTAAAATTGCTAAAGAAGAACATGTAGCTGTACTTAATGGTTTCTTTGGGCTGTGATTCTGAAAGCCTAGGAAATTCACTTGGTTTAATGATCGCCCACCGAGCGTAGTGAATCAGAGAAAGCGTGGTTAACCCATTTAAAGAAGCCCCAACTAATTTCATGGCTCCAGAGTTCACTGTCCAAAATATGAATTTGTTTAGCCAGCGCCAATACCATTTTATTGGTGTAACTACGTTCATGGCATACGCCTTACCCGCAATATTTGACATACCACATTCCTGTATAAAGTGATGGATTTTATTATTGTCTACTGGTGCCTTTAGACAGACCGGTAGGCTTGTTGATTATGCGACTTTTGATGGTTTCTCTATTGTCGTATCCGGTGATGTCTCATCGGTGTGACGGGATAATTGCTCGTGTGTGATCGTTAGACTTATCGGATAGGGTTCTCGGTATTGAACTAATCCACGTTCACCTTCGGCTCTGAGAATATGCTCCGATTTCAAGATTGCTTTCAGAATATTAGGGATTTGGATTAAGTTAATGTATTGACCGAAGCAGGTATGCATACCGTAACCAAAATGCATGTAAACGTGCCTTGGGCGATCTAACTTAAATGATTTGGGGTGAGATAAGTCGCGCCCATCCAGCATTGCAGACTGTGTAGCGACAAAGACTTGTGTTCCTTTCTTTATTTTCTTAGAACGCCATGTGCCTTGTGCTATCGTGTAATCACAATTGGCAATACGGAAAAGACCTGCACCAAAGGATTTAAATCGCAAAGTTTCAAGAACGAACTGCTCTAAGGTGTGCATGTCGTCTAAATGTGCGGCACGTTGCGCCTTTGTAAAAAGTGCTTTGTTATCTAATAGGTAATCTAGAACGAGAATAGCGCATTTCGAGGTAGTAGGGACCAAGCCTATGATTATGCCAATTAAGTTGTTGCGAATATCGTAGTCGGTCATTCCTGGTGTACCAGACTCTTGTAACTTTAAGCATCGCTCTAAAATATCGTCTTTTTGATCACGTTCACTAGCTGGGAGCATTCGTCGTTCTTCGATCAAATGATCGATATGACCGCGCAAGCTAGCGGCGTCTCGTATTGCGGCCTCTTCAATTTCTTTTGGGCAGTCTGGGTAGAAAAGGTACTGAAATAGGTTACAAGTCCAGTTAAATAATTTTTCTGGCTCGATCCCAGAAACGCCTAGATATTCGGCGGTGAATTGGCATGGCACAACACTAGTCAGTTCTGAGACTAGCTCGATTCTGCCTGTGCTGTTTTCCATAATTTGCTTGGCGAGTCTATCGGTTAGTGGTGCTACGATTTTATCTAGGTCGTCACGCCTAACCGCTAAACGCATATTCGACACATCTCTCGTGTAGTCCGGTATATCATCCATTCCTAAAAAGAAGTTGCTGCCGTCGGTGATTACTCGCATTTTATCGGCGTAAGTTACACCTAGCTCATTGGGACGAGACAATGCTTCCTGAACGTCTTTAAATCGGGTGATCAGTGCGTAATTCTTATAAAGAACATTGGGTTGAACAAAACGGAGTATCGAAAATATCAGGGGGACGTTGTTCGACGCCCACGCTTTAAGTCGCGCGATTATGCTCATAATTTCTGCCAATTGACGTTTATCTGTTTGCGCACACCGTGAGATTCTATGTCTCATCTAGTGTGAACCAGTGTATTTATTGTTAGAGGAGTGGTTGTTTAAATTAATATGCAACCATTCCTTATAAATATATCGGTCTTAAGTGCGGTAAACTGGAAATATCTTCAGATTAGGATCACAAGGCAGTGAGAATGTAACTGATATGAATGTAAACGGTACGTAATGTCGATCTGTATATGAAAATGAAAAGTTAATACAAAGTTATTTTAAATTGCGTCTTCATTTATCCAAAAAATACGCTATACGGCACGCTGCTTTTATCGCTCCAGTGACCGAACCCAACGAATGAATGAGGTAATGTGAGGTTCACTCAACTTATAACTTGGGCAAATCAAGTAATAGCCATAAGGGCTGTCGAATTTCAAGTCGAGCGGGTTTATGAGCGCTCCAGAATCGAGTTCTTTTCTCACCATAAAATCGGGCAAAAGGGCAACTCCACAATTTCGTGCCAACAAAGGCAAAGACATATAAAAATGTTCAAATGCGACAGGGTAATAATTGGGCGAAATCTGAGTTTGGCTTTTGTTCAGCATCAGCTCCCAAAGCTGCGGGCGGGTCGATTGGGGGAGCAGAGGCAAGCTGAGTACTTCATCTATCGAACTGAGGTTACCAACGCTTGGATTAGCAACTAAGATGAGCTTTTCTTGAAATAGCCATTCCGAATGCTCATAGTGCTTGGCTATTGGTAGGCAACGAATTGAAACATCAGCATCTATCCCTCCCTTGGGTAACCGCCCATCCCCAGTGTTTACCGATATTCTTAAGCGCTGATTTTGTGCGAGAAACTTGTCTATTTCAGGCAGAAGCCAAAGGTTGGCAACAGAAGGGGACACATTAAGTTGCAGTAAGTTTGTTTCCGAATGGGTTTGCTGCATTTCGGCACTGGCTGTCTGAATGGCTTCTATGCCTGGTACGACTTTACTGAGGTACTGGTTTCCCGCTTCTGTCAGTACCAATCCACTTCCTTTTCGGATAAATAGGGCTTGCCCGAGCTGAGTTTCAAGCGATTGAATTTGTTTACTTATTGCCCCTTGGGTAACGTAAAGCTGTTTGGCTGCCTCCGAAAAGCTGAGGCACCTTGCGGCAACAATAAAGGCTTGAAGCGCTCGGCTAGAGGGCAGGTGTTTGGTTAACTGCATGGTGGTTACTTTCCGTATGGGTGAATAACTTCTGCTTACTTAAGATTTTAGAGAATAGATCTAAAGGCGAATCACCATTATTCCATTTGCTCATACTAGTGAGAATAATTCGCTTGTCGGGAAATCGCAAAGCTTTATCTTGGTTATTAATTAGTCAGAGGCTAAGTAAGCAGAAGCTAAGTAATCATTAGCTAAGCAAACGAAAAGTTAAGCAACCGAAAGTTAAGCATTCAGAAATTAAACAAGCCAAATAAGGCACGTAAGGAATCGCCATGACTCATCTTATTCACCGACATTGCCACCATGTACCTCCCACAGTGAAAAATGGGCAAGGCATCTACCTTTACGATCAAAATGGTAAGCGTTATTTAGATGCGTGTGGCGGAGCAGCGGTCTCTAACCTCGGTCATAACAACCAAAAGATTAAGAATGCCATGATGCGACAAATGGAGGCGTTACCATTTGCTCACAGTGGTTTCTTTACAACCGATGTTGCAGAAAAATTAGCCGATACATTGGTGTCTGTAAGTCCTAGCTCACTTAACCATGTTTACCTTGTTAGTGGTGGGTCAGAAGCCGTTGAATCGGCACTGAAACTTGCGCGCCAATACTATCTGGAAAAAGGCCAAGGGAGTAAATCTCAGTTTATTGCGCGCCAACAGAGTTATCACGGAAATACGTTAGGTGCGCTTGGCGTTGGTGGCAATGAATGGCGTCGTGCTCCATTTCGACCGTTGCTGAAAACGACGCATCACATTTCCCCGTGCTATCCATACCGAGATAAGCTGGAAAGTGAATCCGAATTTGAATACGGGCAACGTGTCGCAAACGAACTAGAAAATAAGATTCTTGAAGTGGGTGCAGAGAATGTGATGGCGTTTGTCGCGGAAACAGTGGTTGGGGCGACAGCGGGTGCATTGGTGCCTGTAGAGGGTTATTTTGCTCGTATACGTGAAATTTGCAGCCAATACGATGTGTTACTGATTTTAGATGAGGTGATGTGTGGAGTGGGTAGAACTGGGTCATTCTATGCATTTGAACAAGAAGGGATTGTGCCCGACATTGTGACTGTTGCGAAAGGGCTCGGTGGTGGATATCAACCCATTGGTGCAGCCATCGTAAGCAGCCAGATCTACAAAACCATCGCCAATGGTTCCGGGTATTTTCAACATGGGCATACGTTCAATGCGCACCCAATGGCTTGCGCTGCCGCATTAGCGACAATCAATGAAATTGTTGAAGGAAACAGAGTTTCAGACGTTCAGGCCACGAGTGATTTGCTTTTCGAGAAGCTGAATGAAGCGTTTAGTGATCACCCTAATATCGGTGATATTCGAGGAAGAGGATTATTCATTGGTATCGAATTTGTAGAGGATAAACAGACGAAAACGCCTTTTTCTCCAAATAGCCAATTGGAAAAAAAGGTGAAGAAAATGGCGATGGAAGAAGGGCTAATGTGCTACCCAATGAAAGGCACCATTGATGGTCAAAATGGTCATCACGTGTTGTTGGCGCCACACTTCATCATGACACCATCGCAAGTATCAGAATTGGTTGAAAAACTGCAAGCTACTTTTAGCCGACTATTTTCATTGGAGGCAGTATGCCAGCCATAATCGTTGCTCCAAATGGCGCACGAAAGATGAAGGGCGATCACCCTAATATCCCAATATCTATAGAAGATGTTGTTAAAGATGTGAAAGCCAGCGCGCAAGCTGGCGCAGCGATGGCACATGTGCATGCTCGAACGTTAGAGGGAAAGCATACACTTGGGATACGAGAAAACGCTGCTCTGCTTTCTGAACTCAAAGCTGAATTAGGGAATCAAATTCTGATTCAATTGACCACGGAAGCTGTTGGGCAGTTTTCACCAACAGAGCAAATGATCTTAATTGAAAAAGTCCGCCCGCCCGCGGTTTCGTGTGCCATCAAAGAACTGATTCCAAATAAAGCGTCTGAAGCGACAGCGCGAGACTTTTTCAGCTTAGCCAATCAACAACACATCCTCATACAGTGGATTGTTTATGATCAAACGGATCTCACGCGCTACTTTGATTTGCTTGACAGGCAAATTATCCCTAATACGAACCAGCATTTATTGATTGTTCTTGGGCGCTACCACAAACAATTAGAATCTCATCCCGCTGATCTATTGCCTATGCTGACTCCACAGCTTCTTAATTCGGATATTGCTTGGGGCGTGTGCGCTTTTGGGCGATTGGAACAGCAGTGCCTTATCTCTGCTATGTTATTAGGTGGAGATGCACGGGTTGGGTTTGAAAATAATCATTTTTTACCAAATGGAGAATTGTCTCCGGGAAACGAGTACCAAGTCGCTCAACTTGTTCAGCAAGCAAACGCACTCAACCTGAATGTGATCAATGCTAAAGAATTTGAGTCAATATTGAGATGTGACGAATAACTTCATGTTTTAAGATGAAAATTTCGCATACTAAATTAGACTATGTTATTTGTTAAAGTTGTAAAACTTACGTAAACGGAACTATGTTTCCAGAGACAGAAACGCATGTGTGTTGCATGCTAACCAACAGAAGGAAAGGGATATGACGTTCTTGAAAACGGCTTGTGTTGTGATGGGGTTGACTGGTGCATTGGGTTTAGCAACAACCGCGAACGCAGCTGATGACTTTGTAACTATTGGTACAGGTGGCGTTACAGGTGTTTACTACCCAACGGGAGGCGCTATTTGTCGTCTGGTGAATAAAGGGCGTAAAGACCATGGTATTCGTTGTTCTGTAGAGAGTACTGGTGGTTCGGTTTATAACATCAACACGATTCGTGCTGGTGAGTTGGATTTGGGTATTGCTCAATCAGATTGGCAGTACCATGCATACAATGGTTCAAGTAAGTTTGAAGACAAAGGTCCATTTAAGGATCTTCGTGCTGTATTTTCTGTACACCCAGAACCGTTCACTGTCGTAGCACGTGCAGATGCAGGTATTAAGACATTTGAAGATCTTAAAGGTAAGCGAGTAAACATTGGTAACCCAGGTTCAGGTCAGCGCGGTACGATGGAAGTACTGATGGGCGAGCTAGGTTGGACAATGAAAGACTTTAAACTTGCTTCAGAGCTGAAAGCGTCTGAGCAGTCTAAAGCGCTTTGTGACAACAAAATTGATGCAATGATCTACACAGTTGGTCACCCAAGTGGAGCAATTAAGGAAGCAACAACATCTTGTGACAGTGTGATTGTAGAAGTAAGCGGTCCTGCTGTAGCGAAACTTATTGCGGACAATAGCTTCTACCGCGTAGCAACCATCCCAGGCGGTATGTACCGTGGCAATGCGGAAGATGTACAAACGTTTGGTGTGGGTGCAACGTTCGTAAGTTCTACTGACGTAAAAGAGAAAGTGGTATATGAAATCGTGAAAGCAGTATTCGAAAACTTCGATACCTTTAAGCGCCTTCACCCTGCATTCAACAACCTGAAAAAAGAAGAAATGGCAAAAGATGGACTATCTGCGCCTCTTCATGCTGGTGCAGCAAAATACTACAAAGAAGCTGGCTTAGTGAAATAAATCACATCGCTTTTTATTCAAAACCCGCTTAGCTAAGCGGGTTTTTTTGTGCCTGATGTACTGTCAAAGCTTCCTGACAGTAAAGTGAATTTTTTCTTTAACAGCTCAACGTGTTCAATCTATTGGTAATTTACACATAATGCGTGATGACTGTCTATACTGAATGAAAGGTATGATTGAGATGGAACTTACTATGCTGATAGCTCTTGTTAAACAAGCCTTGGCGCGAATTCTCATAGCGCCTGCTCTTTTGCTTGTCTTTTCTATCCCCAATGTGATCGCAGAAGAAAACAGCAAACGAACCTATTATTTTGTAGGCGCTTTTTTAGCTCATCCTTATGTTCGTGACATCAAGTTAGGTTTTAAATACGCCAGTAAGAAACTGAATGTGAATATTGCCACACTAGGACCGCAGGGGCCGGATTGGGATGCTCAATATAAAGCAATGGAAACCGCTATTGCCGCCAACCCTGACGGTATTATCGTCCCTCTCTGGGTAGATAATGTTGTGCCATTGATAGTGGAAGCAAGAAAGAAAGGCATTGAAGTTATTGCTATTGAAGCGGCGCCTGAAAACCACAATGCCAATACTTACATTGGTTTGGACAACTATCAGGCTGGTCTCTTAACAGCCCGCGAGCTCGTACGTATTGGTGGCAACAAAGGTAAGCTCGGTTTAGTTCTTAATCTAGCCAGTAATACAGCCTTAAAAAAACAAGGCGTCATCGATGGGTTAAAAAATACGGAATGGGAAATCGTTGCTGAAGTGGACGATAAAACCAATACCGATCAAGCGAGTCAAGTCACCATGAAGCTCTTGCGTGATCACCCAGATATTAGTGGGTTAATAGGGCTGAATTCCAGCTCTGGTGTAGGGATAGGGAATGCGATAGGTCAGCTTGGATTAATGGACAAAGACTTAGCAATTGTGGTTCATGATCGAGAGGATACGGTGCTCGAATTTATTGAAAGCGGTGTGATTGATTCCTCGATCGTCGCGAAAACAGCCATGATGAGTTATCTCTCGATTTCCTTGTTGGAGGACTACCACAATCGAGTAGACGAGGATATTCCGGTAGCCAATGATATCTCATCAATTGGTATCACTCTTCTTCCTGAGGTGGTGAATATTGGCGCGGTCGTTGTCAATCAAGAAAATGTCTCTCATTTTTTACGAAAGAATCTAGTAAATAGCTGGAAGGCTGAATGACCTTTAAAACCAAACTTTTTGTTTTTACTCCACTGTTGGTTGCGCTCACAATCGTGCTTTCGATTGTCGCTTCTAATGTCTTGATGAGAAGTGAAATAAATCGTCAAAACGAGGCGCGTTTGCATAACGCCACGAGCTCTCTACAAAGACGAATTTCAGACGATTTCCCTCATATTCATCGCCAATATGAAGCGTTTCGCAATAGCGGATCTACACAATTCTTAATGGGCGTTGAGCGAGGCAGTATTTTTACTGCTGAAGATTTTATTGGGGTACTCACTTTCTATCCAGATGTTCGCGAGTACCTACTTGAGTTTTCACGCCTTTACGATATTTCCAGCTATGCGATTTATTTGCCGGCTGATCCTAACTCTTCTTCCCCCGTATTTGATGAAAGCGTTAACTATCTTTATGCGCAATTTAATGGCGAATTAGATGGGATCATCATCAATGAAACGACGTTGATTCGCTGGGACTCGCGTAACTTTCTACGTAAAAAAGACATCGAACCCATTCTTAACTTTCCGAAGAAATTTGTAGGTTCCCCCAGAACAGAATTAACGACGCTGTCGGACGGCACAATAGGCATTAGCTACAGCTTCGAACTCGATAATGGTGGTGTGCTGGTATTGCAAAGGAGCTGGGATTTTGATTTGGCGATTCAAGAAGTGGATTTAGGGGTAGAAATTTCGCTATACGACGAATCTAGAAATCGGATAGACGGCTCTAGTTTGTTCACAAAGCTTGAGGACGATATTCGCATTGGCACAGGAAAAAAGCAGTTAGACCTTAAAGATATTGATGGACAAATTCACACGGGGCTCGCATCCACGATAAAAGATAAAGGTGTTGTACTTGGGTATTTGGTCACCTCTATTTCTCAACAAGTGATAGAAGATGCCACTAAGCGTGTTGCCGTGTTACTGATTGTTTCTGGTTTGGTACTCGTTTTGTTAGCTGCTGCGATTGCAATTTTAATGGCGCGTTCTTTCATTGAACCGATATCCCAGCTAATTAAAGATTTTAGTGCGATTGCTAACGGAAACATCAATCACAAAATCAACATTACCCGACGTGACGAATTTGGTGAGTTAGCCCGTAACTTTTATTTCATGCAAAGCGCAATAAAAGACAACATCACCGAGCTAAATTTGAAGATTCAGGAGCGAGATGTTGCTGAAAGAAAAGTAAGAAAGCTTAATGAAGAGCTGGAAGATCGGGTGATGTTAAGAACTGAAGAGTTACGTCATGCGGTTAATGAAATGGAGAAAGCCAAAGAAGGCGCTGAAAAAGCGAACCGAGCTAAGTCGGAATTTTTGGCAAATATGTCCCATGAAATTCGCACTCCGATGAATGCGATTCTTGGGTTTTCTGAAATTCTTCATTCGGAAGAAGCCAATCCTAAAAAGCTCAACTTTATCAATAAAATCAGAACTTCAGGCAAAGCTCTTCTTCATCTTATTAATGACGTTTTGGACTTGTCAAAAGTGGAAGCCGGTAAACTTGAGTTTCATATGGCGCCTACATCCGTACCCAAGATGTTTGAAGAGTTGCACGATATGTTCGATCACAAGGCAACCAGCAGTAACCTTGCGCTTATCTATGAAATTGAAAAAGGCATGCCTGAAAGCCTGCTCATGGACGAAAATCGATTGCGGCAAGTGTTCATTAACCTGATAGGTAATGCCGTAAAGTTCACTACGCAAGGTTATGTGAAAGTCACGGCACGGGCCATTCCCGTTGAAGACGATTTTAGGCTGGAATTCGAGATAGAAGATACAGGGATAGGGATCAAAAAAGACCAGATAGATAAAATATTTGGATCATTTGAACAGGCAGAAGCAACGGAAAGCCGCTTTGGTGGGACTGGTTTGGGGCTTGCTATTAGCAAACAAATAATTGAGTTACTGGGAGGACAAATCTCTGTCTCCAGTGAGTTTGGAGCAGGTACAACGTTTGGTGTAACTCTGCCATTGGTTAAGCCAGCCAAAGCAATTGAAGGAGAAGATGCTCCAGTAGATGACAACCTCATTGTTTCATTTGAACCAGCCAAAATTTTGATAGCGGATGATGTGGATTACAACCAAGAAATCCTGGCTCAGTTCTTAACGGGTTTCCCATTCACGATTGACTATGCGGACGATGGCATCCAAATGCTAGAAAGAGTCGAGAAGAGTACACCTGACTTAATTTTGATGGACATAAAAATGCCCAATATGGATGGCCGAGAAGCATCTGAAATATTGAAGAATGATCCTCGTTATCAGGATATTCCAATCATTGCCGTAACAGCGTCTGCATTGTCGGAGTCGCTCGAAAGCCACATAAAGCACTGTGAAGGTTGCATCACGAAACCTGTTGATAGAGATAGCCTTATTGAAGAGCTTAAAAGATTCCTCGCCTATACTAACGTGAGTAGGGTGATGAATGGCGCAGTAGCATTACAGTCACAATCTATTGAAGTAGAAGGGGAAATTAGAGTACCTAGCGGGGAAGTGCTTTCCAATATTCGAACGTTAGCCATCGATGGTTTCATAGATGACATCCAAGAGATGGTACAGCCTCTTTCAACCGATTTCCCTGAGTTTACAGAACGTGTCGTTAAATTCGCTCACGAGTTTGATGATCAGAAAATAATCGATATGGTGGATGATTACATTAATGAGCGACCATGATATTTCAATACTTATAGTGGACGATAGCCCATCAAATTTAGGTGTCGCTTCCGGCTTTTTAAAAGAGTTGGGTTATAAGATTGCCACTGCAAATAATGGTAAAACTGCATTAAGTCGGGTGGAGAGAATCAAGCCTTCATTGATTCTTTTGGATGTAAATATGCCTGAGATGAATGGCTTTGAAGTTTGCCAAATTCTTAACAGCAACCCTGAATTCGTTGATATTCCAATCATCTTTCTTACGGCATTGACAGACCAAGATGCAAAAGAAAAAGCTTTCTCTTCTGGCGCAGTGGATTACATAAGCAAACCTTTTCAAAAGAAAGAACTGATCGCTCGTGTACAAAATCATTTGAGCATTAGTCAATCCAAAAGAGAGCTCGAGAATTTAGTTCAAGAAAAGACGGATGCATTAAATCAGCTAAGAAGTACGCAAAACAAGTTGGTGGAATCTGAGAAAATGGCCTCACTGGCTAAATTGGTGTCGGGTGTTGCTCATGAAATGAATACGCCTATAGGAAATTGTATCAGTACTTTTTCAGCTATTCGAGACACGATTGATACGTTAGAAAATTCGATTGAAAGTGGTGCTCTTTCTAAGAGTAATATGGTCTCAACGTTAGAATCTATACGTGATTTCACCACGATTGGCCTTAACAACACATCGAAGCAATCCCGTTTAATCGATTCATTTAGAGAGTTGGACGCTGTTGGTGCCGAAACCCGAGTTCAGCCGGTTAATGTAGGGCGCTTTATGACAGAAGGGTTGGAGTCGGTTGCAACGAGGGAAGAGCTCGGTGTGAGCTTTAATGTTGAGTGTGACCCTGCACTTACCGTCAAACTCAATACTTGGATTGTGCATGATGTCCTACAAAAGCTGGTAACCAATACCTATCACCACGGATTTTCAGGAGATAAGCAAGGGGAGATTTGGGTCAATGTGCGCCACAATAATGGGCAATTAGAAGTGGATTACAGTGATGATGGTAGGGGGGTGTCTTCTGATGTAGAGGAAACGTTATTTGAACCCTTCATCACGACAGAGAGGAGCCAAGGGTTCGTCGGGTTAGGATTGCATGTCGCCTATATTTTGGTTACTCAATACCTAAAAGGGCGAATTGAGTTGATGGAATCATCAAAAGGAGCTCGCTTTACCTTTTGTTTTCCATGCGAAATATCCTAGTGAATGTTTCAAGTTGTGAACGAATTGTTGTTTTTGTATACAAGAATTGTGCTCAAAATAATGATGCAAACGATTAACTATTGTTCGAATTGAATATGTTCTTCTTCACAGTCGTGAATCATGTCAAGAATCTGTAAAAAATTGGGCGATAATTACACAGGTATTTGGGGATAGGTGCTAATTTTACTACTTTATACCAAATGACATGGAGAAATTGGATGATGACCTTTAAGTCAGTCGCGGTAGGTGTAGCACTTGGACTAGCAACTTTTGCTTCTCAAGCAGCAGATTTTAAACCGTCAGTGATCTTTGATATGGGCGGTAAATTTGATAAATCTTTCAACCAAGCGGCTTACAATGGTGCGGAAGCATTTAAGAAGGACACGGGAATTAAGTACGGTGAGTTTGAAATCACTAACGAAGCACAACGTGAGCAAGCAATGTTGCGTTTGGCTCAACGTGGTCATGATCCTATTGTGGCAGTTGGTTTCCAGCAAGCACCTATCGTTGAAAAAGTAGCGAAGCAATTTCCAAAAACGAATTTCGTTATTATCGATTCAGTGGTAGACCTTCCAAACGTTCGTAGTGTTGTGTTTAAAGAGCACGAAGGTTCTTTCCTTGTAGGTGCTCTAGCGGCTATGAAGAGTGAATCAAACGCTGTTGGCTTTGTCGGCGGTATGGATATCCCTCTAATTCGTAAGTTCGCTTGTGGTTATGAGCAAGGTGCGAAATACATCAGCAAAGACACGAAAGTTGTGCAAAACATGACAGGTTCTACTCCTGCAGCATGGAACAACCCAACGAAAGGTGCAGAGCTAGCGAAGTCTCAGTTCGACCAAGGTGTTGATGTTGTTTACGCAGCAGCGGGCGGTACTGGCGTTGGTGTTTATCAAGCAGCAGTTGATGAGAAAAAATACGCGATTGGTGTAGATTCAAACCAAAACCACCTTCACCCTGGCGTGATGCTAACGTCTATGGTTAAGCGTGTGGATGTTGCTGTTAAAGATGCATTCATGGATGCTTACGCAGGTAAATTTACTTCAGGTGTTCAATCTCTAGGTCTGAAAGAAGAAGGTGTAGCGTGGGCTCTTGATGAGCACAATGGCAGCCTGATTGGTCCAGACATGGCGTCGAAAGTAGAACAAATCCGTGACGACATTATCGCGGGTAAAGTTGTTGTTCACGATTACTTCTCAAATAGCGCTTGTACTTACTAATATACTAGTAAGAAATGCCGGACATGGCTGATCTGTGTCCGGCTTTTTAATTTCTGAACCCCAGGTATTGAATATAAATATAATTGTCAATACTGGTGGTGCGGTGACAGATGTTGTTGGATTTACTTGCGAGAATAAGCGATAGAAAATGAATAAATAACTCGATGAATTGAATTCAACGAGCTTTTCAAAAATCGCATTTGTAATCTTAAAGTCTAAATATTTGTCGTTGCAAAGATACACAAAAACCAACGTTAGTTATCGATTCATTCAGTCACTCAGGGAGAGAGAATGAGCAGTCCTGCCATTGAGTTAAAACTCGTTAATAAGCGCTTTGGCGCGGTTTGGGCAAATAAAGATATTAATTTTGCTGTCCAGCCAGGCACCATTCACGGCATTGTGGGGGAGAACGGTGCAGGTAAATCGACGTTAATGTCGATCTTGTACGGCTTTTATGAGGCGGATTCGGGATCCATTCACGTTGATGGAAAGCAAGTTGCCATAAAAAACTCTCAAGACGCCATCGATCTTGGAATCGGAATGGTTCACCAGCATTTCATGTTAGTAGAAACCTTTACCGTTATAGAGAACATCATGCTTGGTGCTGAAAGCCACAGCTTGATTTCCCATAGCGCAAAAGATGCTGAACAGGCATTGCATGAAATTGAAACTAAGTACGGTCTAGAAGTTGATAACCACGCGCTGGTTTCCTCGTTGCCTGTCGGTTTACAGCAACGAGTCGAGATATTAAAAGCACTGTATCGTGGTGCGCGTATTCTTATCTTGGATGAACCTACAGGGGTTCTTACACCACAAGAAACCGAACAGCTTTTTGATATTTTACGCACCTTAAAAGAGCAGGGTGTCACCATCATATTGATCACCCATAAGCTAAAAGAAATTATGTCGGTAACGGATAGTGTGTCCGTTATGCGAGCAGGTGAAATGGTAGCGTATCGACCGACAGCTGAAACCAATCCACAAGAGCTTGCAGAACTCATGGTTGGTCGTAAGGTTCTTCTCAATGTCGATAAATCAGAAGCTGAGCCAGAAGAAACACGCATTGAAGTAAAAGATGTCAGTTATTTTGATGATCGTGGCGTCAAGCGTCTCAAAAACCTTAACTTCCATGTCAAAGCAGGAGAGATCCTTGGAGTGGCAGGTGTTTCTGGTAATGGTCAGTCAGAGCTTCTTCATGTCCTTTCTGGCACGTTGGTGCCTCAAGAAGGCGAGCTGAGAGTATCGACCTCCAAAGGTTCGCATCAATTTACTTCATCTGTGAATCGTGATGCTGCATTCATGCGTGAACTGAGTATTGGTCACATACCGGAAGACCGCATCAAGCAGGGATTGGTGAAAACAATGCCAGCGGCAGAAAATGCCATTCTTGGTTTTCATCATAATGAAGAATACGGCTCCAAACTTCTTGATTTGAAGGCTATTGATGGCGCGACACGCGACATGATGGAGCAATATGACGTAAGACCCGTCGATCCACATCTTAAAAGTGCTAACTTTTCCGGTGGTAATCAACAGAAGCTGATTATTGCGCGTGAAATGTTGAAACATCCCGATGTCATTTTGGTTGGTCAGCCAACTCGTGGTGTGGATATTGGTGCTATCGAGTTTATTCATAAAAACATTATTGCAGCTAGAGATAACGGTGCTGCGGTACTTCTTGTTTCTACAGAGTTGGACGAAATAATGTCTCTGTCTGATCGAATTATTGTAATGGTCGATGGTGAGATATCGGGTGAAGTTAAAGCGAGCGAAACCGACGAGAAAGGTCTTGGTCTGCTCATGGCCAACGCCAGTGCTGAAGGAGAAGCATAATGAACAAGACCGTACCTGGATGGGTAAATGTAGCGCTGGTTCCGCTGCTTCAGCTGATTCTCGCATTGGTGGTATCTAGCCTCGTCGTTTTATTGGTTGGAGAAAGCCCTGTGGCGGCATTCTCTGTCATGATTCAAGGGGCGACTAACCTGGAATATGGTGGTTTAAGTAACACGCTTTACTACTCGACAAACTTTATTTTCACGGGTCTTGCCGTGGCTGTGGCTTTTCACGCTGGTTTATTCAATATCGGTGGTGAAGGGCAAGCGTATATCGCTGGTCTAGGTATCGGCATATTAATGTTATTGCTTGATGGCATTTTGTCCGTCTGGTTGATGGCACCGCTAGCGATTATCGTTGCCGCAGCCTTTGGTGCGCTTTGGGGTGCAGTCCCTGGTTACCTACAAGCTAAGCGTGGATCGCACATTGTTGTTACCACCATTATGTTCAACTTTATCGCGTTTTCTGTGATGGGGTACGCCTTGGTAGAGCATATTGCTAAATATGGTGGTAACTCGACAGATTCACGTTATTTCAACCCTGAAGCGGTCTTCCCGAAGCTGCATGAATGGGGTGCTGCAAACGGGTTTGAATTGCCATTTTCCCTACTTAACCCATCGCTGCTTATCGCGTTAGTCATGGCGTGGTTAGTATGGCTGTTATTGTTCCGCTCTCGTTTAGGCTACGCCATCCGAGTCGTTGGGCAAAATGCGTCTGCAGCGGAATATGCAGGTATTAATGCAAAGAGAATCATCATTATCGCGATGACCATATCTGGTGGCTTAGCGGGCATGATGGCCGTTAATGAAGTGTTTGGTGCGCATAACCGCCTCATTCTAAACTTCACCGGTGGTTTTGGATTTATAGGCATCGCTGTGGCACTTATGGGGCGAAATCACCCTGTTGGAATCATCATTGCGGCGATTCTGTTTGGTGCTCTATATCAAGGCGGAACCGAGCTGCAATTTGAAATGCCGAGCTTGAACCCTGAACTCATCATGGTTATCCAAGGCTTGGTTATCTTCTTTACAGGAGCGATGGACAGACTTATTCGCGAGCCAGTAGAGCGGCTCTTTACTCGTCAAGCGAAAGCATAGGAGGTGTGACGATGGAAATTTTTAACTGGCTATTGTCCACTTTTGATTCGACAATTCGTTTGGCTATACCGCTTATCTTTGCCGCTATGGCTGGGATATTTTCAGAGCGATCTGGTATTGCTGATATTGGTCTCGAAGGCAAGATGTTGTTCTCTGCCTTTGTTGCTGCAGCAACGGCTTATGCACTTGGTTCTCCTTGGTTGGGGTTATTGGCGGGTATTGGCGCGTCTGTTCTATTGGCGCTGGTTCATGGTTATGCCTCAATCATTCAAAAGGGTGACCAAATCATTTCCGGTTTGGCAATCAATTTTTTTGCTTCCGGAATGACGATAACCTTAGGGCACGCGTGGTTCTCTAGAGGCGGTCAAACGCCAACACTGCATAACGACCAGCGTTTCTTACCAATTGACCTACCTGGTGCGCAGTGGTTAGGCGAAAATGT
The DNA here is from genome assembly GCF_002835515.1 of Vibrio sp. vnigr-6D03. NCBI lineage: Bacteria > Pseudomonadati > Pseudomonadota > Gammaproteobacteria > Vibrionales > Vibrionaceae > Vibrio > Vibrio sp. vnigr-6D03. The sequence goes on from NZ_PIZL01000044.1 coordinate 71,041, forward strand.
CCCTGTTATTGGTCCGATTTACTCTGAACTTATTTCTGGGCATAACATTCTTGTCTACCTTGCGTTTGTTGCGGTTATTGCGACTTGGTGGGTATTGTTTAGAACTCGCTTCGGCTTACGCGTGCGTGCTGTTGGTGAAGAACCTAATGCCGTAGATACGGCGGGTATTTCAGTATTCTCGTTACGCTTTAGAGCTGTACTGGTCACAGGTGTATTGTGTGGATTGGCTGGTGCTTATCTCTCTACCGCCCAGAACGCAGGTTTCGGTAAGGAAATGACGGCAGGTCAAGGTTACATTGCATTGGCGGCGGTGATATTTGGTAAATGGCATCCTAAAGCTGCGTTTTTCGCCTGTTTACTGTTCGGTTTCTTATCGGCACTGGAAACGCGCATGCAAGGTGTAGAAATCCCACTAGTTGGTGTACTTCCAACCCAAGTATTCTCTGCGTTGCCTTACGTTTTAACCGTTGTTCTCTTGGCTGGTTTCATCGGAAAAGCCGTTGCCCCTAAAGCGATTGCCAAGCCATACACTAAAGAGCGATAGGGAATCAATAAAGAGATTTTTTGGAATCTATTCAATTACCCGCTAAAAGCCAGTTGAGGAATCAATTGGCTTTTTTATCGACTAAACGATTCAGAATGGAAGATGACCTATACTTTTATATAAACTCAATTTGGTTCGCTGATTTAAGAAAAGCAAAAAAGAAAGCTAAACTGGAAATTGAGCTAAATCGGTATAAAGTTCTTTAAATCAAAGAGCAAACGTTTGCCTTTTTTGGTGATATTGCCGCTCATTAACATGCGAGCTACAATCGCGCTCCCAACTTGTCCCTTAATAAGTTTTATTGATTATGAAGTTTCCCGGTCAAAGAAAATCTAAACATTATTTTCCAGTGCACGCGCGTGATCCATTGGTGACTCAAGCGCAAGAAAGCAAAAAAATGGCACGCACTCACATTGTTGGTATCGACCAGACTCTCGTGGATATTGAAGCCAAAGTAAGCGATGAATTTATCGAAAAGTTTTCTTTGAGTAAGGGACACTCACTGGTTATAGACGATGAAACCGCAGAGAATTTGTACAACGAGCTAAAAGAACGAGGGTTGGTCACCAATGAGTTTGCTGGTGGTACGATTGGAAATACTCTGCACAATTACTCGGTTCTTGCCGACGACAAATCTATCCTGCTCGGGGTGATGAGCCAAGACATCAAAATCGGAAGCTACGGTTATCGATACCTCTGTAATACATCTAGCCGGATGGATCTTAATTACTTGCAAGGCGTGAATGGTGCCATTGGTCGCTGCTTCGCATTAATCAGTGAAGACGGTGAACGTACCTTTGCAATCAGTGAAGGTCATATGAATCAGCTAAAGCCTGATAACATCCCAGAAGCCATATTCAAGAAAGCTTCTGCACTGGTGCTGACCGCTTATCTTGTGCGTTGTAAGCCTGGCGATCCTATGCCTGAAGCAACAATGAAAGCTATCGAATACGCGAAAAAATACGACGTGCCTGTGGTTCTTACACTGGGAACAAAATACGTTATTCAAGACGACCCTGAATTCTGGCAAACATTTTTGCACGACCATGTATCGGTCGTAGCGATGAATGAAGATGAAGCAGAAGCATTAACAGGGGAAAGTGATCCGCTTTTAGCTTCCGATAAAACACTTGATTGGGTCGATTTAGTGCTATGCACAGCAGGTCCGGTTGGGTTGTACATGGCTGGCTTTGCCGAAGACACAGCAAAACGGGAAACGTCACTCCCGCTGCTGCCTGGAGCCATTGCAGAATTCAACCGCTACGAGTTTAGCCGACCAGTGCTAAAAGCCAATACCGCTAACCCTATTAAGGTGTATTCGCATATTGCACCTTATATGGGGGGACCGGAAAAAATAAAGAACACCAATGGCGCAGGCGATGCAGCACTATCAGCGTTGCTGCATGACATGGCGGCTAACCGCTACCATAAAGAAAACGTGCCGAATTCAAGTAAACATCAGTACCCGTACTTGACGTATTCTTCTTTCTCTCAGGTGTGTAAATATTCGAACCGCGCAAGTTACGAGGTGTTAGTTCAACATTCACCTCGCTTATCGCGAGGCCTTCCAGAGCGCGAAGATAGCTTGGAAGAGGCGTATTGGGAACGCTAGTTTTGTTTTAACACTTTGAATTCAATGCTTTGAAACCGCCTATTTGGGCGGTTTTTTTGTTTTGTTCTCGCGGAACCACGCACCTTGAGGTACTTTGAGTATGGTGCCATGATAAATTCATCCGAAACACTATAAGGAGTGGATCCGATTATGATCAGTTGCGATAAATACGACTTCATTGAGCTGGCATGCCTATTCAAATTGAAAGTGAGCCTAGCTATGTTGTCTGGCGAGCAAATAGAGGGCGTCGCTCACAATACAAAAATAGGTGCTGATCGCGTTGAGTATTTGATTCTCACACACTGGGTTGTAGATGAGACGGACGCCAAGGAAACCGCTGTACGACTAGATGATATACATACTATGAGCGCAAAAACGCCTAACCCACACTTCACAACTATTCACATTAATGATGTTTAATGATTTCTCATGCGGTATCCCCTTAATCGTTGGCTGGGTAGGTAATAGAAAAGGCTTAGATATTAAATTTCAACAAGTTAGCTTTTGTCAGGCTTGGATTATTACCTCCGCCCCTCAACGTTTTCTGTCCCATTTTAATTCTCGCTCTTCTACATAAACCGCATTCTTTGGTATGCAACAAGATTTTTCCATTCTCTGTCTGATACTATTCATACGTCAGATTTAGAGGCTAACTACATGAAAATTCTAGTGATTGAGGATGACGCAACAACAAGAGAATTTGTTTCTCAAGGGCTGCGTGAGCATGGTTATATCGTCGATGAAGCAGGAGATGGTCAAGAGGGTTTAATGATGGCTGTCAGCTGCGAATATCAAATGATTATTCTCGATCGGATGTTACCTGCATTGGATGGGATGAAAGTTCTTGCGGCGATAAGAGCAACCGAAGTCAATGTACCTGTCTTAATTTTAAGTGCAATGGACAGTGTTGAAGACAGAGTAAGTGGTTTGCAAGCAGGCAGTGATGATTACCTAACGAAACCTTTTGCCCTCGCAGAATTGATTGCTCGTACAGATATCATCGTGCGTCGCCACAAACCCGTAACTCAAGTTCTTAGCTATTTGGAATACGAAGGTCTTAAATTGGACTTGAAAGCGCATCGGGTCACTTTTCTCGATAACGAGCTGCATTTGCAACCTAAAGAGTTTCAGTTACTTCAGTATTTCATGGAAAACGAAGAACAGGTCATTTCTAGAATGCGTTTGTTTGAGGCGATATGGCATTATCATTTTGATCCTAGAACTAACGTAATCGATGTGCACATTGCCAATCTTCGTAAAAAACTGGACGAAGTTGGCGGAACGAATCTACTCCATACCGTTAGGGGAGCAGGTTATGTCCTTCGCTGTTGATCATGATCTTACGCGTTCCTCTGTCTTTAAAATTTTACTCCTACTCGTTATATCCATTGCTCTGCTCTATTCCTTATTTGTTCATCAGGTCTTTGTTCATTCAGAATCCTTTCACCGGCAGCAACTAACAAAGCAACTTCGTGATGAAATTCAGGAATTTGACGAAGCCAACCTACGAGGTGTTGGCGAAGTCGAGAGATTGATCCTTAGAAAGCGCGAATCAGAGAGTCCTTTCATCTATCACATTAACCGTATTTCCATTCCACCCTCATACCCCGTTGTACGGAAAAAAGTAAGCCATAACCAAGTCATCCTTTTTGATGGTCGTACGCTAGAAATAGGCATCAAACCCGAGCTGTTGCAATCGTATCGATCTCAAGTGGTTCCGATGATTGTTTCCGGCGTTTTAATACCCGTTACATTGATGTTTATCGGTGCTGCAACATTCGCCATTGTGATATTACGCAAGTTGCATAGAGTCAATCACGCGATGAATCGCTTTCTCTGTGGTGAAAAAAAGGTGAAATTGCCCGTTTCGACCAGTGATGATGAATTCGATATTTTGGCAATACATCTCAATTTTATGATAGAGCAGATGGAAAAGAATGAAGAGACTCTCAAAACTCTCTCAATTGGTATGGCACACGATATGCGAACGCCGATGGCTCGCTTAAAATTGAGACTCGAAGAGCTTTCCAACTCAAAAAATTTGGCAGAACCAGAACTTCATAAGTTAATGGCTTGCCAAGAAGAATTGGATATGTTGCTCGCCCTTTTTAACAGTATGTTGGAGATTGCACGCTTAAATAGTGGGCAAATGGTCATCAGTGGCGACGTCGTAGACTTGAGCAAAATTGCACATGATGTGACAGAGTTTTTGATACCGCTCGCTGAACAAAAACAGCAAATCATGACCCTGAGGCAAGATGGTCAATGTCAGCTTATTGGTGATCGCTCTCTGATGTTCCGAGCATTGTTTAACTTGGTAGAGAATGCGGTGAAGTACACACCTGAGCATGGTCGGATCGAGGTGATTGTTGACAGTTTAGGTGTTGTTGTCAGTGATTCGGGAATAGGAATCACTGATGCCGATAAGCCTCACGTTTGCGAACCTTTATTTAGAGCAGATAAAAGCCGAAGTGAAATCGGAAATGGAATAGGTTTAGCGCTGGTTGATGCCGTTGTCCGACAGCATCATGCACAGCTTCTGTTTAAAGATAATCATCCAGGTTTGAGAGTTAGAATTTACATTAGTTAATTCTAATATCCATATAAAAAATGTTGTTTAAAACTAAAATAAGTGGTATTTAGTACACCCATACGGAAAGAGCGAAAATCGGTATTTAACTTATTGTTATATAAATGTTTGTTATAAAATTGAAGCAAACGTTTGGCTGCTTTTCTACGGTAAAAGGGGAAGGTGATACGGGTCAAAAGTAACTCAATTTAATCATAGTCTTGAGGTGTTAATTTGACTCTGGTGACGTCGGTAAGCAGCACGCTTATATAGAATTTCGTTACCTCCGTTTAACAGGTTTCTGTGCGGGTATGTGATATTAATTTTTAGAGTATTTGCTCTATATGTAGGTGAAGTATGAATTGGTTATCTAACCTCTCTTTGAGAATGAAAATGGCGTTACCTGTTACGGTTATGATTCTTTTATTCTCCTCAATCACGTTATACAACGTCCAATTGTTTGGTGCGCAAAACCGAGCAAATAGCACCTTGAATAACGATATTCAACCCGTATTAGAAAAACTTGAAGATGCCTATCGTGATCTCTACCAAGTGATCTCGGCGGCACAGGGTTTGATGCTAGCAAACGGTGATCAGGAAGAAATTAAAAAGCAAAAGTTTGAGTTCGAAGATAATGCCTATAAAGCACTACCTCGTTTGAAAAGCCTCTATAGCTTATTAGATGGAGAAATATTGCCATCGAGCTCGAAAGCAAGCATTGACCAGCTCATCAAAGCAACAGAGAGATGGATTGATAAATACGAGACTATGTTTGCTGACCCACAGCAAGCTCAAGTGTTATTTAGCCAAAACCAAGCGGGCTTAATGAATGATTTTGCGATTATGCGAAAGGAGCTCAAATCGGTTCGTAAAACGATTGAAAATGTGCAGGCAAACCTTCGAACAGAAGCCAATGAAGCTGCAAGAAATTCCGAGTTGGCGCTTGAAGTGGGCAGCGGATTAGCGATTCTGATTGGTGCTTTCTTAACTTGGCTGCTTTCAGGGTGGATTATTGCACCGATTCGTCGGCTCAATGAAAACATGGCGGAAATTGCATCGGGTGAAGGTGATTTAACAAAACGTGTGGAAGTAGAGTCTTCGGACGAAATAGGCGAACTAGGCCGAAATTTCAATACGTTTGTACAATCTTTGCAGTCCACAATTGGTGAAGTTGTTGATGCCACTCATCACGTGCGCAACGAGATGAATCAATTTAATCAAATCACTGGAAATGTGGTGACGGGAGTGACTTCCCAGCAACAAGAAAGTGAGATGGTCGCAGCTGCAATCAATGAAATGCGAGCCACCAGCGAAAGTGTAAGCCAAAATGCTCAAGAAGCAGCGAGTGCGAGTGAAGCTGGGCATTCAGAGGTGCAGCAAGCAGCGAATGTCCTTACGCAAACCGTCACATCTATCCAAGGGTTGGCAGACGAACTTGAACATGCAGGTACGGTGATACATACGCTTGATTCAGACGTTTCTAACATCGCTTCTATTCTGGATGTGATTCGTGGTATTGCAGAGCAGACAAACTTACTGGCGCTCAACGCTGCGATTGAAGCGGCGCGAGCGGGGGAACAAGGACGAGGCTTCGCAGTTGTTGCAGATGAAGTTCGCGCATTGGCTAGCAAAACTCAAGATAGCACTGGTGAAATTCAGGTTATGATCGAGAAATTGCAGGCAGGCGCCAAAGAAGCGGTAACGGCGATGGAGTCTAGCCAACAAGGTGGTGAGCGTACCATTGAGAAGGCGAATACAGCTTCAAATTCTCTGAATGAAATCAGTCGTTCAATTTCAATCATCAATGAAATGAACTCTCAAATCGCAACAGCAGCATTTGAGCAAACGACAGTCAGTGAAGACGTAAACAGCAATATTCAGCGAATTGCAGATAACAGCCAGCAGATCGTCCATGTAGTGGAAGACGCTAATGATTCTTCTAAGAACTTAGCTATTCAATGCGAACGCTTAGATAACCTTGTGGGGCGTTTTAAAGTATAGGCTTGCTAGTCTCTTAAGTATTTTCTCGAAGAGAGACTTCAAGTTAAGAAGTAAAGCCCTGAGTGATATCACTCAGGGCTTTTTGACGTTTTAGAAGCTTAATCGTTCAGCTACTGTGAAAGGATAGGTACTAGTTCGAATAAAAAAAGCTGCTTGATAAGCAGCTTTAGTCAATCGATAAAATGTTCGTTATACGAAGATGTATTGGTCCATCATTGTGATCATACGACCAATCTCAGGTTTAGTTATCGTGTCGTTCGCACCTAGCTGTAATGCTTTCTCACGGTTGTCGTCACTCATTAACGAGGAAAACATAACAATTGGCATCGCGCTGTATGTGTCGTTCTCTCGTAGCCTTTTAAGCAGGTGCATGCCATCCATGCGAGGCATTTCTACGTCGGTAACAACTGCATCAACGAATTCGCTTACAGGGACTTCTTCTTTCTTGGATAACGCTTCGAACTCTTTCAGTTTATCCAGCGCTTCCCCTCCGTCCTTACAGGTAATTATATTGTACCCTGCGGATCGGAGTGTATTTTCAATAAGGCTACGGATAAACGCAGAATCATCAACAACCATAACAGTACGAGCTTGACGCTTGGTCACCATTCTCTGGTTTAGATCTACACTCTTATCGATTGTAACATCGTATTTTTCCATACTCAGTTCGGGGTTGATGTCAGCGATGATTTTCTCGAAGTCCAAAATCATGATCAAGTTGCCTTCTTGTCGAACAACGGCAACAACGCAATCATTTTCGCCCGCTTCTAAGAATTGACTTGGTGACTCAACATCTTCCCAAGAAATCCGGTGAATTCGGCTTATACTGTCGATCAGAAACCCGTTAGTCATTCGGTTAAAATCCGTCACAATGACAAACTTGCGTTCGAGATCGGATTTTGTGGGTACGCCTAACCATCCTGCTAAATCAACCAAAGGTGTTAGCTTTTCTCGAGAAGAGAACACACCAACCATGTGAGGTTGAGCATTAGGGTAGTCCGTAGTTTCTGGAACCTGAATTACCTCGCGAACTTTCGCAACGTTAATACCGTAATAGCAGGTTTTAGTCGTACCGTCTGGAAGTTGTTTTTGTAGATGAAATTCTATAATTTCAAGCTCATTTGTACCACTTTCGGTTAAAACCGTACTGTTAAGGTTGTTACTCATAGATACCACATTTCAAGTTATGACTGACAGGCAGTTATTGATGTTTATTTTAGTATATACCCAAGTAACCTCAAGGTGCTAGATTCCAAAAGAATTGCAAAAAAAACGTGCCTAGCGCCATCAGAAGGCAGTGCTAGTAACAATTCCTTGGGTTAAGACTTGGTGAACCCCAGTAATACACTGACATTATAGTTAATACTGAGGAAATGCAGAAATTTACTATATGGGTCGCTATGCATCGCTATTGGGAACCATTTTATCAATACATTCAGGTTTATCGGCAGACACCGTCTTCACTTTAATGACTTTCTCATTAATTTAGCGACCGTTTTAGCTCCATGTTTTTGCGTTGTGATACGTAGTCCATTAATTGATTGATTGGGAGCGCTCTGGAGTAGCGGAAGCCTTGTCCGATTGTCACCCCAAGGCGTTGCAATGTCCGTTCTTCTTCTTCTGTTTCAATACCTTCAGCAATAGCTTGCATACCTAATGTTTGGCACAAGAAATTGATGACTTTAATGATTTGAATCGATTCTTCTCTCTTGTCTAAATCCATAACAAATTTTCGGTCAATTTTTATTTCATCAAAACCGTAGCTGAGTAAGTATTCCAACGAGGAAAAACCAGTACCAAAATCATCCAAAGAAAATCTTACACCACTTGCTCTAAGGTGTTGAAGGTTGTCATTCACCTCTTTTTGCTGCTGAACTTTTGCTAGTTCGGTCAATTCTAAAACAAGTTTGTTCAGTGGGAAGTTATAGCGGCTCGCTAAAGACAGCAGTTTTTGAGAAAAGTGAGTCTTGCTTAAAGAAAGAGGAGAAATATTAATCGAAAGCGTAAAACTGTTTGGGCAAGTATGAATAGAATACTGCCAATCTTTAAAGACTTTTTCGATTATCGCTAACGTAAGCGCATGCATTGTGCCTGTTTTTTCTGCTCGGGTGATGACTTCCCATGGAGAAGAACGATCGTTTTCTTCTAGCCGGAGCAGCGATTCAGCACCAAAAATATCGAATGTTGTAAGGTGCATTTGAGGCTGATAATGCATGTGGAATTTTTGGGTCGCAATAAGCTCTTCGATAAAAGAATCAATGTATATCGTGTGCTTAAGAGCACTTTCGAATTCCTCATGGTACTCACAATAATCCAGCTTGAGTTCTGTTGCTTCGAGCAGGGCAATTTCCGCACAATGTATGAGAAGTTCTGCCTCTGAAGCGTCTTCGGGGTGTCTTGATATACCGATGTTAATGCTAACGTCTAAAGGAGCGAGGCTGTCTTGTATATTTGAGAAGATTGATTTGCTATCCGAAAGCTCACAAGCAGGTAAGAATAGAAAGAAGTCATCGCCACCCAACCGGCATACAGATGCGTTTGCTGGGCTGTGTTGAGTAAGAGCAAGGCTGGTTCTCTTAAGAATATCGTCACCGTGCTGTTGCCCGTACTTTAGGTTTATCGAGGAAAAGTTGAGGATATTGATCCTGACAAGGGTTCCGTAAGTGCCGAGCTTTTCTAACGTCTTGTTCATGTTTTCTAGAAAAGCCTGGCGGTTAAGGTTGCCCGTTAACGGATCTTTTTGTGCCAAAGTCGTTAATAACTCGTTGTTTTTGTTTATAGCCTCGATGTATCGGGCTGCATGTAACGAGGAAAGATTATAAGCATCCACAAGGTCCGAAATTTCATCACGTTCTTTTTGGGGATAGTCTTCAATTTTTGTTAAGTGTTCATATTCGTTTTGCTCTCTTTGAAGATTGAATTGAGAAGAGAGATGTTTAAGTCGATGTGCGACTGTTTTATGGAATGAGCGCCTAACTATAATCAGTATCAACAGAGATATGAGAAGGAGTGAAGCAAGGAAGATCGAAATGGACAGCGCAAAGAAGTTCAGCAGATACTCTGGATTTACGTAAGCCTCTATATGACCCACGCTCATCTCCTCGCCATAGGTATTGACGTAGCTTAATGGGAATTTGTGCTCCCATTCATTCCATATCAGCTCTTTTTTGGGTACGCCAAGCTCACGAGTTTGTGCCAGCATTTCACCTTCAGACCAAATAGAAAAATGCAGGAAAAGATTGTCGTTATCGAAAGTAGCGGTGATAGCGGAAAGTTGTTCGAAATCGAAGTTGTAAATAGCAGAAGCAGTAGAGCGCTCAACTGAATTAACGCGCGAATACGCGTTTTTTTTCATCTCAGTTAACGATAAGTAGTAGCTGGTGACAGAAAGCATGAGCAATGCTGCCAACGTAAGCCAAAGAAGAGGCTTCTTAACCTGAGTAGCAACTTTACTGGCTATGGATACAAATTCTTTTCGCATAGACCTCTTGTCCGTGGATAATCCCTAACATCACTTCCAGTTATTTCAGGAAGTTACGTTGATTTGTCATTATGCTAGCTTGTTATATGTTCTAGGCTAACCAAAAAGTTCTCACACCTTCGTTTTTTTTGTCGGATCTTCAATAGTGATACACCTATGTTGGTCTTTACCATAAAAAACATAAAGATGGCGCACCAATATGCATATCGGTATTGTTGGCCTATGCTCAAGTGATAACTTGGTAACTTAATTATCACTAAGGTTTAGAGGAACTCTTTTCGACCACAATATTGATTTTATTAGTGAGGCGAGAGAAAGCTGGAACAAGGTTCAAATTTTCAGTCGCCTAGCCATATCATCAATCTTTATTAGCGCTATTAAAAAGTGTAATAGATTTTAATGAGTTAACTCGATTTTTTTTAAGTGAATGTTTATTAAGTGACTTATTGCTTCTAAGCCTTGGGATACATGTGCTAAAGGATGCGTAAAACCCTCAAGCAAGGTATTGATATGGAAGTAATGTTACTGGGTTTTAAAGTAGAGTATTTCTGAGTGTGTTATCACGATTTGTCCTGAACTGAAACGTATTATTAGTGAGATAGGTGGCACCTATTAACAAAATAGTTGGATTCCATTTAGTAAATACAAGAAATTGGACGACACTTGATCTATACCCCCACAAATAGAGCAGCTTAAAAGTCTCGTGGTGGTGGGTCGGGATACAATTGGAATTTAAGAGCAAATGTTACCTAGGTTAACTGCGCTTAGGGACATATAAGGAGCGAAGATGGAATCATTAAAAGTGAAAGATTACATGGTGCACCATGCAGTTACCTTTTCTAAGGACATGTCTTTGACCGCAGCACTCGATAAGGTAATGAGCTCACAGCATATGGGCGGCCCCGTTATTAACGAGCGAAAGCAGGTCATCGGATTTCTTTCTGAACAAGATTTGCTCGATAAGCTCGTAAAGGTCAGCTACTACTGTCAAGATACACATATAGTCGGAGATTGTATGAGTTCAGAAGTGCTTACGGTGACACCTGAAATGTCCGTCATTGAACTGGCAGATATGATGAAAGTTGGTAAACCCAAAGTTTATCCAGTCGTTAACGTTGATGGAAAATTCTTAGGGATAATTACACGAACCGAAGTGCTTAAAGCTATTGGCGTAAACTTAAAAGATTGTTTCCAACATCCGGTATAAGCCATCGCGAATGTGTGAGATCTCGATAATGAAATGAATTATTAAGGCGCATGTTGCGCCTTTTTTGTTATTGTTTCCTACCAAGAATAAATTATAAAGGTGTCAATATGGCAGAGGGAGAAGCTAAGTTTGTAACTGGCTCAACGATGAAGCACATACTTACTATGTCTGGTGCAGGCTCTGTGGGTTTATTGGCATTATTTGCGGTCGATCTTCTCGATATGTTATTTATCAGTATGTTGGGGCAAGTAGAGCTAGCTGCTGCCGTTGGGTTTGCCGGAACATTACTGTTTTTCTCTACCTCGGTCTCCATTGGTTCTTCTATTGCGATGGGAGCGTTGGTATCGAAAGCTTTGGGGGCTAAGCAGCATGAAAAGGCTATAAGGCTTGCTAGTAATACGCTGGTGGTTTCTTTCTTTATAACGCTGGTTGTTACCTTGTTCATGTACGCGTATTTGGATGAGTTACTCAGTGCTGTGGGTGCCAAAGGAATGGCGTTGGAGCGTGCCAAGGCTTATTTGCAGATCATGTTGCCAAGTAGCCCATTCTTAGCGTTGGCAATGGCCAGTGGCGCAGGTTTGCGTGCAAGCGGCGATGCAAAACGAAGCATGTGGGCAACTCTGTCTGGCGGCATAGTGAATGCGATATTAGATCCTATCTTTATTTTTGGCTTCGATTGGAACGTTGAAGGCGCTGCGGCTGCTTCCGTTGTAGCACGATTTACGGTGTTATACGTTTCATTAGCGCCTTTAATTAAAGTACATAAATTGGTGAAATGGCCAAATATAACCGAGGTTGGAAAGGACTTACGTACCATTTTAACCATCGCACTTCCTGCTGTTATCACAAACACTGCGACGCCCATTGGGAATGCTGTAGTTACCGCTAATATTGCTCAATTTGGCGAAGATTATGTCGCGGGCTTTGCGGTGATAGGTCGTGTTATACCGGTCGCTTTTGCGGTGATTTTTGCACTATCGGGGGCCGTTGGACCGATCATTGGGCAGAATTATGGCGCAGAAAGGGTAGATAGAGTAAGGGACACTCTGCGTAACTCTTTATTATTTGTTACGGTCTACTGCTTACTTGTGTCAGGGGTTTTGTATCTCGTACAAGATTTCATCATTTCTGGGTTTAGCCTTACTGGTGATGCGCAAATCATAGTAGCTGCATTTTGCACCGTAGTGTCGCTTAGCTTTGTTTTCAACGGAGCACTATTTGTAGCGAATACCTCGTTCAATAATTTGGGAAAACCGATTTATTCGACCGCTTTGAATTTGGGTAAAGCGACTTTAGGGACAATTCCATTCGTCTACTTAGGTGCAGAGTGGTTTGGCGCTTTAGGTGTGCTGTATGGGCAAGCGGTAGGTGCTGTTGTATTTGGCATATTGGGCATCGGTGTATTACAGCATCATGTTCAATCGATGTTTGCATCGCAAAAATCAGCACCAGAAATCATCCCTGAGGAGATCGACCCGGCAACAACAACCGTTAATATGGCGCCCTTTTGTAATTGCGACCCTGTGATGATGGAAGAAGTCACGGCCCAGAAACCTGTATGTGAAATGGCGAAGACAACGCAGCAGCGTAATTCTCATTTACCAGAGGCATGATTCGAAATAATTTACTCCGAAGACAAACAGGTCCAAAAGAATAAGTTTGCATATTCATTGATCTAGCGCCATGAGCTGACTTCCTTATATCGCGGATAATATACCCAAGTGACCTCAAGATGCTTGGTTCAGCGAGAGTTAACTGGCTTTCAGACAAAGCACCGATTTGAAGATCTAGTCGTTCTAAATCAAGAATCGGTAATGCAGTATGAAAGCCAGTTAAACTCGCCCTTGGGAGCCCATATTCTGTCCCATTTCATCGTCAAAGAACTTGGAAAGGACTCGTCATTCCACTGCGTCCTTCTCCTTGAACTGGAACAGACTATGAGGCTCTGAATCCTGCATCTTGAGGTTACTTGGGTATATCTACATCCGCAGTATAAGGAAGCACAGTCGTCATATGCGTCAGTACATCAAGTATTTCGTTCCAGTTTTGATTCCCCTCCTCGTTTGGATGTTGCCTTTGACGGCGTTTCCATTTGAGGGGATGACCATACTTCAGCAACGTGTCATTGCTATCTTTTTGCTGGCTGCATTATGTTGGGTCTTTGAGCCCATTCCGATATACGCCACATCGGTCGTCATTATTGTATTGGAGTTGTTGTTGCTTTCCGATAAAGGGCTCATCATTTTTCGAATGGATCAAGACCAGCCGCATTTTGGTGAGCTGCTCAAACACAGTGACATAATGGCAACGTTTGCCAGCCCAATTATCATGCTGTTTCTTGGCGGGTTCTTTTTGGCAATGGCAGCAACGAAATATCGTTTAGATGTGAATTTAGCTCGCGTTCTACTCAAACCATTTGGCAGCAGCCCAAATAACGTGATGTTAGGGCTAATGTTGATCACTGGTGTCTTTTCCATGTTCATGTCAAATACTGCAACAACAGCGATGATGCTATCTATTTTAGCTCCGGTAATTGCAGTCTTTGGTCCGAAAGACCCGGGTAGAATCGCATTTGCTTTGTCCATTCCTGTTGCTGCAAATATTGGTGGAATCGGTACCCCCATTGGTACGCCACCCAATGCCATTGCTTTGAAATACCTAACTGGTGACAACGTGATTGCATTTGGCGAATGGATGGTATTTGGTGTCCCATTTGTGGTTGTCATGATGGCACTAGCATGGGTTGTAATCGGTCGGTTATATCCTGCAAATGAAAAGAAAATTAATCTGAATATTAAAGGAAAATTCCTTAAAACACCCAAAGCTATTACCGTTTACATCGTGTTCGCGTTAACCATTCTACTGTGGTTAATGGGGTCGTCCCATGGGATGAACTCCTACACCGTGGCACTTATTCCTGTCGCTGTGTTCTCTTTAACTGGCATTATCAATAAAGAAGATCTTAAGAAGATTTCTTGGGATGTTCTGTGGTTAGTGTCTGGCGGTATTGCGCTGGGCCTTGCTCTCGATAAAACAGGGTTAGCTCGTTTGGTTGTGCACAGTATCCCATTCGATGAGTTCTCTCCCTATGTTGTACTTGTTGGAGCCGCCTTCTTATGTTTGTTAATGGCTAACTTTATGTCTCATACCGCGACAGCAAACTTGCTTATGCCAATCATGGCTACATTAGGTATGTCCATGACTTCGTTGGCACCGTTAGGAGGGGAGGTAACACTTATACTCGTTGTTACTTTCGCCGCATCGCTTGGTATGTCTTTGCCTATTAGCACGCCCCCGAACGCGCTGGCTCACGCTACAGGTAATGTGGAGAGTCGTCAAATGGCGAAAGTGGGCGTTATCCTCGGAGTTGTCGGTGTTTTATTAAGCTTTGTGTTGGTTTGGATCCTTCATGCAGTTGGACACATAGGATAAGTGGATGAATAACAGTGTAGAAAAGATTGTTGAACACTATTTCTCTAACCCTCAATGCTATCTATCTTTAGAAGCCGGTGAGCCATTACTGGTGCAAGGTGAAGAAAATCGCAGGCTTTTTTATGTGGTTTCTGGAGAATTAGAAGGTTTAGTCTCTTTTGCCGAAACCAATGTAAACACAAAGGTTTTTAGTGCGTCAGAAGGGGCATTTATTGGCGTTCATAGTTTTTTTTCTGGCAATTACCTAGCGTCGTCCAGCGTTGTTTCTCGATCCCCAAGCGTGTTGGCTTGGATTGACAACGACACGCGCCCGATAGACGAAGACAGCTTGGGGTCATTAACCCAACAATTCACACCCGTTATATTGAATGAGCTATCTCGTCGCCAAAAGCGAGCAATGCAAGAATCTGTAGAAAAAGAACAAGCACTGACTCAACTTCATACCGCTGAGCAGATGACAACATTGGGTCAGCTAGCCGCGGGGATTTCTCATGAGTTGAATAATGCGGTGGGTGTATTAAGCAGCAAAACGGAGCGTTTACAAGATGTGATTCTTGCCTTGCTCGAAGAGCTGCACCCCGGTGCCAGTCAGTTCGTCGATGCAGGGTTAATGAAAGGTCAAAACGTCGGTTCAGCAGAAGTTCGCGCGCGGGCAAAAGAGATTATTGATAAACACGGCGTAGATAGAAAGCTCGCGAAATCTTTGGCGAGAGCCTTGTCGGTTAACGACTTAACACAAGATTGGCTTAATACACCGGAAGAGGCGGTGAAATATTGGGGAGTCGGTCGTGATTTACACGACATGAGAGTGGCATCTCGCCATGCGGTTAGCATTGTTAAATCGGTCAAGCAGCTTGGAAGGGGAGACTCTGAAGTAAGCGAGCCTGTTGACGTGAACGAAAGCATTCATAAAGCGCTTGCCTTGCTTCAAAACGACTTGCGCCGAATAGATGTTCGTTTTAGCCCCGCTGCGACAGCGGTGATCGCCGGAAGTGAAAGCGAGTTGGTTCAAGTTTGGGCAAACATACTGAAGAACGCCTGCGATGCCTTAACGCCTACCAATAATCCTGGAATCGATATTATTACTCGTGTGAGCGACGCACACATCAAGGTGACGATCGCCAATAATGGACCTGAAATAGAAGAAAGTATCCGTAGAAAAATCTTTCACCCCAACTTTACGACCAAGAAAGGCGGGTTGTCGTTTGGGTTAGGTCTAGGGCTTTCAATAGTGAAACGAATTGTGAGCCGTTATCAGGGAACGGTGGTGGTAAAAAGTGACCCTGAAAAAACCATTTTCAGAATCAAATTACCCATGGAGGTTGGTAATGGAAAAAATTAATGTTATTTGCGTAGATGACCAACGAGAAGTGCTGAGTGCTGTGGTACAAGACCTTGCGCCATTGGAGGACTGGTTAGAGATAGAGGACTGCGAATCCGCAGAAGAGGCTCTTGAACTCATCGATGATTTGGACGCAAAGGGAGAACACATAGCACTGATCATTTCTGACCACGTTATGCCCGGTAAGTCGGGTGTCGAACTACTCACGGAGATCTCTGAGGATAGACGATTTACTCATACTAAAAAGGTACTTCTCACAGGGCAAGCCACGCACCAAGACACCATCAGTGCCATTAATAAAGCGCGTATAGAAAGCTACTTCGAAAAACCGTGGAATGGAACAGAGTTGGTCGACTGTGCTCGTAGGCTGGTAACGGAATACATCTTTGATGCAGGAATGGAATACGAATCGTATCAATTACAATTGGATCAACAAACAGTGTTCAGTCGTTTGAGGTGATTTTCACAAAAACAACCTTTGCCAAAAATAAGCTTGACCTTAGACTCGACTCCAAGGTGTATAGTCAATATCAGTTATTGCATACGACTTACTGTTCATATGCGAACCCAAAAAATTAGCCATGAGCTATTGGGTACAAACGATAAAAAGGATAATGACTATGTGCATAAAACACGAAGGCTGCAGTAACAAAAATACTGCTACTACTCTGTCTATTAGCAGTTGCGCTCCTATCGCTCCATTAGACAGTAATACCAAAATTGGAAGCTGTTGTGACAGCGATGCATGTTCTGGTGGAGGCGAAATTTCTTCGATAGAAGAGGAAAGTGAGCAGCTGCCAGAAGGTGATACACTTTCTGGCAGTTGGAAAATATTGGGTATGGACTGCCCATCATGCGCTCGTAAAGTTGAAAATGCGGTCTCTTCACTTTCTGACATTTCAAAAGCAAAGGTTCTATTCGCCACAGAGAAACTGGTGGTGCAATATTCAAAAACGGAAACCTTGGCTCTGGTTGAGCAAGCCGTTCTCAAAGCTGGCTTTCAATTCGAACAGCCTCAAAGTTCTAAGCCGTCCAATTCAAATGAAAACAAATGGTCATCGGTTTTTAAAAGTAACCTAAATATTATTGCGTTATCCAGCGCAATGGCGATTTCAGCCATCATCAATCAAATTTCTCCAGTCATAGCCTCGTGGCTATTTACGCTGGTTTGCCTTGCCGGTCTTTATCCCGTAGCTAAAAAAGCGGTTCAGTTAGCGAGAAGCGGGACGCCTTTTGCAATAGAGACGTTGATGAGTGTTGCCGCAATTGGTGCTCTCTATCTCGGTGAAACCGTCGAAGCAGCGATGGTATTACTGCTGTTCTTGCTCGGTGAAAGGTTGGAAGCGTATGCCGCTTCTAGGGCGAGAAGTGGGGTTCAGTCTCTCATGGCGTTAGTCCCTGAAACGACGATTCGTATTGAAGGCGATGCTCGTATTGAAGTAGCTGCCTCCGAGTTAGCCATAGGGGATGTTATCGAAGTCGCTCCTGGCGATCGTTTACCTGCTGATGGAAAGTTGTTAAGCAGCAGTGCCAGTATTGATGAAAGTGCGCTAACTGGCGAGTCGGTACCCGTCGAAAAGCAGACAGGTGAGCAAGTGATGGCGGGATCTGTCGTTGCTGACAAAGTGATTAGGCTAACGATTACATCCGCACAAGGCGAAAATGCGATAGACCGTATTCTCCATCTAATTGAAGAAGCAGAATCCCAAAAAGCGCCTCTAGAACGTTTTCTAGATAAATTTAGTCGCTGGTATACGCCACTGATGATGCTGGTTTCTCTATTGGTCATTATTACGCCTCCCTTATTCTTTTCACAGCCTTGGGAAACATGGGTGTATCGCGGATTAGCTTTACTATTGATTGCATGTCCTTGTGCTTTGGTAATTTCAACGCCAGCAGCTATTACTTCGGGATTGGCCACTGCAGCCAAACGTGGTGCGCTGATAAAAGGGGGAGCGGCTCTCGAACAACTTGGCAATATTGAGTCTATAGCGTTCGATAAAACAGGCACGCTGACCCAAGGCAAACCTGAAGTGACTGATATCATTTCTTTAAACGAGCTTTCAGAGGAATCTCTCCTTAGAGACGCTGCTTCGGTAGAAGTAGCGTCATCACACCCATTGGCAAAATCGTTAGTAAAGAAAGCGGAAGCTGCTGGTATAGCACTCCCAGAGGCTGAAAATAAGCAAGCGCTGGTGGGAAGTGGGATAACCGGTATTGTGGATGGGAAATCTTTATCCTTGATTTCACCTTCCAAGTTTCAAGGTACTGTTACTGAAGTCGATAGAGAGCGGGTGGAATCCCTCGAGTCCAAAGGAAAAACAGTTGTATTAGTTATTATCGATGACGTACTTGAAGGGTTAGTTGCATGGCAAGACACACTTCGTTCCGATGCAGCTGAAGCCATTCAAAAGCTTAAAAGTCTAGGTATCGACTCCATAATGCTAACTGGTGACAATCCATTAGCGGCTAAGGAGATGGCACAACAAGTATCAATGGATTACAAAGCGAGTCTATTGCCTGCTGATAAAGTCACTTACGTAAATCAGATGGCTTCTCTAAAAAATACCGCAATGGTTGGAGATGGTATTAACGATGCCCCAGCGATGAAAGCCGCGTCAGTCGGTATTGCAATGGGAGGTGGAACGGATGTTGCCCTTGAAACAGCTGATGCTGCTTTAACTCATAGCCGACTGGTAGAGTTACCTGCAATGATTGAGCTATCTAGAGCAACGTTAAGAAACATCCAGCAAAATGTTGCACTGGCGTTAGGGCTTAAAGGCGTATTTTTGGTTACTAGCTTATTGGGCATTACTGGTCTTTGGGTTGCTGTACTTGCTGACAGCGGAGCAACAGCACTAGTGACATTAAATGCTTTGCGTCTGCTACGATTTAAACCGCAGGCTTGAGGGAAGCCCTTGAAAGGGCTTCTTGATACTTCTTTTTTGACATAGTGCCCTAGGTACTTACTCAATTCATAACTTTTAAGGATGGTTTGTTGTTTGAACCATCCTTCTTCTATCTTATTAAGTGTTCTATACCTAAATAACCTCAAGATACTTAGTTAAACTCGACCTTGGGAGCTCATATTCTGTTTCACTTTCTCATAAAAGAACTTTGAAAGAGCTAGTCATTCCACTACGTTTTTTCCTTGAATTGAAACGATACAGCAGCTGTGTATTTGATTCTTATCCGGTAAACTTCATGAAAATTTGCATTTAAGTGTGATGCAAATCGATAAAATGTGAAATTCGTTGTTAATTGCTAAATGAATACGTGAATTTGATCACCAATTGTTGGCTTCCAGTCAGTTACAGTAAACCTGTACCCATTAATCAATCTAAATATCCCCAAAGCTTTTATCAAGCTGAACTCAAATGAGTTCGGCTTGTTCTCCTTTTTTCTGGAGAAAGTGAAAAAATAAAGTGAAGGATAGAATTCCTTTTATAATTTATTGGGGTGACAGAAACAAAACGACAACAAAGGAGTCCTTTATGTCTGAAGCTGTATTTCACTTAGGTGTTACCAAAGAAGATCTTGTTGGTTCTACATTGGCTATCATCCCTGGTGATCCTGCTCGAGTTCAAAAAATTGCTGAGCAAATGGAAAACCCTGTATTTTTGGCAAGCCACCGTGAATATACGTTGTACCGTGCAGAATTAGATGGAAAGCCTGTTGTTGTTTGTTCTACAGGTATCGGCGGTCCTTCAACTTCTATTGCTGTTGAAGAGCTTGCTCAACTGGGTGTCCGCACCTTCCTACGTGTAGGGACTACTGGTGCAATTCAACCGTATGTAAATGTGGGTGATATGATTGTAACCACGGGGTCTGTTCGTTTAGACGGTGCTAGCCTTCACTTTGCACCAATGGAATTCCCAGCTGTAGCTGACTTTGACATCGCGACAGCGATGAAGGAAGCGGTTGTTGAAGCTGGTGCGACTGCGCACACAGGTGTAACGGCATCAAGTGACACTTTTTACCCGGGACAAGAGCGCTACGATACGTTTTCTGGTCGTGTTGTTAAGCGCTTCCAAGGCTCTATGCAAGAATGGCAGGACATGGGGGTTCTCAACTTTGAAATGGAATCTGCAACACTGCTAACCATGTGTGCGAGTTCTGGGCTTAAAGCGGGCTGCGTCGCAGGTGTTATTATTAACCGTACTCAAAAAGAAACGCCTGATCACAGCACACTGAAAGAGACAGAAGCGAAATCGATCAAAATTGTGGTCGAGGCTGCACGTAAAATGCTGTAAAACCAGCAAACACATGAAACGAAAAAGGGCATCAATGATGCCCTTTTTGAGTATTGGGAGAGAGGCTTAGCGAGCTTTAGTCTAAATCTTCGTGCCCACCAGCATCTTTAAACCAATGAGTGAGGTTTGACTTTAGATCTTTTAACTCATCGGGTCCGATTAATGCTAACCCTAAATCTTCCGCACGAGTGATGTCATTGTGACGAAGCGGTCGAAAGCTCACCAACATAGCACGAGCTTGCAAGCCTCCCAGTAAATCTCTGAGTGACTCCAACTTGTAAAGTGTGTCATCTCCGTCGTCTCTCATGCCTTTCGTTTTACATTCAATAATGTGCAGCTTGTTATTGACGACTGTCGCGACATCTAATTCATTCCGTACTTCTTTTTCACCCAATTGGCGATAGACCTGAACGTTCAATGAGCGATCTTGAATGGTAGGAAGTTCATCCTGAATTTGTTTTACAGTACTATGCACTAGGTTTTCCAACCACTCACCATTTGAAAAGCGCCGTGCGTCTTCGTTGGCGAACGTTAAGATTCCATTTTCATAGGTAGCCAGTTCAGTATCAACAAGATCAGAAATGAGCATGTCTAGCTCTCGGTAACCTTGTTGCTTTTCAGTCAGTGATACATCCAGTTTCTGTTCTTTACGACAGGTCGTCGCTAGGTAGTTGAGGGTAGCCAGACCAGGACCAAGTTCAAGGGCATTTCCTGCCCAGCGTTCACCTAATTGATACAGTTTTTGATCGAGCTGCTCTGGAATGACTTGTTCGGAAAACTCGCTTCTAGCACCAAAAATGGTGAGGTAATCTTCAATTTTTATATGATCTTGTACTTGGGCATCTTCGCGACCGTCTGGGTATAGCCAACAAAGCTTGTCACTGAAAGGTTCAACCACAAAAATTGGCCAGTGATAAGTGCGAAAAACCTCGTAAACAGACAGTAATCGATGCCTTAATCCACAACTGGCATTGAGCTTTACTTCCACATTTCGAGTTTGTAAATCTTCCGCAAGTGCTTGAATGGATTTTTTAATTTTTGACGTATTAACCGCACTCGGAATTTCGTAAAATTCGGAAGTTATGCCTCTAGGCGCTAGTATCGAGTAGAGCCTTTGGTACATTGATTCTTGGTTCTTATCACCAATGAATACGATATGCGTACTTACTGTTCTGTGATCCAATAGTGGCGTCACCAGTCGCACAGGATCTTGATCGATAATACCTACATGTACGGCCATTTCATGTCCTCAATAAACGGACCTGCTGGAAAATGAGAGTTGAAAAATCAGCAAGTAATTAAGTTATGGGGATGGGGGAAATAAATAACAAGAGCTATGTATTGAAAACTGCATCTTTAAAATAAGGACTTAAAGCCTAGAAGAGAGAACAAGAACGGTACATTTGTATTGTTGATAAAACAGTTCTTAGTGAGAAAGCAAGCCCACTTTGAAAGTGGGCTGGAGGTTGTTTATTTGAATGTTCAGGCTTAAAGCTTAAATGTATTAGTTCCGACTAG
>NZ_PIZL01000045.1:0-20763 GCF_002835515.1 Vibrio sp. vnigr-6D03
ATCATCGTATTGGTCACTCAGTTCATTGAAACCTAAATTGTTTCCGAAGAAACTATTTGGATTATCATCAACGAGTGCCCACACAGATTGATAGGTCTATATTGTTAAAGAGCGTGATTTGAGTCTCACTCAAATCGGACGGCTATTTTAGCGAGATAAACGTTAGTGTCAAACACTTTTTTCAGTTTATTTCGTTAGCTTTTCAGCTACCTAATCTAACCTCTGACTCGATTCGTTTCTTTCGAAGCGTTCCCGTGTCAGCGAGGGGGCATTATAGAGATCGGCATCACATTGGCAAGCCCTTTTTGACGTTTTTTTCAATTTCTAGGTTGTTTGCGTGTTTTTTATTCAAAAGGTGGTATTTTCACTATTCTTCTTTCACTTTTTACCCTTTAATCGCCCTAAATTAAGGAGAAATCATGAGCTCAATTCGAAGTTATAAAGGTATTTGCCCTGAAATTGGTGAAGGTGTCTATATAGATAGCAGCTCTATCTTAGTGGGTGACATTAAAATAGGTAAGGATTCTAGCGTTTGGCCACTTGTTGCTGCCAGGGGTGATGTTAATCATATTCATATTGGCGAGCGTACCAATATTCAAGACGGTTCCGTTTTGCACGTTACTCATAAAAATGCGGAAAACCCTGAAGGCTACCCACTTATCATTGGTAATGAAGTGACTATCGGTCATAAGGTCATGCTTCATGGGTGCACGGTAGGCGATCGTGTATTAGTAGGTATGGGGGCCATCGTCTTAGACGGCGTGCACATAAAAGATGAAGTCATGATTGGTGCGGGCAGTTTGGTCCCTCCCAATAAAGTATTGGAAAGTGGTTATCTCTATGTAGGGAGCCCAGTAAAACAGGCTCGCCCACTAAGTGAAAAAGAAATCGCTTTTTTGCGCAAGTCCGCAGATAACTACGTCAACACTAAAAATGAGTACAGAACGGTAGTAGAGCCCGTTACTTTCGAATAACAACTTGCCCGCTGTCGTCGTAGTCTTCCTCTTCTATCAAAGATTCAGCAAGCTCTTCCATATCAAAGCGGTATTGTGAGAATAGAGTGAGAGCTTGCTGCTCTTCCTCTATTGTCTCTCCGCTCACTCGTTCAATGGCAGCCACTAAAGCGAGACATTCGATCAACATACCTGATTGCTGTGCAGGAAAACGTACCGCGTTATGTCCTTCATCCCAGCTTTGGATATCAGGAAAGAGTATTGATTGATTCATGGTAGGCTATCCTTCCAAATTTTTTCTTAGTTCTCTGAGAACTTGCTTTGCGCCAGGTCTTAACCCTCTCCATACAAGGAAGCTTTCTGCTGCCTGCCCTACCAACATACCAAGACCATCGTAAGCATTTACAACTTGGTTATCTTTAGCCCACTGATTAAACGCTGTCAGCCCCTGCCCATACATCATGTCATAGCTAACGGTTGTTGAAGTGAATATCGAAGAGCTAATCGTGGGTAGGTCACCACTCAAACTAGCAGACGTAGAATTGATCACCACATCAAAGGAAGTCTTGATGTCTTCCATGGGAACAGCACGAATATCACCAAATTCTTTAAACATTTCCTCAAGCTTTTTCGCTTTAGCAAATGTACGGTTGGTGACCACTATGCTTTTTGGGGATTGGTCCAAAAGTGGTTTTATCACGCCGCGTGCTGCACCGCCCGCACCAATAACCAATATGCGGGCACCTTCTAAAGGCACTTGGTATTGCAATAAATCTTGAACTAAACCTTCACCATCGGTGTTATCACCAATGATTTCTCCATCATCGAGTTTTTTTAGCGTATTCACCGCACCAGCCAATTGCGCTCTTTCGGTCAGGCGATCAGCAAATTGAAAGGCATCTTCTTTAAATGGCACAGTCACATTACAGCCTTTCCCACCTTGCGAGAAAAACTCTGTTGCCGATTCTACGAAACCACCCACGGGCGCTTCGCGCGTTACATAGGATAAGGACTGATTGGTTTGCCGAGCAAAGAGGGTGTGTATAAAAGGGGATTTACTGTGTCCGATAGGGTTACCAAACACGACGTACTGATCGATAGGTTGCGCCATTTCCTTGCCTGCAAAATTAAATAGGGTCGTTTGTACAGACCCTATCATCATACCTAAATTGCCTCAAGCGACTGGATTCTGAGCGTTATAGCTGGAAATCACCATTCTCTAGGTTTTAGGTAATTTTGGTACAAATCATCTTCCGGTGTCCCAGGCTCAACCTGATAGTCGTATTCCCATCGAGCTAAAGGAGGCATCGACATTAAGATCGATTCAGTACGCCCACCACTTTGTAGCCCAAATAAAGTGCCTCTGTCGTAGACTAAGTTGAATTCGACGTAGCGACCACGGCGGTATAACTGAAATTGGCGCTCTTTTTCACCATATTCAGTCTCTTTTCTTCGATCTATGATTGGTACAAGCGCATCGGTATAGCCCTTCCCAACGGCTTGAATGTATTCGAAGCTTTTATCGAAACCCCATTCGTTGAGGTCATCAAAAAATAAACCACCGACACCACGAGTTTCATTACGATGTGGAAGGAAGAAATATTCATCGCACCACTTTTTATGCTCTGAATACACATTATCACCAAAGGGTGCACAGATTTCTTTCGCGGTGTTGTGCCAATATAAGCAATCTTCTTCGAAAGGATAAAACGGGGTTAAATCGAAGCCACCACCAAACCACCAGATGGGATCATGACCTTCCTTCTCGGCAATAAAGAAACGCACATTGGCATGAGAGGTTGGTACATAAGGGTTGTGCGGGTGCATCACTAGCGACACGCCCATCGCCTCAAATTTTCGACCAGCAAGCTCAGGGCGATGAGCCGTAGCTGAGGCTGGCATCTCTCGACCGGAGACATGTGAAAAGTTCACGCCACCTTGTTCAAAGACGTTGCCGCCACTCATGACTCGAGTTCGACCTCCGCCACCTAGGCGCTCAGTCGATTCACGATGCCAAATATCTTCTTCAAATACAGCCTTACCGTCCACCTCTTCAAGCTGCTGGCATATGCTGTCCTGAAGTTCTAACAAAAAGTACTTTACTGCATCTTTATCGATATCTGACATTGCTTATTCCTATATTCGCAGGTTATCCCTGTCTTAATATGGTAGACGTTAAAGCGTCGCGTATTTCACTCGGTTTATCGCGACCGCCGGTTTCACCTTCTAAAATTGCGACCAAGTACTCGCCTAGATGCGTATGTACCTCCTGAAAAGTCATACACGGTGGCTCACCCGTTAGGTTGGCGCTGGTCGAGGTTAGCGGTTTACCAAACGACTCGCAAAGTTTTTGTACCAATGGATGATCCGTCACCCTTACTGCAATGGAATCAAATTGACCTGAAAGTAGGTTTGATAACCCAGGTTTTGCAGGCATTACCCAAGTAACTGGTCCAGGCCAAGTGTCAAACACCGCTTGGCGAGCTTCATCTGTCAATTGAGATTCATCGACGTATGGCTTGAGTTGCTCAAAATTGGCGGCGATGAGAATTAACCCTTTTTCTACTGGTCTTTTCTTAAGTTCAAGTAGCTTTTGAATAGCGTCTGCGTTATCGGGGTCACAGCCGACTCCAAATACACCTTCCGTTGGGTAAGCAATGACTTCCCCATCATGGAGCGCCTGAACTGTGTTTTCAAAATTGGTCAATTTGAACCCCTTATCTTTAACATTTGGGCCGTAGTGTACAAAGAGTTTACCCCTCAGCCCAAAAGTAATTTATCAGTAAACTGTATCAAACCTTAAAACGATTTCGCGCAAACGTTTTCCTTACCGAAAATTCTACGTATAATGCGCGCAAAATATCCGCTCACCCAATGAAAGCGCTGAAGGAGTTTTGAGATGCAAGTCGGTATTATTATGGGTTCTAAATCAGATTGGCCAACCATGAAACTAGCAGCAGAAATGCTGGATCGCTTTGGTGTGTCCTATGAAACGAAAGTGGTTTCTGCCCACCGTACGCCACAATTATTGGCAGACTACGCCAATAGCGCTAAGGACCGCGGCATCAAGGTAATCATTGCTGGCGCAGGTGGTGCTGCACACTTACCTGGTATGGCGGCGGCCTTTACGAGCTTGCCGGTCCTGGGCGTTCCTGTTCAATCTCGTGCATTAAAAGGCATGGACTCCCTACTTTCAATTGTACAAATGCCGAAAGGTATTGCAGTGGGTACTTTGGCTATTGGCGAAGCTGGTGCAGCCAATTCCGGTATTTTGGCTGCTCAGATCATTGGTACTCACAATGAAGAAGTAATGGCAAAAGTTGAAGCTTTCCGCCAAGAACAAACTGAGACGGTTTTAGCTAACCCGAACCCAGCAGAGGATTGATCCCCATGCACGTTCTTGTCTTAGGCGCAGGTCAACTGGCTCGAATGATGTCTTTGGCTGGCGCGCCATTGAACATTCACATTTCTGCCTTCGATGTAGGCACAGAAAACATTGTTCACCCACTCACCCAACAAGTGATTGGAAATGGCTTAGCCACGGCTATTGAGCAAGCGGATATCATAACGGCCGAATTCGAACACATTCCACACGATGTGCTTGATGAGTGTGAAAAAAGCGGTAAGTTTTTTCCGACAACCGACGCCATTAAAGCTGGCGGTGATCGTCGCATAGAGAAATCGCTACTCGATAATGCCAAGGTGAGAAATGCCAAGTACTTCGTGATCAATACACAAGAAGATTTTGAAAATGCCATCCAGCATGTTGGTATTCCGATGGTGCTGAAAAGCACTCTTGGTGGTTACGATGGAAAAGGGCAGTGGCGTTTAAAAGACAAAGCACAAGCTAATGCGATTTGGCAGGAAATGTCTGAGTGCATCGCTGAAACACCAAACCAAGCGATTGTCGCAGAAGAGTTTGTACCGTTTCAGCGTGAAGTGTCTTTGGTTGGTGCTCGAAATGCAGCGGGTGAAATCGCTATCTACCCGCTAGCAGAGAACGTTCATACTGATGGTGTTTTAACACTATCGACAGCCATTGTGGATGAAACACTTCAGGCACAAGCCAATACCGCGTTTACGGCGGTAGCGGAATCTTTGAACTATGTGGGCGTTCTGGCACTCGAATTCTTTGATGTGAATGGCGAGTTACTGGTCAACGAAATCGCGCCTCGCGTCCATAATTCTGGTCATTGGACTCAACAAGGTGCTGAGACTTGCCAATTCGAGAACCACTTGCGTGCTGTGTGTGGGTTACCGTTAGGCAGCACTGAGCTGGTGCGCCCAACCTCTATGGTAAATATTTTGGGTGAAGACCAAGTGCCAGAGAGTGTTTTGGCAATGCCAGAGTGCCACGTACATTGGTATGGTAAGGGAAAGCGTGCAGGCCGTAAAATGGGTCACATCAATGTATGTGCAAGCAGTGATGAGGCGTTAAAAGCCGCTTTGGTTAAGCTTGCAAATATTTTGGATGCAGATGCTTTTACTGCATTAAAGGAAAGCGCCCAAGCTCTGTAAGACGCACCTATCTGTAAAAAGCAGTTACCAATAAAAAGCAGCATTACCTGTAAAAACGGCACTCTAGTGAGTGCCGTTTTTTATTGGATTTGTTCTTTCTGGCACTTCCGATTAGCGCACAATACTTTAACGCCAGATGCCAGTTTTTTCTCAATCAGTAGTGAGTAATCACACTCAGTGCACGAACCGACAATGGGTTTATGGTTCACCGCAAACTTGCATTTCGGGTAGCTATTGCAGGCGTAAAAAGTTTTGCCATAGCGCGACTTTCTTTCGACCAAGTGACCCGTTTTGCATTCAGGGCAGGTAATCTCTTCTTCCTTTTTCTGCTCCTCTTTAGGGGCATCCAAGGACTCAATATGATGGCAATCTGGGTATGCACTGCAACCGATAAACATGCCATAACGACCCTGCCTCAGTACCAATTCATTAGCACACTCGGGGCAAGGGACACCTAACTCTTTAACAATATGACCATCGTTTTGACCAATCGTACGAATGTAGTCACAAGATGGGTACTGATTGCACCCTAGGAAAGGACCATGTTTGCCATGACGTAAAGACAATTCTCCACCGCATTGAGGGCACGGCTCTTTTTCCAGTGCGTGCTCATGGGCAGAGAATAATTGCGAATCAATTTTACCGCTCATTCACCCAAAACCATTAATGAAGAATACCACTCTCGGTAGTATACAAGAGCTCCTCCATTTGGGTGTAGGCGTTTTCATTACCCGGTACATTAAACAGTACCATCAATACAATCCACTTTAGATCGTCCAGCTGAAAATCACTGGTTTCCAAGCCCATGACTCGATCAATGATCATTTCACGAGTTTCGGCGGTCAACACTTCAACTTGCTCCAAAAACAGCAAGAATCCACGACATTCTATATCTAAACGTGTCATTTCAGTGCGCGTGTATATACGTACCGACGTAGCTGCACTGGTTCTCATGGCGGATTGTGCATCGCTTTGTTGTAGCGCTGCCAAGTCCTCTAACCAATTCAGGGCTTTGTAAATTTCTTTTTGGTGGAATCCAGCTCTGAGAAGCTCATCTTCCAACTCATCTTGATCGACCATCAATTCCGCATCACTGTGGATATAGGTCTCGAACAAATACATCAGTATGTCCATCATAGTTAGCCCCTCCCCTTTCGAATATAGCCACCAGATACTGCAACAACATACCCTGAAAGCTCAAGCTCCAGTAGTTGCATCATGACTTCATGCACAGGTATATGGGTCCGCTCTGCAAGAATATCAACGGGTGTTGCTTCTAACCCTACGTTAGCCATTAGTTCAGGAAATGGCAATTCTTCTTGCGAGGCTTCTTCACTAAATATAGATGTTTGTTGGGAAAACGACCAAGAAACTAAATTTTCTACTTCTTGGAGAATATCTTCGGACGATTGGACTAAGCAGGCACCAGACTTAATGAGTGCATTCCCCCCTCTAGAATTGGGGTTGTGAATTGAGCCGGGCAGTGCAAAAACATCGCGACCTTGCTCTGCTGCGTATCGCGCTGTTATCAACGACCCGCTGCGTTCAGCAGCTTCGACAACAAAAACGCCAACCGACAATCCACTAATAATACGATTGCGGCGCGGGAAGTGCTCTGGTCTGGGTTTTGTGTTGGGTCGAAATTCAGAAACAAGAGCGCCTTGCTCAATAATCCTTTGTGCTAGCTTTCTGTGCCGAGCCGGGTAAATGCAGTCGAGTCCCGAGCCCAACACAGCAACAGTTTGACCACCTCCCTCCAACGCACCATCGTGAGCGTGCCCATCCACACCGAGCGCCAAACCACTGGTGACCACTAACCCATTTGCGGATAAATCTTTGGCAAACGCCCTCGCTGTTTGTAGCCCTTCAATGCTGGCGTTTCGACTGCCTACCATGGCTATCTGTGGGGCGCTCAAAGATCGAGTGTCCCCTTTAACAAACAATGTAGTTGGTGGAGAAGATACTTCTTTGAGTAATGGCGGGTACGCACAATCGAGTAGAGTAACAATATGGTGGTTTGACGCCAGCTGCCACTCCATACATTCATCGACCTCTGGGTGTGAACTGGCTTTAAGGAATTGGATTTGTTTCGGCTTAAGCCCTATGGCTTGCCATCGCTCTTCACTGGACGCAAGCAAATTGACGGGAGAATCAATAGTGAGTAATCGAGTCAGAGACTGACCACCCAATTGAGGCGTAAAACTCAATGTCAGCCAAGCTCTCAACTCATTTTCTGTCATTTAACTGTCTTCGTCCTTCGCTTCCAATGGGTCATTTTGTTGCTCTTTCAATAATGGAGAAAGACCCATGGTTTGGGTGTGAATCGGCGCTTTGCTTCGGGTAATTAATGCAATACTGAAAGACGCGTACGGACGAATAACGATCATTTCCCCGACAGAAACATCCGGAAGATTTTCGCTAAGCCATCCATCATCCACAATGTAGTTGCCTCTGCTTCCAGAAACACCTAACCCTTCTTCCCAAAGGTCAAACATGGTGCCTTGTTCCACTTTGTCGTTAAGCCCGCGATCGATAATGACGACCTGATTGCGCCCAATAAACTTACTTCCTTCCAAAGACCCAAGAATAGACGCAGAAACATGCTTAGGCGCCGGTTCTGGATAAAATGTATTGGAGAATGACAACTCTTCATGATTCTGATGCGGTAACGCAAAATCATTGGATAGGATTTCTTGATTCTGGGATTCCACTTTCAAAGAGCTCAGCTTTTCTTCTGATTTTACTAACGTTGCCGTCGCAACCATTTTCAAAGAAAAGACTTCTTCACCACTGTCATTGCGCTGATATTCGGCCACAGAACGGTAAATACCCCAATGTTTCTCTTTGGTTTTGCCATCAATGAACAATTGGTCATGCTGACTCAAGAAACGTCTTCCATCTTGTGTCCCGATCACTCTCATTGCACTGTCTAACACCTTCTTAGTGACGAGCCGATCCGAGTTGATGTATGGCAAAACCAGCCCTTCAGGCAAGGTTGGTACCGCATCTTTATCCAGAATTCGAGCTTTGGGAGAAAGCGTAAGAAGAGGCTTTCGGCTCAACATAGGTTGCCCATTTCGCCATACCAAAGTCAGCTTGTCGCCAGGATAGATAAGGTGAGGATCGTTGATGTCTGGGTTAATTTGCCAGAGTCGAGGCCAAAGCCATGGGCTGTCGAGGTAAAGTGCCGAAATGTCCCATAGGGTATCCCCTTTTTTCACTTCGTACGTTTTCGGTGCGTTTTCTTTAACCGATAAAACATCACTTTTTGCAAGGACACTATGTGTGACAACACATGTTATTATAGCTAAAGAGGTACGACCTAACTTGGCTATTATTCCTTTCATAACCTCAATTTCCCTATCCAATATTGGCTAGGATGCTGTCATTTAGGTTATAAAATGTCTAGAATTGAGCCAGCTAGGTTTTAGCTGTTTCGGCACAGTTCAATATTTAGAGTGTATATGTCTGTATTACAAGTATTAACTTTCCCTGATGATCGCCTTCGCACAGTGGCTAAGCCCGTCGAAGCAGTGACACCAGAGATTCAAAAAATCGTCGACGATATGTTAGAAACCATGTACGACGAAGAAGGCATCGGTCTTGCTGCAACGCAAGTCGATATTCATCAGCGCATCGTTGTTATCGATGTTTCTGATACTCGCGATCAACCAATGGTACTGATTAACCCTGAGATCACCGAAAAACGCGGTGAAGATGGCATCGAAGAAGGTTGTCTGTCTATCCCAGGTGCTCGTGCTTTGGTGCCTCGTGCGGCAGAAGTTTCTGTTACAGCGAAGAATCGCGAAGGTGAGGAATACTCATTTGAAGCCGATGAGCTTTTGGCCATTTGCGTTCAACATGAATTGGATCACCTCGAAGGCAAGTTGTTTGTTGATTACCTTTCGCCACTGAAGCGTAAGCGCATTCAGGACAAGATGTTGAAGCTTAAGCGTTTCAATGAGAAGCAAGCGAAAAACGCCTAATCCAAACCACCTTCATCCATAAAGGAACCTTACCTTGAGTCAGTCTTTAAGAGTTGTCTTTGCAGGTACTCCGGACTTCGCCGCCCTTCACTTGGCGGCGTTATTGTCTTCGGAGCACGAAGTTATTGCGGTTTACACCAATCCAGACCGCCCAGCAGGTCGTGGTAAAAAACTTACCCCTACCCCAGTTAAAAGCTTGGCGCTGGAACACGATATTCCTGTTTACCAACCTGAAAACTTCAAATCTGATGAAGCGAAGCAAACGTTGGTGGATCTAAACGCCGATATCATGATTGTTGTCGCGTATGGCATGTTACTACCACAAGCCGTATTGGATACCCCTCGTTTAGGGTGCGTCAACGTTCATGGTTCGATTTTACCGCGCTGGCGTGGTGCTGCACCGATTCAACGTTCGATATGGGCGGGGGATGCTGAAGCTGGCGTCACCATCATGCAGATGGACATTGGCTTGGATACGGGTGATATGTTGAAAATTGCTTCTCTTCCAATTGAGGCAACTGACACCAGTGCGTCGATGTACGACAAACTGGCCGTTCTTGGTCCAGAAGCACTTGTCGACTGCCTAGCGGATATTTCGAATGGCAACGCGCAACCCGTCAAGCAAGATGACGAGCAAGCCACTTACGCGAAGAAGCTCAGCAAAGAAGAAGCCCGTATCGATTGGAATGACGATGCCGCTCACTTAGAGCGCTGTGTTCGTGCCTTCAATCCATGGCCCATCAGCCATTTTGAAGCTGCAGATAACACCATCAAAGTTTGGCAGAGTCGCATAGAGAGCCAAACCACCGATAAAGCAGCTGGTACCATTCTTCAAGCGGACAAAACCGGTATCTACGTTGCGACAGGTGACGGAGTACTTGTACTCGAAAAGCTACAAGTTCCGGGTAAAAAAGCGATGCCAGTTCAAGATATATTGAACTCAAGAGCCTCTTGGTTTGAAGTGGGCTCACAGCTCGTTTAAATCAGAAACAACCTGATTTCAGGATAAATAGCCAATATCAATGATTGATTGAATTGCTATATCGACGAAGTGAAGACTCACTTCAATACGTACTTTTTGAGGGCAGAGATGCCCTCCTTTGCTTTAAGGTATTCATCATGAATGTTCGCGCTGAAGCTGCCAACGTTTTGTATCTCGTTGTCGATAAAGGGCAATCACTTTCTACCGCCCTTCCTGCCGCACAACAAAATATCCGCCCGCGAGACCACGCTCTATTGCAAGAAATTTGCTACGGCGCACTACGCTACCTCCCTCGCCTAGAAACCATTGCCAATCATTTAATGGATAAACCATTAAAGGGTAAGCAACGCGTATTTCATCACCTTATTCTAGTGGGCATTTACCAACTGAGTTTTATGCGAATTCCTGCACACGCAGCGGTTGGGGAAACGGTTGAAGGAACAAAAACGCTAAAAGGTCCTCGGCTTCGCGGTTTGATCAATGCGGTACTTCGTAACTACCAAAGAAACCAAGAAGAATTGGATCAAGTTGCTGTTAGCCACAACGCGGGCAAATATGGTCACCCAAGCTGGCTACTAAAATTGTTGCAAACGGCTTACCCAGAGCAATGGGAAAGTATTGTTGAAGCAAACAACCAAAAAGCACCGATGTGGCTGCGTGTGAACCACCAGCATCACAGCCGCGATGAGTACCTTGAGTTACTCAAAAATGCAAACATTGATAGCAGCGCGCACAGTGAAGCACTAGACGCCATAAAATTGGATGCGCCGATCGATGTACATGCCTTGCCTGGTTTTGAAAAAGGTTGGGTATCGGTACAAGATGCCGCCGCTCAGCTGTCGCTGAATTATCTGACACCTAAAGATGGCGAATTGATTTTGGATTGCTGCGCAGCTCCGGGTGGCAAAACAGCGCACATTCTAGAGCGTACCCAAAACAGCGATGTAGTTGCGATAGATTGCGACGAAAACCGCCTCAAGCGAGTTCATGAAAACCTGAAGCGCCTCAACCTTCAGGCGAAAGTTATTTGCGGTGATGCTAGGAATCCTCAAGAATGGTGGCAAGGTGAACAATTTGACCGCATTTTGCTTGATGCACCATGTTCTGCGACAGGAGTTATCCGTCGTCATCCAGACATTAAATGGCTGCGCCGAGCCGATGACATCGAAACCTTAGCCGAACTGCAAAGTGAGATTCTCGACGCAATGTGGCAACAGCTGAAGCCGGGTGGCACGCTTGTTTACGCGACATGTTCGATCACCCCACAGGAAAATCGCGATCAAGTGGTTAAATTTCTGAATCGCACATCGGATGCAACGTTAGATGGGTCAGACATCGAAAATCCGGGTAGACAAATTCTTCCGGGAGAAGACGACATGGACGGCTTCTATTACGCTGTATTGAGAAAGCAGGCGTAAATAATAAAACAACCATGCTCAATACGTGTCGCCAAAAGGCACAGCAGTAGTAAGCGGATAGATAAGCAGAATAGGTAGGCGATGAAAATCATCATACTCGGTGCCGGACAAGTAGGCGGCACCCTTGCAGAAAACTTAGTGGGTGAGAACAACGACATCACGGTAGTAGACCGGAATGGAGACCGACTGCGTGAATTGCAGGATAAGTATGACTTGCGGGTGGTCAATGGGTTTGCCAGCCACCCGGGTACCTTACGTGAAGCGGGTGCTCAAGATGCCGACATGCTGGTTGCGGTGACCAATACCGATGAAACCAATATGGCGGCATGTCAGGTTGCCTTTACGTTGTTCAATACCCCTAACCGAATTGCCCGTATTCGCTCACCAGAGTATTTGACAGAAAAAGACGCACTGTTCCAATCCGGTGCGATTCCTGTCGACCACCTTATTGCACCAGAAGAGTTGGTTACCAGCTATATCGAACGCTTGATCCAATACCCTGGCGCACTCCAAGTGGTCAGTTTTGCTGAACGTAAAGTCAGTTTGGTTGCGGTTAAGGCCTATTATGGTGGTCCGCTAGTTGGGAACGCGCTTTCTGCACTGCGTGATCACATGCCTCACATTGACACTCGTGTAGCAGCCATCTTTCGCCAAGGCAGACCCATTCGCCCGCAAGGTACCACCGTCATTGAAGCGGATGATGAAGTGTTCTTCGTCGCGGCGAGTAACCACATTCGCTCTATCATGAGTGAGCTCCAACGTCTTGAAAAACCTTACCGCCGCATCATGATAGTCGGAGGAGGAAACATTGGTGCCAGCCTCGCCAAACGCTTGGAAAAAGAGTACAGCGTCAAACTGATTGAACGCGGTTATCAGCGAGCAGAAAGGTTGTCTGAACAGCTTGAAAATACGATTGTATTCTGTGGCGACGCTGCCGACCAGGAACTGCTCGCGGAAGAAAACATCGACCAAGTGGATGTCTTCATCGCTCTAACCAATGAAGACGAAACCAATATCATGTCCGCCATGTTGGCAAAACGCATGGGTGCAAAAAAGGTAATGGTGCTGATTCAACGCGGTGCTTACGTCGACTTAGTGCAAGGCGGTACCATTGACGTAGCGATATCACCACAGCAAGCCACAATTTCTGCACTCCTGACACACGTTCGACGCGCAGATATCGTCAACGTATCATCCTTACGCCGAGGCGCGGCCGAAGCCATCGAAGCCATTGCACATGGGGATGAAACCACGTCTAAAGTTGTTGGTCGTGCGGTAGGTGATATCAAACTTCCACCAGGAACCACTATTGGTGCCATTGTTCGCGGTGAAGAAGTGTTGATCGCTCACGACCGAACGGTGATTGAACAAGACGACCATGTGGTGATGTTCTTGGTCGATAAAAAATACGTGCCCGATGTAGAGCGCTTGTTCCAACCAAGCCCATTTTTCCTATAGAGTCAGTGTTGGCGCTCTGTGTTTGGGGCGTCGCTCAAACCGTGGTAATAAGTCGATATGGTCCATCTACGCCCGATCTTATTTGTCATTGGACTGGTGCTCTCTAAGCTAGCCCTATTTATGTACGCCCCCACTGCCGTTGCCTTTTTCACTGGCACACCTGGGTTTATCGAATTTGGTCAGTCCGTACTGATTTTGCACGGCGTGGCATTCGTTTGTTTAACCATTGGGCGAACCGCAGAATTTCGTCTTGGGGTTCGAGACCTCTTTTTGATAACGTCACTTGTTTGGACTATCGCCAGCGCATTCGCCGCCCTGCCCTTCGTATTCATTAACCACATCAGCTTTACCGACGCGTATTTTGAAACCATGTCGGGGATTACCACCACGGGTTCAACGGTCCTCAGCGGACTCGATGATATGGCACCGAGCATTCTGCTTTGGCGCTCTATCTTGCAATGGTTAGGAGGAATCGGCTTCATTGTAATGGGGGTAGCCATCTTACCCATGCTGAATGTTGGCGGCATGCGGTTGTTCCAAACCGAAAGCTCTGACTGGTCCGACAAAAGTGCACCGCGAACAAAAATTGTCGCGATTCATATCGTGTACGTGTACCTCACATTGACGGCGATGTGCGTGATTGGCTATTTGCTCACTGGGATGTCAGGCTTTGATGCGATAAATCATGCATTCACCACGCTATCCACTGGAGGGTACTCCACATCAGACAGCTCCATGAACCACTTTTCCAACGGAGCACATTGGGTGGGCATTCTTTTTATGTTTCTTGGCGGGCTTCCCTTCTTACTGTTTGTTACTGCATTGAAAAAGCGCGAACTCAATTCCTTCTGGCAAGATGCGCAAGTAAGAGGGTTCGTCTACTTGGTCGTATTTACCTCTTTGGTTGTCGCTGGTTGGCTATGGCTCCATCAGCACTACCAGTTATCCGACGCTATTCGTGTTTCCCTGTTTAATATCATCTCGGTAACAACCACGACAGGGTTTGGTTTGGAAGACTTTACAGCTTGGGGCGCATTACCTGCCGTTATTTTTGCATTCATGATGATGGCGGGGGCTTGCTCTGGATCCACATCAGGCGGTATTAAAGTCTTTCGATTCCAAATAGCGCTTACCCTTCTGCACAAGCAAATGATGCGCTTAATTCACCCGTCAGGTGTTTTTGTCCAAAAGTACAACCATCGCCCTGTCAACGACGACATCGTTCGCTCGTTGGTCGCATTTGGGCTGATGTTCTTTATCACCATTATCGTGATTGCCGCGGCGTTAGGGGCTATGGGATTAGACCCAGTCACCGCCATATCAGGAGCGGTCACCGCAGTGGCGAATGTTGGTCCGGGCATGGGCCATGTTATTGGTCCGACGGGGAATTTTGCCCCGCTTCCTGATACTGCGAAATGGTTACTGAGTATTGGTATGTTAATGGGAAGGCTGGAAATACTGACACTACTGGTGCTTTTCTTCCCCGCATTCTGGAGAAGGTAGTGATTAACCCGATTAAATCGGGTCAACAAAGAAATAGATCGCAAAGAAATGGCACGCGGCCCCACCCAGAACAAACCCGTGCCAGATGGCGTGGTTAAAGGGAATACGTTTACTCACGTAAAAAATAACCCCCAGGGAATACACTACTCCACCAATAGCGAGTAAAACCAGACCACCCACATCGAGCGTGATCGCTAGTTGGTAAATCACAACAAGTGACAACCACCCCATACCGAGATACGTATACAGTGACAGTTTTTTAAATCGGTACACGAAGGCTATTTTGGCAATGATGCCAATCAGTGCTATTGACCAAATAATGATCATCAAACCAATGGCCAATGGGGTTCGCAAGCTGACCAATAAGAAAGGTGTGTAACTGCCCGCAATGAGCAGATAAATGGCGCAGTGATCCAGCGTTTTTAACCAGCGTTTCGCTTTGCGATAAGGCACAGCGTGATAAACCGTCGAAGCCAGAAACAGCAGAATAAGGCTACCGCCGTATACGCTCATACTGGTGATGGTTAGCGTATCGGCATGATTATCTACCGCTTTGATCAGCAAGAACACTAACCCAACGATGCCACAAATCATACCTAGCGCATGTGTGATGCTATTGGCTACCTCTTCACTCACGCTGTACTCAGTTGTTGTAGGACGTGTCATACGCCCCTCCTTCAATTTAGAGCGAATACTCAACAGAAGAGAAGTATGACACATTCAGCGTACACTTGTAAGCTTAAATTTTAGCTAGGCAGGCCGATTTAGTTCAACATATCTGTTTAAAGTCAAATGACTATGTTTACTGGACTGACTAAGTCGAACTTTCCAGAAACGCCAATACTTGCTGCCCTGCATCTTCACCGGACGTACTGGAAGGAAGAACCAAATGACGTTTTAATTCGTTGCCGCCAAGTAACCCAGCCAACATACCACCAATGCCTTTCTTGCGGCGATCCACTTCAAACCACAGCTTCAATTCACCTTCGTCACGATACGCCACGATTTCCAGCTCTCGCCAGCGTCCATGGTAAGGTCCCGTTGTCGGAACAAATTCAAACTCTTGCACAAATGGAAGTTCAAACCCTTTGGCTTCTTCACACTCAACCTGACGAATACGCAAACCCTGTTCTTCTAGTGCCGTAAATATGCCATCCATTAATGGATCTGGACGGACGGTCAATACATCTTTGTCTGTTGGATCAATTGCCATAGATATGTCCAACCCGGTTTCCAGCCACACTTTGGCATCACCGATGGTGACGGGCGTATTCCATGGAATAGGCAGCTCCACATCAAACGTACGTTCTTCTCCGGGTTCAATGGTAAAAGCGTAAGGTAACTGCCATGAAGCCAATGCGTATTTCACGTTTTGCTTCTTGGTTTGCATCCCTTCTTGCACGTGGCTTTTGTCGTTGTCTGCGGGTACTTCACGTACGTAACGACAACAAAGCTTCAAATCGATGTTATCGATCTCTTGCGCAGAAGAACCACCATACACGTGGATTTTAATGCTGACATTCTGCCCCGGAATCAGCACTTCCTGCTGAAGAATAGAATCTACTTTGGCGCTACCGATACCAAAGCTGGCTAAGGTTTTCTTTAAAAAAGACATGAACAACTCCTCTGGTTAGGTTCTTCCTTTGCTTTATAAGGTGATGATTGGCAGAAGAAAGTTCCGATTATTTTCTATACATATCCTGTACGGCGGACTTGTGCAACATTCATACGAGAGACTCACTAAAAAATGAGCAAAAAACCAGCATTTTGTTCGCACATATTTTGAATAAATGCTAATCTTTGAGCCGGATATGACTTCATATCTATACTCCTGATTTTCTATAGGATTGGCGCTCGCCAGAAGAGATTTTTCTCATAGTGAATCAGGCCATATGATTGGCAAAGGATGTGCCTGACTGTTAGGTAAACGAATGCGCCCAACACCTGTCAGGTTTTCGCACACACACCGTAGTGCGTCTCGACGTCGTTCAGGTTTTGCTTCAGCTCCAGTCTGCAGCAAACCAGCTCCACAGGTAAACTTAGTTGTTAAAACAGCTCTTGAGAGCCAAAAAGACAAGAAAGTAACCCAAGCGGCTTAATAAAAAGCGCGGTCTCAGACTGCGCTTTTTTATTTCAACAGATTTTGTTAACGTACAAAAAATATCACTATGAAATTTGTGGAGAAAGATATGAAATGTCATCGCATCAATGAGTTAATCGAGCTCATGCATCCAGAATGGCAAAAAGAGTCAGATCTCAACTTAATGGCATTCATCCAAAAGTTATCTCAAGAAGCAGGATATGAAGGCAAACTTGAAGATTTGACCGATGATGTGCTGATCTACCATTTAAAAATGCGAAACAGTCAAAAAGAAGACATGATTCCGGGGTTGGCTAAAGATCAAGAAGACGATTTCAAGACAGCACTTCTAAAAGCTCGCGGTATTCTTTAATTCCAACCGTATTTCAATTCTCTTTCCTTAAAGCGGCGTTTCTGCCGCTTTTGTGTATGCCTATTTTTTTGCTCAACTGTTACTAAGAAAGTTATTAAACCTTGATACCCATAAAAAAATAAATGTTTTATAAACAGTATAATCCTTAGGCAATTCGAGCTGTGTCTTGCTCTTTGTTTGTGTGGTTAAACAGAGTGTCGTGCTCTCTTCATGTGCGCAAACCTTCTTACGTTCGACTTCCTCGTGTGAGATCTGGCAAGACAACTAGAATAAAAAAAGCAATGTCGAAGAGTGAAGGCAAAAGAACCTTCACCTCAAAACGCCCAAGAAGGACACCTGTATGAGTCAGGATAAAATCGAAGTTAAAGATGTGACTCCGAAAACCTATAACCCTAAAACACATAAGGGTAAAGGAGACCGTTTTAACCCAAACAACCAAATCTATGTGCGAGAAAGTAAAGGAACCTACCAAAAACTCCGTCGATATGGTGGTTGGTTTTTATTGCTAGTGTTTGGTCTAACGCCTTGGATACCCTACGGTGATCGCCAGGCTATATTGCTGGATTTAGGGAATCAGCAGTTTAACTTCTTCGGCACAACCTTGTTCCCTCAAGATCTTACGCTCCTTGCCTTGTTGTTTATGATCGCTGCCTTTGGACTGTTCTTCCTCACCACATTTTTAGGGCGAGTTTGGTGTGGTTACCTTTGCCCTCAAACCGTTTGGACATTTATGTACATATGGTTTGAAGAGAAGTTAGAAGGCGCCGCCAATAAACGGCGAAAGCAAGACAGCGGAAAAATGAACTCGAACCTTCTGCTTCGCAAAACCCTTAAGCACATAGCGTGGTGGTTTATTGCCCTCGTTACCGGCTTTACCTTTGTCGGGTATTTTGTGCCGGTCAAAGATTTGGTTATCGACTTTTTTACATTTAACGCCAGCTTTTGGCCTGTGTTTTGGGTCGTATTTTTTGCCGCTTGTACCTATGGTAATGCAGGGTGGATGCGCTCAATTATGTGTATTCATATGTGCCCTTATTCTCGCTTCCAATCTGCGATGTTCGATAAAGATACCTACATAGTGGGTTAC
The DNA here is from genome assembly GCF_002835515.1 of Vibrio sp. vnigr-6D03. NCBI lineage: Bacteria > Pseudomonadati > Pseudomonadota > Gammaproteobacteria > Vibrionales > Vibrionaceae > Vibrio > Vibrio sp. vnigr-6D03. The sequence goes on from NZ_PIZL01000045.1 coordinate 18,359, forward strand.
GACACCGAAAGAGGGGAAACACGTGGCGGTCGCTCACGCAAAGCAGACCCAAAACAGCTAGGGTTGGGGGATTGCATTGATTGCGACTTATGTGTTCAGGTTTGCCCGACAGGTATCGATATCCGTGACGGCTTGCAATACGAATGCATCAACTGTGGCGCTTGTATTGACGCGTGTGACAAAACCATGGACCGCATGGGGTATGAAAAAGGGCTCATCAGTTACACCACCGAACATAGACTATCAGGTAAGCACACTAACATCATGCGACCGAAATTACTGGGCTATGGCGTGGTCATGTTACTCATGACGGGGCTTTTCCTATTCCAAGTAGTGAGTGTTGAGCCCATGGGGTTATCGGTATTGCGTGATAGAAACCAGCTGTTCAGAATGAATAATGAAGGGCTCGTAGAAAACACGTACACCCTTAAAATCATCAACAAAACTCAAGAACGGCAGGAATACCATCTCAACGTGAGCGGGATTAGCGATGTTACTTGGTATGGTGCTCAAACCGTGCAGGTTAGCCCGGGTGAAGTACTTAACTTTCCTTTGAGCCTTGGTGCTGATCCTGACAAACTTCCCTCTCCCATCTCAAAGATTCAGTTTATACTCACCGACAGTGACCAATTTACTGTCGAAGTCGAAAGCCGATTTATTAAGAAGCTATAGACTCTTCTCAAGATGGAATAAGGCGCAGTAATGCGCCTTTTTAATGTATGTCTGATAATGCCTTTAACTTTGAAGCTCTGACTCCCGACTTCATGTGGTACGCGCTGGAAAGCATTGGGGTCCGCGCGGAATCGGGGTTACTTGCCCTAAACAGCTATGAAAACCGAGTCTATCAATTCGCAGACGAAGACAAGCGACGCTATGTGGTTAAGTTCTACAGACCATCGCGCTGGAGCAAGGCTCAAATCCAAGAAGAACATGATTTTGCTTTAGAATTACTGGAACAAGACATACCTCTTGCCCCTCCTTTGGTGATCAATGGTCAAACATTGCATGAGTATAATGGCTATCTATTCACACTTTTTGATAGCGTAGGCGGGCGTCAATTCGAAGTCGATAACGACGAACAGTTGGAGTGGGTGGGCCGTTTTATGGGTCGAATTCACAAAGTTGCTCAAAGTAAGACATTTCAACATCGTCCTACTTTAGGCTTTGAAGAATACCTTTATCAACCTCGTGCACTATTGCAACAATCCGACCTGATACCCATGCATTTGGAAAAGAGCTTTTTCAACGACTTAGACATGCTTATTGAGCGAATTGAGTCGCATTGGGTTTCTGGTGCAACCATACAGCGGTTGCATGGAGATTGCCATCCAGGGAACATTCTTTGGCGAGATGGACCGATGTTTGTCGACTTAGATGATGCGCGAAATGGTCCTGCCGTTCAGGACTTATGGATGCTACTCAATGGTGAACGACACGATAAGTTGGCTCAATTGGATATCATTCTTGAGGGTTATGAAGAATTCTGTAACTTTAATCACAATGAATTGAAACTAATTGAGCCATTGCGCGGTCTACGAATGGTACATTACATGGCTTGGTTAGCTAAGCGATGGCAAGATCCCGCCTTTCCCGTTGCATTCCCTTGGTTTAGCGACGCAAAGTACTGGGAAGGTCAAGTGCTTGCATTCAAGGAACAATTGGCGGCTTTAGAAGAAGCCCCGCTGACACTCACGCCTCAATGGTAAGTTGTGCTGTGTCCAACACGGTTTTACACGGAGAATAACTACATGAAAAAACTTTTTGCACTGATTGCAACTGTGCTTATCAGCGTTTCAGCCCATGCAGCAAAATTCAGTGAAGGTGAACACTACAAAGTTCTGGATCTTCCTGCGTCTTCTTCCCCAACAGTAACAGAGTTTTTCTCGTTCTACTGTCCGCACTGTAATTCATTCGAACCCGTTGTTCAGCAACTTAAAAAGCAACTGCCAGACAACGCGAAACTGGTTAAAGTGCACGTTTCTTTCATGGGCGGCAACATGGGTGTGCCAATGAGTAAAGCCTATGCGGCAATGGTGGCACTGAAAGCAGAAGATAAAATGGTTCCGGTTATGTTCAATCGCATCCACAACCTGCAAAAGGCACCAAAGAACGAAGAAGAATTGCGTCAAATCTTCCTAGATGAAGGTATTGATGCCAAGGCATTCGATTCTGCTTACAAAGGTTTTGCTGTGGACTCTATGGTTCGTCGATTCGATAAGCAATTCCAAAACAGCGGTCTACGCGGTGTTCCAGCCATTGTTGTGAACAACAAATACCTCGTACAAGCACCATCAATTAAATCAATGGATGAGTACTTCGAGCTGGTTAATTTCCTATTGAAGCTCAAGTAAATCACATTGAATAGTCATTAAAAAAGGAGCCTTTGGCTTAATGCCAGTCAGTTA
>NZ_PIZL01000046.1:0-182772 GCF_002835515.1 Vibrio sp. vnigr-6D03
ACCTTTGTCAGCAGTCTGAAGAGCCAGACATTGTCTGGCTCTTTTTTATAAGATGAAAATATGTTTTATGTTCTTGTTGGAAAAAGACTAAAAAAGCCCAAGCTGCGGCGCGTTCAAGCTTTCAAAGTCTAATCCAATAAAGGGGAGAATAGCGTCTGCTACAGGTTTTAGTTGTTTATCTATGTAGTGTTGATAGTCGATAGGGCTTTGTAAATACTCATTTGGCTCGGGACCATTTAAAGTAATGACGTATTCTATTCTGCCTTTGTTTTGATATTGTAGTGGTCGACCAAGGGCTGCATTTTTTTCATCAGCTAACCGAGCCGCTCGAACCTGAGGAGGAATGTTTTTTTGATAATCTGCTAGTTTACGACGTAACCTTTTTTGGTATACAAGCTGATGGTCGAAAGCTCCGTTTTTGGTTTTTTCAACGTACTCGCGAATATAGTCTTTCGGATCCTTGTCGTGGAAAACCATATCGTACAAAGTTTGCTGGAATTCTTGAGAAAGTGGCGTCCAGTCGGTTCTGGCACTTTCTAGACCTTTAAAGATGATTTCTTCTTCGTTTCCTTCCCCAATTAAACCAGCATAACGCTTTTTAGAGCCGGCTTCTGAACCTCGAATAGTGGGCATTAGAAATTTCCGGTAGTGCGTTTCGTATTCAAGTTCGAGGTGGGAGGTGACACCGTATTCAGAGGTGAGATGAGACGTCCACCATTCGTTGATATGGCTAACGAGAACGTGCCCAATGGCGTCAGCATCTTGCTGAGAGTGCGGTTTGTTTAACGCGACAAATGTAGAGTCAGTGTCGCCATAGATAACTTGATAACCTTTTTCTTCAATTAGCGTGCGAGTTTGTTTCATGATCTCATGCCCACGCATGGTAATAGAGGATGCAAGACGCGTATCAAAGAAACGACAGCCAGAAGAGCCAAGCACTCCGTAAAAGGAGTTCATAATAATTTTAATGGCTTGCGAGAATGCTTTCTCATTATTCTTTTTGGCTACGTCTCTAGCTGCCCACAATTGCTCGATCATTTTAGGTAAAAAGTGCTTTTCGCGGTGAAATTGCCCACCACGAAACCCTTCAACGGCAGAATCTTGAGTGTTACCAATATCGAGTTTAAGCCCCTCAATTAATCCCAATGGGTCGATGAGAAAACTTCGAATAATGGATGGGTATAGGCTTTTAAAATCGAGAACCAGTACAGAATCGTATAGCCCCGGAACCGAATCCATGACATAACCACCTGGACTCGCAAGCCAGTTTTCGGGCTGAAGGTTAGGGGCGGTATAGTTAGCACGATGAAGCCGAGGTAGGTATAAGTTTGTAAACGCTGCGACCGAACCACCCACCCTATCTAGCTCGACACCCGTTAGCTTTGAGCGTTCTATTACGAATTCGAGTAAATGGGTATGTTCAAAAATTCGATTGACCAGCTTACAGTCTTGCAAATTATATTTGGCCAGCGACGGTTTATCTTCTCTGAACATTCTATTGATTTCATCCATACGATCATGGACGTTGTGAATGTCTTTTCCTTCGCCAAGCAATTCTTGTGATACGGACTCTAAAGACCAAGATCGAAAGTGATAGGTTGCGGTTTTCAGGGTGTCGATTCCATCGAGAACAACGCGACCGGGAATGCGGATGAAGCTTTGGTTGGTAGTATTCGACTGACGAAAATGCGCGTTTTGCCCACCCCGACCGATTTTTAAAGGCAAGTTATGCCATTCGCACCGTTTATGGAGTAATCGAAAATCAAAATCGATCACACTCCAACCGACTATGATGTCTGGGTCAAACTGCGTAAACCAGTCACACATCGCTTGAAGTAGCTGAAATTCATTTTCTACCCATTGAACGGCTGTGTCACAGGGTTCCGGAGCCCCAATCATAATGACTCGGCTATCCATTTCGCTATCCAATCCAATGGAATAGAGTATGCCTTTCTCACTGCATTCTAGATCGAGTGATACTTGAGTCAGGGTAGGGTGATAGGTTCCGTTTTTACATTGAGCACTCAGGTATTGGTTGTGATCTCGCTTCGGTACTAAGTTACCTTGAAATTGAATGCTGCCTTGGATGAATCGCTCCATCAGGTATCGGTCGGCAAGTCGTACGTCCGATTCGTACGTAATCAGCTCATTGCTAGCAAGAATTTGAGAAGCGGCATTGGCATTTTTGATGGATGAAAAGTAAACGCCAGATGTAGATGTTTGATCGAACGTTTTGAGTGGCAATGGCTTAATTTGGTGTTCAATATGAGCATCGTTGATAAGGTCTGAAGCCAATTCGCTCTGTTCTGTCTCAATAAAAAAGACAGGCTTCTGGTTGGGGACGACGACATGAACGGGGCCACCTTCTGTATTTAGCCATAAATCAACTTGTGCCTTTCCAGACACATCACGTGCTTGCCTTGTTAAAACGAACCCATCTTGAACGGTCAAACTTTGTGCCTTTGTAAATGGCTATACAGATACTGAAGGAGTATACCCGAGTCCGCCAAAGGTGCGCCACCCATGAGATTTTTCCCGAGAAATAGGTAAGAGCATGGTTGCATTTATTTAGCCGATACAACACTAGAGCTGTCCATTTTTAGTAGTTTGGTTATAAGTTAGAATTTTTATTTATGAGGTCTGCGTCGGATTATTTAATGGAATTTAAGACGTTAAGTTGGTATTACTGAAATATCAATAAAGTGTTAATTCGCATTCTTTTCTATAGGTGACTAAAATTCCTACAACAAACGGTGGAATTTGGTTCAAATGGAGGGCGACTTAACGAGTCTGATTATAAGTTATGACTAAAGTTTGCGTTAGTACGCATATTCGTTGTAATTTTTAAGCCAGAATTGCGATATGATGAGTTCATCTGATATTTATGTGATTGGTTCACTGGATGGTGAATTGAAAACATAGCGAGAACCAAAAATTAGTGTGGAGATACAAGTTTGATTAATGTTTTCCTTGTAGATGATCACGAGCTGGTTCGCACAGGGATACGACGTATTATTGAAGACGTCCGTGGTATGAACGTAGCAGGGGAAGCTGACAGCGGTGAAGAAGCCGTCAAGTGGTGTAGAAATAACCATGCTGACGTTGTTTTAATGGATATGAACATGCCAGGCATTGGCGGTTTAGAAGCCACAAAAAAAGTGCTTCGATTTAACCCCGATGTAAAAATCATTGTACTAACAGTGCATACAGAGAATCCTTTCCCAACGAAAGTAATGCAGGCGGGAGCTGCAGGTTATCTGACAAAAGGAGCAGGACCAGACGAAATGGTGAATGCCATTCGAATGGTGCATTCTGGCCAGCGTTATATTTCACCTGAAATAGCGCAGCAAATGGCGTTAAGCCAATTCTCTTCCGCATCTGAAAACCCTTTTAAAGACCTTTCGGAACGAGAGCTTCAAATCATGATGATGATTACTAAGGGGCAAAAAGTAACTGACATTTCAGAGCAATTAAGTCTGAGCCCTAAAACGGTGAACAGTTACCGATACCGTCTCTTCAGCAAGCTGGATATTAGCGGTGATGTTGAATTGACCCACTTAGCCATTCGTCACGGAATGATCGACACTGAGACGTTGTAGTGTCTCAGACGTTCGATTCCGGTTCCTTTCTTAATACCGTTACCAGTCAACCCGGCGTATACAGAATGTATAACGCCGAGTCGACGGTAATTTATGTCGGTAAAGCCAAAGATCTTAAGAAACGCCTTTCAAGTTATTTTCGTAAAAAAGTCGATAACGAAAAGACGCGTGCGTTAGTCAGTCACATTGACAAAATAGACGTCACAGTTACTCACACTGAGACTGAAGCGCTCATCTTAGAGCACAACTATATAAAGCAGTATCTTCCCAAGTACAACGTGCTACTCAGGGATGATAAGTCCTATCCATACATCTTTTTGAGTGGGCATAAGCACTCTCGCATATCAATGCACCGAGGATCTAAAAAGCGAAAAGGCGAGTATTTTGGTCCTTACCCAGATTCTGGTGCCGTTCGAGAAACATTACACCTGATCCAAAAGATTTTCCCTGTTAGGCAATGTGAAGATACGGTATACAGCAATCGAACAAGACCGTGCTTGATGTACCAAATCGGTCGTTGTGCTGCGCCTTGTGTTTCAAGCATCATCTCCGACGAAGAATACGCAGAGATAGTCAACTATGTGCGCCTGTTCTTGCATGGAAAAGATAAGCAAGTTGTCGAAACCCTTGTTTCCAAAATGGAAAAAGCCAGTATGGAATTGCGGTTTGAAGATGCAGCGACACTACGTGACCAGATCCAAGCTATCCGACGCGTGCAAGAGCAACAATTTGTGTCGGAAGGCTCAATGGATGATTTGGATATACTTGGTTTTGCACAAGAGAATGGTGTTGCGTGTATTCACATTTTAATGGTGCGCCAAGGCAAGGTGTTGGGGAGTCGTAGTCATTTTCCAAAAATCCCGAACAATACCGACAGGCATGAAGTTTTCCATAGCTTTTTGAGCCAATATTACTTGAGCCATAACGAGGCGAGAACCATCCCGTCACGTCTTATCTTGGATCAAGATTTATTTGAAGATGCAGAGCCTTTCCAAGACATATTGTCGGAGATTGCAGGCAGAAAAATTACCATTCAAACCAACCCAAAAGGGACGAGAGCTCGTTACTTGAAGTTGGCGAATACCAATGCACTCACAGCAATTACGACCAAAATCAACCACAAGATGACCATCAACCAGCGTGTTAAAGCGCTGCAAGAACATTTTGGCATGGATTCTATTCAACGTATGGAGTGTTTTGATATCAGCCATACAATGGGGGAGAGTACCATTGCATCTTGCGTTGTCTTCAACCGAGAAGGACCTGTGAAGCAAGAATACCGTCGTTATAACATTGAAGGGATAACTGGCGGTGATGATTACGCAGCAATGGGGCAGGTACTAGATCGCCGTTACTCAAAGCAACTGGATGTGGAAAAAATCCCTGACATCATTTTTATCGATGGTGGTAAGGGGCAGCTTAATCGTGCACACGAAATTATTTCGCAACATTGGGGAGATTGGCCTAAGCGCCCAAGGCTCATTGGTATAGCAAAGGGGATAACGCGTAAACCAGGTTTAGAAACCATGATTACAACCGATGGCGATGAATTTAACATGGCGACGGATGAACCAGCGTTACACCTTATTCAACACATACGAGACGAAAGCCACAACCATGCCATTGCTGGTCACAGAGCCAAGCGTGGAAAAACCAGAAGAACCAGTGCACTTGAAGGAATTGAAGGTGTTGGACCCAAACGACGCCAAGCACTGCTCAAATACATGGGTGGATTACAGGAGCTCAAGCGTGCAAGTGTTGAAGAAATAGCCAAAGTTCCTGGTATTAGCCTTTCTTTGGCAGAAAACATTCATCAAGCATTGAAACAATAACCGTTTTGACGCACCATTAAGCGCGCAATGTCTAAGAGCCTAAAATATATATGCGTTTTACCATACCGAACATTCTTACCTTACTTCGATTAGTACTGATTCCTGTATTTGTCATTGTGTTTTATATCCCCGCATCGTGGGCTCCTTTTGCTGCGGCAATGGTGTTTTGGGTTGCTGGGTTCACCGATTGGCTCGATGGCATGCTGGCTCGTAAGCTAGGGCAAACTTCGCGTTTTGGAGCGTTCTTAGATCCTGTTGCCGACAAAGTGATGGTAGCGACCGCGCTCATTCTCATCACAGAGCATTACGCAACGTGGTGGATCACTATTCCGGCTATTACCATGATTGCTCGAGAAATTATCATTTCAGCGCTACGCGAGTGGATGGCAGAAATAGGTAAACGTTCAAGTGTGGCTGTTTCTTGGGTTGGTAAAGTGAAAACGTTAGCGCAAATGTTTGCTCTATGGGTTCTCATTTGGCGCTATGACGACTGGATGGTATGGCTAGGTTATGCTGCTTTGTACCTTGCGACAATCCTAACCTATTGGTCAATGATGCAGTATTTAGCTGCAGCAAAAGACGACTTACTAGACGAGAAGCATCAATAGAGTTCAATTGTATTATTGATGACTGAAAGTTGGGCTATAAAAAGATTCAAAGAAAAAGCGGATGATTAATCCGCTTTTTTAATTTGTGATACTGCAAACTGATTTCTTCCACTACGTTTGGCGTGATAGAGAGCCGTGTCGGCGTGATGTAATGAATCAGAGAGGCTTACGTCTGAAGCGCTGTGAAAAAAGTGTGCTACACCAATAGAGAGCGAAACACGATCAGCGCAGTAGGAATGTTTATTTGGTATTTTCAATTCATACAATGAATGTTGTATGTTCTGAACCGTTTGAGTCACAGAGTCGACGTTTTGATTCGGAATAACGGCAACAAATTCATCGCCGCCATAGCGATAACATTTGGCATCGAGTAGCTCACAATTTCCCTTTATCAACTGCGTGATCGCCACCAAGACCTTATCCCCTTCAACATGACCGTAGTAATCATTTAGCTGTTTATAACAATCAATGTCGATCATCACGATGCTGTACTCAGAGATATTCTGCTTTTGAAGATCAAGGTAATGGGCATCAAGCGATTGGCGATTCCAAAGCCTTGTTAAGTGATCCGTCTGAGAAAGTAACGTCAGCTTTCTTCGGTTTATCTGGTTCTCAAGTGCAATTGAAAGATAGTTTGTTAGCTGGAGAAATAGCTCATACTGATAAGTTTGATAAGCATAACAATCACCGGCTTGAATGGTAAATATCGCGTTTACTTCACCATTTATTGTAATTGGGGCGAATAACAGCGAGTTTTTGTTTCCGTGTTTTGCCGAGCTGCCTAACATGGCGACTTTTTTATCTACGGTCATATCATTGAAGTAGAGAGGGCACTTGTTTTTCCCGCAGTACTCGAAGAATGTTGCCTGCGCAGAGAAGTCGATGTAATGCGAGTCTTTTATTTCGCTATCTTCATAGTAATGCTCGACGAAAATACGATTGCGTTTTGGTTGATAAAAGCCAATGGCTAAAGTGCCGACTTTAAACAAGCCTTTTAGGTCTGCTACCAGTTGAAAGATAACATCTTTGAAATTGTCGCATGTACTGAGGTATTGCCCAATTCTATTGATTAAACGAAGATTTTTATTGATGTCTTGTGCCGATTCTAATGCCAGCCTGTCCATATTTAGCTGATAGATCTGGCTTAAATAGTCACGTTCTCGTGATATCGCGGATTCGCGAGATTTTTGAAGCGATGCAAACATTAATTGATAGTGCTGATCTCGTTCTTCGCCAGAGGGCATTTGTTCAACTCGAGACAACAAGATGTGATTGAATTTATCAATTAGCTTGTTGGCACCAATCTCTCTTGCTAATGAAAGCCCGTTTTCTAGATGATTGTCTAGTTCATCCCAATTGGATTGTGCAAGTAAAAGCTCACAATAATCTAAAGTCATCTCAGACAAATAGTAATCGTTTTTGCATTGCCTGATGGCTTCTATTGCAAGATCTAGTTGCTGCTTCGCGAGTTCAACTTCATTAATTGAAATGTAGTACTTTGCTTTTCTTTGATAGTAAAAACTGAGGTATCGAACATTTCCAGAAGCATGAGTTTCAATGATATCGAAAATGGATTTAGCTTCTTCGTATTGCTTCAATTCGATATGAGATCCCGCCAAATTAATGTAGGAAATCAGTGAAAATTGAAATTCGTCCTCTTTCAGGCCTTTAATGGCATCAGTAAAATATTTAATTGCATTCTGGTGTTGTCCTACCGCAGCAAATAGATCACCAATGTTATTTTTAACTAGAGATACTAGGCGCTTGTCACCGTATTTATTAATCCTTTCTGCTTTTGTCAGAAATTCACTGGCATGAGAGTGATCACCTAACAACCCGAAAATGGTCCCAATATTGAAGTAGGCAATAAGAAGAAGGTAATGCTGTTGATGGGTTTGGCAGAGAGAAACACAATCAAAGAATTCCTTTAGCGCAGGAATTAATTTACCACCTCGATAAAGTGTGTAAGCACTAAAAAAAGATTGAAACTCTACAGGAATAGAATGACCGTACTTTTCTGATAACTCGCGAATTTTTTGCTGCCGCTCTATCACTTCTTCTGCCGAGGCAGAGGTGAACACATTGCGCACGCGTTGCAGCAGATCCGTTTGCCATTGCGAGTTATTCATTGACGGTCCCTATCATAATGAGGCGCAGATTATAGCACCTCGTACTTTTAAAAATATAGAATCGGTCGAAAAACTCACAATTAATACTTGGCTTATGAGCTGATTGATGAAATCAACATTATTAACGGAGAGAAGGCTCTTGTTTCTGTTCTTATACTTGTCGGTATTGCGCGCCTTTATACCCAGTGTAAAGCTTATCTCTTTGCCTTCGGTAATGGGTTATAAACTGTTTGAAGAATAATCTCGAAAGGTCTATAGAGACTAGCTATGCGATGATTAAAAGAACTGTTTTGCGTGTTTTGACCGGAAAATAGCCAAACGAATCAAAAAACTAAAAAATACAGTTGACGCTCTCGCGGGAATGCGTAGAATGCCTCCCCGTACTCAAGAGGAACTGATTCAAGTTTTCGAATTGAGTTGAAGGCGTGTTGGCAGAGTGGCTATGCAGCGGATTGCAAATCCGTGGACCTCGGTTCGACTCCGGGACGCGCCTCCATTTGCGACACTAGCTCAGCTGGTAGAGCGCAACCTTGCCAAGGTTGAGGTCACGAGTTCGAACCTCGTGTGTCGCTCCAAATTTTGTTTGATGATACTTCATCAAATTGTGATGCAAGGTGTTCCCTTGCCAAGGTTGAGGTCACGCCTAAGCCTTGAAGATCGGGAACCTCGTGTGTCGCTCCAAATTAAAATGATATGGCTTCATTGCGATATCAAGATGGTGTCTCCATCACAATGAATATTGTGTGCCCTGGTGGTGGAATTGGTAGACACAAGGGATTTAAAATCCCTCGGCGTTCGCGCTGTGCCGGTTCAAGTCCGGCCCGGGGCACCATCTCTCGAATATTATGCGACACTAGCTCAGCTGGTAGAGCGCAACCTTGCCAAGGTTGAGGTCACGAGTTCGAACCTCGTGTGTCGCTCCAATTTTTCACTCTGAATTCCTTTATCAAACTCAAAGCAAGCACAACCTTGTCAAGGTTGAGGTCACGCCTACGCCTTGAAGATCGGGAACCTCGTGTGTTGCTCCAATTTTTCACTCTGAATTCCTTTATCAAACTCAAAGCAAGCACAACCTTGTCAAGGTTGAGGTCACGCTTACGCCTTGAAGATCGGGAACCTCGTGTGTTGCTCCAATTTTTCACTCTGAATTCCTTTATCAAACTCAAAGCAAGCACAACCTTGTCAAGATTGAGGTCACGCTTACGCCTTGAAGATCGGGAACCTCGTGTGTCGCTCCAAAATTCTGAAATCTCGACAGAAATGTCGAGATTTTTTCGTTTTTAACCACCCAAACTTTTAAGAGTCAATACAATTAAAAAAACCAAGCCAGTCGCTTGGTTTCTTATATGTAGCACGCGGAGTGCAGTGCAGATTATTAACCTGATTTTAGGTGAGTGAAGCTGGGTTCTTCTGACCGAAATGACGTTGATACATAGCCATAAAATCTTCACGAATCAGCTGTTCAATTTCAAATGCACGATCTGTTGGGCAAAAAAGCATGAAATGAACAATTTGTTCGCCAGTATTCGCGCTAGAAACGGAGATATGCGGTTCTGCACCAGGTAAATCGACCCCAGCATGACGTTCAATGACAACGTTGTATCGTTTAGCGACATCAATAAAGTCTTCGCAGTGGTCATCAATTTTTGCCAAGAGGCTAGGGAACATAGGGTAAAGATTACGAAATTCCCCTACAACAATATTGAAACTGTGGTAAACGTAGCGTTTCATAAAGTTTAGGTTTTTCACGGGAACACTGAAAAACATACTGTTTGGTAGAGTTGCTGTTTTTCCTGTGTAGTTATAGTTACCGTGGTGCAAATCAATTTCTTGAATCACTGTTGCCATCAAATTGTGCTCAATCACTTCCCCACAAAGGTTACCAACCTCAATCCAATCACCAATTCTAAATGAACGAGAGCTCGCCCTTTGAATCGAGCCTGTGAAGCACAGAATAATTTCTTTAGATGCGACTACAACAGCTACAGCAATTGCGGTGAGCGACAGTGCAAATTCACTGATTTCGGATTGCCATAATAAAAATAGCGTAATAATAATGACTGAAAACGCACTGTTTTTGGTGCGAGAGATCCATTTTCTTTGGTCTTCGGTGAGGAAATTGACGTCACCGCGGATCAAAGATATGACGATTCTTCTAACCAGTACAATGAGCAAAATCAGCAGTGCACTTGATATGAGTTTATTTTCTGCAAGAAAGCCGACAGCTTGATTCAAGACTTCCATTAAATTTCTCCTGCTATGTGCCTTCTTTATGAGTTCACTTCTTTTATACTCAGCCCAAGCCTCAAATGAGGTTTGGGCTGAGTTGTGATTATCACTTTTTTATTAAGAAAAAGAAGGTTGCGCTTTTATATTCTGATAAGCAAGCATCACCCCGTCTGGGATGTCTTGTTCGATCTGGTATCCCTTTTCAGGATAAGTTTGCAAACGCTCAAAATCTCCGAGCATGGTTTCGATAACTAAATTAGAGGGTATCGAATCGGTGAAGTAGTCTGAAAATTTGCCTCCAGACGATGTGACATTCACCTCTACGTATGGCAAATCCCATTGTTTCTTGAACGTTGCGTATGCGCGCCTTTCCATGTAAGGCTTTTGAACCAACAAAACCCGGTCTGGGGTAAAATCAATTTCTCTAAACAAGTTGGCAGTGAAAACCACATTTTCACCTGAATTGGTCGCGTGTGTTTCTAGCAATATGTGTTCTGATGGAACGCCCATTTGTTTTGCAATTTCTGCAAAATGTTCTGCTTCACTTAGATCAAATAAGCCTTCAGTTAGGCGACCTTGTGCGCCGGAAAACACCAATTTTGGTGCGATGCCTTTCAAGTAGAGGCTAGCAGCGTATTCCGCCACTCTTTCATCATTGCTGCACATACAAAATATGCAATCTGCATTTTCAATACGTTGGTGCATTTGCATGTAATGCCAAACAGTTTCTATATCTTGATATAACCGGGTTGCCATAAACTCTCCTATAGCGCGTCTAAAGTACTCGGATAGAGGTACTGATAGCCCAAAGAAATCAATTTGTCCGTCACGATCATTTTACCGGGTTGGTCTACCACGGGCGGTAATGAAAGGACACTATCTGAACTCACGGATTCAATGGCTCGTTGATAGTATTCCGCTTTACTCACGGTTGACGGGCTGGTTGCGTTGACAACGGTATTTTGGAGATTGGTCACAGCGAAAGCGACGACGCCAACAGCATCATCCTGATGCAGCATATTGGCGGGAGCAGAAGAACTGACCGATTTTAACCTCGCGGCAAAACGAGATGGGTGTCTGTCTGCGCCAACCAAACCACTGCATCGAACCACAACGTAGTCCAAGCCAGAATCAATAATGGCTTGTTCAGCTTTCAACATGATGACAGCTTTTTCAGAAAATGCGTTATTTTCAAGTGCAAGGGAAAGAGAAGCGCACGCTTCGTTCATTTTGGTTGGTTGTTCAGGATAAACGGTCGTGGAGCTGACTTTTACTATTTTCTTAACACCAGCGTCGGTTGCGGCTTTCACCATAGCTTGCCAGTGATTCAAATAATGCAGACCGCCTCCTTTGCGAAAACCAGGTGGAAATGCACCTATCAAAACGTCAATGTCATGGTTTTTCAGATGTTGGATGAGCTGGTTAGCACACTCTTGTTCATTTTCAGATAAGCGGAATAGAAAAGCCTCAATGCCTTCCTGTTTAAGTTGCTCACAACCTTCAAGGGTTGTTTTACTAGCAATAACCTTATGACCAGCTTCTTTCAGCAATTTGGCTAGGGGAAGTCCTAGCCAGCCTGCGCCTACAATGGCGATTTTCTTCATGCTTAAGCACCTGAAGTGCTTAAAACGCGAAGGACTTTGTCGGCGTGTTCAGCCACTTCGATGCCTTCATCCGTTAAATAGCCACCATCGGCTTGTGTACATAGACCTTTTTCAAACAATCGCTGAACCGCCCCTTGTGCCGACTCTGATGCGTCTTGATGGACTTTAATGCCAGTGGCTGAGCTACTGATATCGAATTGAAGAAGAAGGTTCAATTCGTCGAGATGATCTTGTGTGTATTTCATGGAACTACCTCTTAGCGATTAATCTGTTCTCACCTTAAAACGCTGATTAGGCATGTACAACCATGGGAATAAAGATCTGTTAGGTTGAATCAAATTGGTCGTAATGTAGACACATTCTTTGTACATGTTTTGTTAGCGAGGTAGTTTATTCCGCTGTGTTCTTTTCCTTAAATAAGACCAGAAAACGAAGACCTGAATCCTGCACCTTGAGACCTCTTGGGTATATAGATAAAACTTGGGTATATAGATAAATGAGTACTGTTCGAATTTGATTAGGCTAGCGGCAAGTAAGCAGAAGAGCTCGCGAAGGAGCTCTTTACCTCTGGCGTTATAGGGGAAACGCTAGAATACAGTTAACGAATCTATATGGTTAGAGTCGATATTGCAGCGATTTAGTACCAGACCATACTTTCCGGTGTCATGACACCAGCAATTGTTTCTGTTGCACTACCAACAAAGCCTGTGGTGACCCCTTCTTCTGGGTTAACGCGCAAAGCAGGTTTAACAATGGCTTTTACGGGCTCTTTAAGCCAATTCTTACTATCGCTAGAAGGCTCTGAGCCCAAATTACTTTTTACTGATGGTCTAGCTAGGTGATTTTGAATTTCCATACGCAAAGTTCAATCCTTGTATCTTAAAACCACTTGAGTTTACTGTTGTGAAATATGGCGCATACAGTTTTCACTTTAATGACAGTAGTAAAAAATCTGAATAATGTGTTTTTTTATTACTGTTTTGTGATCTGGCAACGTTTTCAGAATGTTATCCACATTTTCTGTGGATAACTCGGTTAACACTCGTTACCAGCGTATGATATTCCTATGATTTTCGTTTTCGAGAGTGCGAATCCGAACAAAAATGCGAGTTAACTGCACGTCACTTGCGCAATGGTACTGAGGGAAATCGTTGTTGGAATCAGTATAAAATGGCGCTGAAGGTTGGTAAGTGAAATTATATTTACTTATTGAATTTAAATGTTTTTACTCTCGATTAAACGGATGTGAACACCTAAAAGTTTTATTGTGTAAGCTACCTTTTACTACGTTATGCCTAGTTCCATAAGCTGCTCTAATCAACGTGATCTAGCTGCAAGTTTTGTTAGCAAATCAGGTGGTGCAGAAGTAACCAATGTAATGATGTTGTCCTATTTTAACGGGGTTGTAGGGTTTTTGGCTTGTGGAAAACCCTCGAAAAAATGCGTCGTAGCACATATTTTTCCACAAGGTTATCAATAAGAGACTAAATGCGTTTAAAGCCACAATGGGTCATATTTGCTGCACAAACCTTCATGTGAGATTAGGCGGTCTCGTCAACAAATTACACTCGAATCGCAAAATCCCTTAAAAGTGTGATGGCAAAGTTAGAGCAAGAAAAAAATCCCAGCCATATTACTGGCTGGGATTTAGAGCGTGTTATTCGAAATCTTGGTCAAAATCACCATGGAAGTGATCGTGGTCAGATACGCTATCTGCTGCTTTCAGACGTTCACCAATGCGCAGTGTGTCTTTCGGAGCGGATTCCGCAGAGAAGCTACGAGCATGTCGTGCTGCTGCTTTAGGTTCAGCAGGTTCTGGGAATAAGTCTTCACTCATCGCATAGTAGGTCGTGACATAGGTCAGAGCTTTGGTGTTCATGAACAGTGCTTTGTGACTGACGTTAGTTGAATCGTCACAGGCACGGTGATAACACTTGTCGTACGCGACATCGATATCACCACCAAATTCACCGACTTCTTCAGCCGACTTAAGTTTCTCTGCACCAGTAAATAATCCGCCGAATGCGACTCCCCAATCTGCAAATCCTGCATAATCAGAACGTTTAGAAAGTGCTTGAGGGACAGTTGTCTCGCCATTGTCACCAAAGAAATTGATAAACTGAGTTTCAATGTCTGATGTACCAAATGGAGGCTCGAAGTCGCCAGTATAGGCGTTATCTGGGCTATCTTTCGTGTCTGACAAATCGCCATCCATAACACCGTAAATGTAGTTAGGCGAACCGATCATGTCGAAGTTTAGATACAACTTCACGTTGTTCATTTCGTTGTAACGAGCTTCAACCAGTTTGTTTTGTTCTTCAGTAAGATCGGCTGGATCTTCAATGCCTAGTTCTTCCATGATTTGCTTACGCGCTTCATCAAGAATAGGTTTGAACAGTTCTTCGGTGTAGTAGTTTGAACCGATTAATCCAGCTTCTTCCGCTGCCCACCATGCGAAGCGGATTTTGTTTCGAGGCTTGATACCCGTATCAGCAAGAGTTAACGCGTACTCAAGTAAGCCTGCGGAACCGGAGCCATTATCGTTGATGCCTGGGCCTTCAGGAACAGAATCTAAGTGTGCGCCTAGCATAACAACCTGATCATCATCGCCGCGGCGAGTTTCTGCAATCAAGTTATGTGTTTTCACAATTCGGTTCATAACAGTAACGTTTAACGAAGCGTTGATCGCACCATTGGCAAGGTCGTCGAACCATTGTTTACCTAGGTCATAACGCAAACCAAATGTCGGGATAGTGACGGTGCTGTCGCGGCTTAATGTACCTGCTACTACGCCTTTACGTCCTTCTGAGTTACCTTGGTTAAAGATGATGACGCCAGTAGCTCCGGCTGCTTGAGCATTTGTCGCTTTCGCGTTGAACGAGCAACCTCCACGTTGAATCACCGCTACTTTGCCAGTGACATCTTTGCCATCAAAATCGGTTGCCTCACAGCCATCAGTATCATCATAGTCTGGTTGATCAAAACGGAAGTCAGGTGTGACAAAAACGATATTACCGTCAACGGTTCCATTCGATGAACCGGAGTATGACATGGTTGCGTAATCTGCGACTTCGCCTTCTCCTACATCTTTAGTTGAAAGTAGAGTTTTACCATCAACCATAACAGAGGTGTTTGGTAATTCTTGCCAGCTTCTAAAATCAAACCCTTGCTTAGTCACCTTATATCCGGCTTTTCTTAATTTCTTAGCGATATATTTCAGTGAACGTTTATAGCCTTTTGTGCCAGCGGCACGAGTAAGAGCACTACCATCCGGAGTGGGCACGGCACGCTTTTCTAATTTATCGAGATGCTTTACTACCGCGTCTTTCTCAATCTGGTCGCTTACATATTTTGCGTATAATTCAGGTGTACAGCCAGAGAGCATGACTGACGCGACCGAGATCGCGATCAAAGATAATTTAGTGTTCGCCATTTTCATTATTCATTTCCTTTGAAGTTGACTTTAAGTGTTCCGTTTCTATATCCAAGAAAGTTCTATTTAAATAACGTCAATTAAGTAAAATGTGCAATGAGCGCTTGCACACTTATTAGGTTTCTCGAATATAAAGGAGACCACCCATGGTAGTAATTGAAAAATGGGCATATCAAATATAATTATAATCTTTCACAGGGAAAATAAATAAAGTGTGAAAGTGGAGCTAAATGCAATGAAAATCAAAAGCTTGCATTTCAATCTATCTAAGTGCATAAAAATTCCAATTCTGACACTTTCTGTTAAATAAATAATCAGGCTAAAGTGTGGTATTGCTTCAAAAAAGGCATCGATAGAATATTATTCTGAGCTTGGGGTTTAAACGCTGAACAATCTAAAGGTTACCTGTAAGCTATAATAAATCTACCGTTGAAATTATATTGAAACAAAAAGTTGGTTTAATTGTTTATGCAATGAGCTTATTTATCAATTACTGATAAGTAATTAAAAGAAGTTTCGTAAATAAGAAAAGAGAATATTTAACATTGATCTGTGAATTTTGATTACAGTGCTAGGGTTTTGAAATTGAGATTACTAATATTACGTAATTTTTGAACCAAGGTAGATTTAATTATTTTTAATGTTGATATGTTATATCATAATAAAAACTCATGGCTACTGTTTTTTTAAATTAAACTGATAGGAAGCCAATAAAGAAAATAATACAGCAAGAGTCACTATCACTATTGTTCCCATTTGATTAAATTGGGAATAGAGAGCGTACCTAATCAGCTCGACACAATAGGTAAATGGGTTAAAGCGGCAGATTTGGTATAACCATTCACTGGATTCCTGCATTTTCCATAAAGGATAAAGGGCTGACGACATAAAGAACATAGGGAAAATGACGAAGTTCATTACCCCAGCGAAGTTTTCTAACTGATGAATGTAGGATGCGATTACGATGCCGAGACCCGAGAGCATCATTGCCGTTATGAAGCAAGCCGGTAACGCGTAGAAGAAACCTACGCTTGGTGGCTCAATCCCATATAAATAGGCAATACCTAAGAAGGCATAAACCTGAAGTAATGAAACTAACGAACTGGCAATTTGCTTAGATAATATGAGGAACCATCGTGGGAGGGGGCTAGTCAGAAGTAGCTTTATAGAACCCATTTCTCGGTCATACACAATGGAGAGTGCGCTTTGCATACTATTAAAAAGCAAGACCATCGCGCACAGCCCAGGCAATATGTACTCTTCATAATTAATGTACGTGGCGTACGGCTCTATTATCGAAATCCCCAGTGCGGCTCTAAAACCGGCTGCAAATACGATTAGCCAGAGCAGGGGGCGCACTAAGCTACTGGCGAAGCGTGTTTTTTGCTGAGTGAACTTTAAAAACTCACGGTACACAATGCTAGAAAAACCAAACCAATAGTTCACGTTGCATCCTTACTTGGGCTCAACAGCCCCTAGACACGTTTGATACAATTGCTGAGCAGAGTCACAGCGGTATTTTTGGCATAGTTCACTCACGCTACCTTGCTCAATCAAGTTTCCCTCTAAAAGCATTAACACGTTATCGTTGGGCTCTACTTCATCAATAAGGTGCGTTGCCCAAAGCACGCATGTTTCACTTTGTGTGGCGGTTTTTCGTATTAAGCGTACGAGCACTTTCCTTACTTCAGGATCTAACCCAGAGCTTGGTTCATCCAATAGCAGTAGACGTGGAGAGTGCAACATAGCTCTCACAATCTCCAACCGCCGCCGGTGCCCGCCATTCAGTTCTCTTACCTTCTTTTTTAAAGTGTTCTCCAATTCAAACTCTTTAACCAAAGGCAAAAACGCAGTGACGGTTTCTGTTATGCTTAACCCTCGTAACCCACCGTAGTAAAAAAGGTTTTGCTCTCCGGTTAAATCTAAATCCAAAGCACTTTGTTGAAAAACCACGCCTGTATTTTTTGCGCTGTACTGAGGCTGTTCAATCAAACTTTGACCAAACATCAAAATCTCACCTTCCTGCTGAGGAAGAAGGCGAGTAAGCAATGAAAATAGAGTGGTTTTGCCAGAGCCATTAGGGCCAAGCAATATTGTGATGCCACCAGAGAGCTCGAAAGAGACATTTTTGAGCGTCATTCTATTGCTACGTTGAAATGTGAGGTTCTTAACACTAACCGGAATCATTGTGGTGTCTCTTTGATGACGGCTCCCCAAGGGTAGCGACCAACTTTGATGGATTTCAGAACCTTTAGATTGGGGACATCAATGATCGATACGTCGCCACTGACTCCATTTGTAGTAAGGAGTTTGTCTTCTGCCGCGTTAAATGCCATGTGCCAGACACGTCTTCCAACTAAGAGATAATCGAGAATTTCCAAAGATTGCTGATCAACAATCGCTATATGGTTTGCAGGGCCAAGGGCGACAAATGCGAATTTTCCATCGCTCGAAAGCTGAATGCCCACTGGCTGAATTTTATGGGAATGGATGCCTTTTGGTTTGAAGCTGAGTGTCTTTAATACTTGCCTTGATTCAGTATCAATCACTTTTACAGTGCCACCAATCTCGGAGCTGATCCAAAGCCTTTCGCCACTTTTGGTAAATTCAGCATGTCTTGGTCGCTCATCAACCAACGTATTATGAACGACTTGGTTAGTTTTAGAATCTATCCAGTGCGCCATGTTTGAGGTTTCCGAGGTAACGATAACGGTCGAGCCATCCGGGCTCACAGCGACACCTTCAGGCTCTACGCCGACATCAATTTGGGTAATCACGCTTTTGGATGGAATATCGATAACAGTAAGAAGGGCGTCATCTTCATTGGCCACATACAAAACTTCGCCATTCGGATGCAAAGCAAATTGCTCTGGGTCCTCTCCAGAAGGCAGTTCTCCGATGATGTCTTGCGTGGCTAAATCCAATATCTGAACAGTATCCGATTCACTGGCGCAGATATAGAGTTGTGTCTTGTCTTTGCTCAGTAAAACCCCTCGTGGCCGGTCGCCCACGGTGATCGTTTTGAACACCTCTAAGCTGCCCATATCAATCAAACTAATTGAGTCGTCTTTTTCATTAGAAACATAGGCGACCTCTGACGCAAAAGAGGCAGCAGCTACCCACGGTAATGTGCAAACCAAATAAAGGGTTAAACGTGTTAAATACCGATTCATCTTCTTGTCCTTTTAAATTTATATACCTTTTTAATCCGTTAAATCGCACTTCGAATCCTGCTTGTCTGCCCCTAATGTGTCTAAGTCATTAAAAGGGTGTAAGTAACCATCTAATGGGGCGGATGCCACAAGCGCACTTGGGTGTGCAAGTGGAATGGGCTGACGTAGCTGACCGCTCCACGGTCTGAAGC
Organism: Vibrio sp. vnigr-6D03; assembly: GCF_002835515.1. Classification (NCBI taxonomy): domain Bacteria; kingdom Pseudomonadati; phylum Pseudomonadota; class Gammaproteobacteria; order Vibrionales; family Vibrionaceae; genus Vibrio; species Vibrio sp. vnigr-6D03. The sequence continues at coordinate 18,799 of NZ_PIZL01000046.1, forward strand.
TCAGTTTTCTACCTTTGTAAGCACCAAATTCAAATGTTGAGCTGAGCAAATGCTCATGAATCAAATGAGGTTCCACTGAATTTGTTTGAGTGACTGCCGCGTTGAGAGCACGAATGGCAACCCAAGCCGAGTAGTCATGAGCATTCATAAATCGATCCGATTGCTCAAAAAATCGATGCTGAAGTTGTATGGCGGCCCATTGCTCAATCGCTTTATGCCAATTGTCTGCTCGTAACCCATGTGTTCCCACAACGGGTCTTGGTAGCCAGGTATTAAAAGGGAGGTACTGACCAAATACGTTGTGCATATCCACTACCCAAACAGCGTCGTAGTTTTTGTATTGAGTGAATAGTGGGATCTCTTTGGCGGTGCTGCGCCTTAAATCGGCATCAAATGTCCATGGCTTATCTGCGATGATCTTTAATCCAAGGCGTTTGATACTGGCTCGAACATTGTCTGCCATTTCCAAATCTTGCTCTGTTGAACCGGTAATCAGCAGAACCTTTGTGAGCTTTTTGTACCGGAGCCATTGGGCAATGGCATCGGACAACATGCGATAGCTTGGCGAAGTGTGTAAAACATTGGCGAGGCACGCCTCGGTTCGTAATGCCTGATGGGCTGAGTTGACATTAAATATCAGTGTCTCAGAAGGTAAAGCCGCTTGAACGCGTTTCAACGTCGCGGCGTCACTATCCACTAAGTAAAGCTTCGTTCCTGATTGATTAAGCGATTTAGCGCGGGAAACGAGTGCGTCTTGGCTGGTTTCTCTTACTGAAGATAGCGTGTATTGATGACCCAAGAATTTTCCTGCTCCGTTACTGTCTTCTATGGATAATTCGGCTCCAGCTATGCCACTGTCGGAGTGAGGTCTTAGGTAAATAGGAGTCGCTGTTATCGCGTCTTGAGCCAGCTTCAAATACGCAACGTTCACGTCTAGAGCAAAGGCGTAATGTGAACAAGTTGACAGAGAAATACCGATCAAAACGACCTTCATCCAACTTCGCTTTATCTGCGGTCTTCGCCTAAAAAAATGAAGCATTCTGCCTCCGATTCTGTTTCCTATTGCTGACTACTCTAATCAACAAAGTTTGGTTTTGACCACGCTGTAACCCAGTAAAACAGGCGATTTCCTCCTAAAGGATGACAAAATACGAAGCTTTTGGATGATTTTGTTCGATGCCATGTACCCATACACTGAAGCTAGAAAAATAGTGAAGTGAAGGAGTACGAATCATGAAAAGTTTTATATGGAAGTTACGTAAAAAATGGCAACCGAGAAAAGCCGTTGTAACCATTTTAGGTGGATTTCTGGTGCCAGTTGCTGCTGTTGTGCCAAGCCTGATTTTCTTATCCGAGCCAGTGGCAGCACACGGAAATGTCACCCCCCAATCGATAGACACATCGTCTATTCCTCAACTAGGGGAAGATTGGCAAGACACCAACCCATATCGCGAACTACAAGCCAGTGAACGCGCTGAAATAGAACGAATTGGTGCTTCTGCTTACAACCAAAATTGCGCTCGATGCCATGGTTTAGAGGGTATATCTGGCGGCATAGCTCCAGATCTTCGTTTTCTTGAGCCCGACTTTGATGGTGATGAATGGTATGTCTACCGCGTTCAGAATGGGGCAGTCAGAAACGGCGCTGTTTACATGCCAAAAATGACGGAACATCTAAACCAAGAAGCACTATGGGCAATAAGAACTTGGCTTGAATCTGTTGCACCAGAAAGTTGATATGAAAGCGATCATCTACATTTGCTTAGCGGCGGCGATGTTATGGCTGCCTTCTATGCTGGCTTCAGCCCGTTCGATGGACGACATTGTCGATAGCGGTTACATCAAAGTCGCGTTTTATCGTGATTTTCCACCGTACTCATTCATTGAAGGTGAAACGGAGAAAGGCATTGACGTTGAACTCGCCCGAGCTTTTGCAGAGGCGCTCGATGTCGAGTTGAGATTCTTGTGGATGACGGCAGACGAAACCGCTGAAGATGATATGCGTAACTACTTATGGAAAGGGTTAAATCTGCATACAAACGACGGAACGCGAGTAAAAGCCGATGTCATGATGCGTGTTCCCTATGACAGGAAATGGCAACTTAAAAGGGACGACCTTGGCTTACCCGCACATGAACGCGTGTACATGTTTGCCCCTTACCAAACAGAGCGATGGCGAGTGGCATTTGATGCCTCCAAGAATGCCCAAATAGAAACGGTTGCGATGTTTCAATACATTCCTGTGGGTGTGGAGATAGATACTGTCCCTCAGTTCTATTTTGCGACAGCATTTGGTGGGCGATTTCGTCAAAACACCAAAACATACAATAGCCTGCAGCTAGCATTTGGTGCACTTAACACCGGAGAGGTACACGCGGTAATGGGGTTAGGCGGGCAAGTTCAGTGGATGAAAAATCGGTCTGGTGAATCGATCAAACTCTCGGATACGCATTTTCCCACGTTAGGTATTCTCCGGTGGGACATTGGTATGGCAGTTCAAGCCGATTACCGTCAGCTATCGTATGCTTTAGAAGATGTGGTTATTGCCACGCTTTCTGATGGGCGAATGCAGGCTTGGTGTCTTGCAATGACCATTGATTGTCCTATTCCTGAACTATACAAAGAACTAGGGTCTGTTGACCTTTCGAGATGATTTTTGCAGCAATTTGTGGGTTATTTATACAAGGCAACGCTTATTCGGTGTAGTCGCTCTACATCAATAAGCGGTAACGCAGTAGAAAGGAGCCACAAATGCTGCCCGAAGGGTTCGAATAGGCGCCCCCGGTCTATACCCTTTACTCTTTGTTGCAAGGTATTTACTTAGAAATGCTTTTGTTCTTAAAGAATGGGCTAAAGACCTTGTGCCGCGATTAAACCACATAGAATTCGAACAAAATTTAACCGCGAAAGGTCAACAGACCCTTGTAACCGAGTAGCCCAATTCCTCTCCGCCCTAGGGTGGAGACTTTCCCTCCAACTAAGGGATGAGAAAACTTCATCCAGAGTCCAATTTTCCTCATTTTTAAACGCGCGCACACTGAATAAGAACGAATGATCTTTGAAGCTGGACTCTCGCAAATCTAGTGTCTTGCAAAGCCATTGCCTGGTCTAGCGATAGCTATACAAAGCGATGACCTTAAGAGTATGACCTAGAAAAGATTCCGTTCTTCAAGAAAGTGCGTTCTACATGATCAGCTAAAGAAAGTAAGCAAAGGAGCAATACGATGTTATCGAAAGGGAAGTGGTGCATTTGGTCGCTTGCTTTAGGTATGTCTGGGTTGATATCTACGAGCAGCGCCGCTCAAGGTGTAACCGATGCAGATATCCTAAAAGATCAGGAAACACCTGAAGATATAGTGAGTTATGGGTTAGGGCTTCGCGCTCAACGATTCAGTTCACTCGATAAAGTTAATAGAGAGACCGTTGAAGAAATCAGACCAGTATGGGCGTTTTCGCTTGGTGGGGAGAAACAGCGCGGGCAAGAATCCCAACCCATGGTCAAAGATGGGGTGATGTTTGTCACTGGGTCGTATTCACGAGTGTATGCCATTAACGCAAGAACAGGCGACGAGATTTGGCAATATGATGCTCGATTGCCCGACGGCATCATGCCTTGCTGTGATGTGATTAATCGTGGTGTCGCCTTGTACGATGATCTCGTCATTTTCGGAACGCTCGACGCTAAGTTGGTGGCGCTGGATGCTAAAACAGGGAAAGTGCGTTGGAAGAAAACGGTAGAAGATTATCGCGCTGGTTACTCCATTACCGCAGCCCCCATTATTGTGAGAGGGAATGTGATTACTGGGGTATCTGGCGGTGAGTTTGGGATTGTAGGAAAAGTAAGAGCATATGATGCAAAAACCGGTGCTATCGTTTGGGAACGCCCTACCGTTGAAGGGCACATGGGGTATGTCTGGAAAGACGGAAAGAAAGTCGAAAATGGCATCTCAGGAGGTCAGGCAGGAAAAACATGGCCGGCCGATCTCTGGAAATCCGGTGGTGCAGCGCCGTGGCTAGGCGGTACCTACGATCAAGACACGGATTTGCTCTTCTTCGGGACAGGTAACCCCGCGCCGTGGAATTCTCATATGAGACCGGGTGACAACCTGTACTCTTCATCACGATTGGCGATCGACCCTGATGATGGAAAAATAGTGTGGCATTTTCAAACCACACCTCACGATGGTTGGGATTTTGATGGGGTGAATGAGCTCATTGCGTTCGACTATCAAAACAGCGGTAATACAGTAAAAGCTGCCGCAACCGCAGACAGAAACGGATTCTTTTATGTACTCAATCGAACCAATGGTGAATTCATCAGAGGATTTCCTTTCGTTGAAACCATTTCTTGGGCAAAAGGGTTAGATAAAAAAGGGCGTCCAATTTACGTTGATGAAAACAGACCGGGTAATCCGCAAGAATCGGCAGATGGCAAGCAAGGGCAAACAGTGGTCGCTGCTCCTTCTTTTCTTGGGGGTAAAAACTGGATGCCAATGGCCTACAGCCAAAATACTGGGCTGTTTTATGTGCCAGCGAACGAATGGAAAATGGACATATGGAATGAGCCCACTGCCTACAAAAAAGGCGCGGCATATTTAGGGGCTGGTTTTACGATTCAGGCACATCATGAAGATTACATTGGTGTATTGCGAGCGGTCGACCCCAAATCTGGTGATATTGTTTGGGAGTTCAAAAACTACGCGCCACTGTGGGGCGGGGTGCTGACGACCGCTGGTGGCTTGGTTTTTACCGGCAATCCAGAAGGTTACTTGATGGCGTTTGACGATAAAACGGGTGAAATGCTGTACAAATTCAACACCGGTTCAGGGATTGTCGGAAGCCCAGTTACTTGGGAAATGGATGGCGAACAATACATATCCGTACTCTCAGGTTGGGGTGGCGCTGTACCACTGTGGGGCGGCGATGTGGCCAAACGGGTGAAAAACTTCAATCAGGGCGGCATGGTATGGACGTTCAAATTGCCTAAATCCATGGAAATTGCCAAGAAATAATCGCTTTTAATCAGCCCAGATGACTTGGGCTTTTTCAAAACAAAGGCAATTTACGCCCCTATTCGCGCTGCTCTCTGAGTAGCGCTTTTTTTATCTGCGAAATCTGCCTTCATCCCAAAGGATGATCTTTTGCCAACCAACAGCGGATAGAGCCCATTGCGGTGTGTTGAGAAAATAGGTCTATCTGCTGATTGGTGCGGCATTCACAATCAAAAGCCCCCATTGCAGTCTTGACATATACCAATAGAGAGGTGCTTATGATTTACGCAAAACCAGGGACGGAAGGTGCGGTTGTTAGCTTCAAATCCCGATATCAGAATTACATTGGCGGTCAATGGGTCGAGCCAGCGAAAGGGCAGTATTTTACCAATACCTCACCTTGTACAGGTGATGTGATTGCTGAAATCCCTCGTTCAGATGCAGCCGACATAGAACTTGCATTGGATGCAGCGCATAAGGCGAAAGATGCGTGGGGTGCCACTTCGGCTACAGAGCGCTCGAATATTTTACTTCAAATTGCCGATCGCATTGAAGCCAACCTCGAAATGCTCGCAGTGGCTGAAACATGGGAAAATGGGAAAGCGGTACGCGAGACATTGAATGCAGATATTCCGCTGTGTGTTGATCACTTTCGCTACTTTGCAGGCTGTATTCGCGCACAAGAAGGCAGCGCGGCAGAGATCGATTCCAAAACCGTTGCCTATCATATCCACGAACCGCTCGGTGTTGTCGGGCAAATCATTCCATGGAATTTCCCGTTATTAATGGCCACTTGGAAATTAGCACCTGCGTTAGCGGCTGGTAATTGCATTGTCTTAAAACCCGCTGAACAAACACCGACGACGATCCTGTTATTGATGGAATTAGTCGGCGATTTATTACCACCTGGCGTATTGAACATCGTCAACGGTATGGGACCAGAAGCAGGGCAAGCGCTGGCAACGTCTAAGCGAATTGCAAAAATCGCGTTTACGGGGTCCACCGCTATTGGTAACCATGTGCTGCGCTGTGCGGCAGATAACTTGATTCCTTCGACAGTCGAGCTAGGGGGCAAGTCGCCAAACGTCTACTTTGCCGACATCATGGAGCAAGAAGAAGCGTTTATTGAGAAAGCGGCAGAAGGCGCTGTTCTAGCGTTTTTCAATCAGGGTGAAGTGTGTACGTGTCCCTCCAGATTGCTTATCCAAGAAAGTATTTACGATGCATTTATGGATCGAGTCTTGGCGAAAGCAAAAGCGATCAAACATGGCAATCCACTAGACACCGATACCCAAGTCGGCGCGCAGGCGTCCGACGAGCAGTTCGACAAGATCAAGAAGTATCTAGAGATTGGTCGTACGGAAGGGGCTCAAGTGGTCATGGGTGGTAACGCGGAAGATTTCGGCGGCGGTTACTACATCCAGCCAACGATTTTTAAAGGTGAGAACTCAATGCGCGTCTTCCAAGAAGAAATCTTTGGTCCGGTTATTGGCGTAACCACGTTTAAAGATGAAGCCGAGGCCGTGGCGATTGCCAACGATACTGAGTATGGATTGGGGGCAGGGGTTTGGACACGTGATGTGAACAAAGCGTATCGAGTTGGGCGCGCGATTCAGGCTGGTCGAGTCTGGACAAACTGCTACCACTTGTACCCAGCACATGCTGCGTTTGGCGGCTATAAGAAGTCGGGCATCGGGCGTGAAACCCATAAGATGATGCTTGAACATTATCAGCAAACCAAAAACCTTTTGGTCAGCTATGATGTCAATCCTCTCGGGTTTTTCTAATCGCTTGAGCTCTTCTGAGTACTCAGGCTCATCTAAAGAAATGAAGGAAAAGCGCTTATCGCTTTTCCTTCAAATATGGCTGGTGGCTCTGTTTTTGTGGGCTTCCAGCTTTAATAGTCTAGCGAACGACTGGCAGGATCCAAGCCAAGATATTCTCACCTTTTTCCCTACTGCTACTCGCACACTGCCAGAAGAAAAAGACCTCGCCATTACGCCTGTTTATCAACTCAATTCGCTGTTGGGCTATGTATTTGAATCCGATGACTTAACGCATTTCCCTGGATTCTCTGGCGAAACCGTCAATCTAAAAATTGGATTGGATGTGAAAGGGGTGATTCGAGGCATTAAGGTGCAACGACATCACGAGCCTATCTTTTTGCATGGGTTGGGCGAAGAGCCCATGTTGGCGTTTATCGCTCAATACCTTAATCACAATATCCAGCATCGTTTTTTGGTGGGTAGCAGACAAAGCCGTACTAACGATGGGAAAACCCAATATTTTGATGGTGTAACCAAAGCCACCGTTTCGGTAATGGTGATAAATGACACGATTTTAAACTCTGCTCGAAAAGTGGCACGCCATAAACTGGATGGGTTTGGCAGTGCGAACGCCGTCGCCCAGTTTGAAATGGATTCGCCTAATCGATATGAGTTTCAGCAGTTAATAAGCGAAAACTTGGTGTTACATTGGCAAGCGACGCTAAGCGAATTTTCGCAGCAATTAGGGTTATCTGAAAACCGTGCACAGGATTTGTTAGAAAACCCAGAGCCACACTATGCGATCAACTACCAACTGGCGTTTCTCAACCCGCCTCAAATCGGCGAAAGCCTGTTGGGGGATTCTGAATATCAGCGGCTTATGGAAGAACTGGAACCTGGAGAAATTGCCTTATTGCTATCGTCCAGTGGTGGTTTTTCACCTTTGGCCGCTGATTTTGTAGCGGGTACCACCCCTGCAAGATTCAGCGTGACCCAGCAGAACGTGAGCATCGACATTCGAGATCAGGATTTCTATAGCTTTTACGAGCCGAAGCTGGAGAAAGGATTTCCAGAATTTGACCTGATCAAAGTATTCCGCTTTAAAAGCAGCAGTGGATTTGATCCGGCGCTTCCCGTTACGTTCCAACTCAATGTACCCGTAAAAAAAAGCTTTTTGGAATACGACATCAAGCAAGTGACGAAAAGCTATCAAATCCCCAACGCTTTATGGCGCTACCCCGACATTGTAGAAGAAATACCAATACCTCTTTGGCAACAGATTTGGCAGCAGCGACGGTTCGAAACTGCGATTGTTATTTTATACCTTGCAACGGTGACGTGTCTGTTTGTAAGGCAAAAATACTGGATAACGTTTCCTGATAGGTTTCATCAATTTCGTCTTGCGTGTTTGATTTTTACTTTGTTTTTTCTCGGTTTCTATGCGCAGGGGCAGCTCTCGGTCGTGAATATTTACACCTTGTTGCTTTCAGTTTGGAATGGGTTTGAAATTACCGTCTTCTTGCTTGATCCCGTTATCTTTATTCTTTGGCTGTTTGTGTTTGTCTCTCTTTTCTTATGGGGAAGAGGCGTATTTTGTGGTTGGCTTTGTCCGTTTGGTGCCATGCAAGAACTGATAGGGCTAGCTGCGAAGAAGCTGAAAGTTAAGCAGTGGAAAATTCAACCAAAAGTGCACCACTGGCTCCAGCGAATCAAATACCCAGTTTTGATGCTCTTGGTTATGACCAGTTTCTCTTCACTCACTTTGGCTGAAAACCTAGCAGAGCTAGAACCTTTTAAAACCGCCATTACATTGGTGTTTGTGCGCGATTGGTATTTCGTGGCTTACGCGGTTTTGCTTCTGTTTATTGCTCTTAAGATCAACAAGGTGTACTGCCGTTATTTGTGCCCGTTAGGGGCTGGGTTGGCTGTTCTAGGGAAGTTTAGGGCATTCAGTTGGCTCAATCGGAAAAAGGAGTGTGGCAGCCCTTGCCAGCTGTGCCATAAAGCCTGTGATATAGACGCGATTAAGCTCAATGGCAGTATCGACTACGACGAATGTGTGCAGTGTTTGGAGTGTGTGGTTATTGCTGCAGACAAAGATCGTTGTGTAGTAGAAAAATACGGGGCAAAGAAACGCCGCAAGCAAAGACGGATCCCAGTCAATGCTGTTTCCGATACGTAAACGTATACCACATATAGGTATACGTTTACGTATCGGACCTGCTCTGAAAAGTAGGAAAGAAATCATCACAAAGTAGGATAGTCCACTTTATGGCTAACCCGTAATCTGGAGTTCAGGAATAACAGCAAAGGAGCAGTGCACATGTGGAAAAAACCCGCTTACAAGGAACTTCGCTTGGGTATGGAAGTGACGTTATACATCAGTAACCGCTAGGTCGACAGATTCTAGACGCGATATGAGAAGACAGGGCTTGCTTCTATGGATGAGTAGTTAAGGTCAATAGACCTTGGGCATGTCCTGTGTTTTCTTACTTTGAATAGCGTCTTTGAACAGGGTCGACGAGCAACACGGTTAAAATCCAGGGACAAGGAGAGTGGTATGCATGTCATCATACTGGGTTCAGCAGCAGGAGGTGGTTATCCGCAATGGAATTGCCATTGCACTATGTGCAGCGGTTTAAGAAACGGAAAGATCGTTGCAGAACCTCGCACCCAATCTTCTATAGCAGTCAGTGACGATGGTGAACATTGGGTCATCATTAATGCGTCGCCTGATATTCGCCAGCAAATCAATCAAAATCCGGATATTCATGAGTGTACGGGCAAACGTGGTTCGTCTATTGCAGCCGTGGTTTTAACGGATGCTCAGGTTGATCACACCAGTGGGTTATTGATCCTCCGTGAAGGGTTACCCATGGATTTGTACTGTACAGAGCAAGTCCGTTCAGAATTAACCGACTCGTTCCCTTTATTAAATGTGCTTTCACATTGGCATGGTGGTTACCAGCAGCATACGATAAACGAGCAATCTTGGCATATCCCTTCGGTCCCTCATTTAAGGTTTGAAGCCATTAACTTGGAGTCGAAAGCACCACCTTATTCGTCTCATCGAAATGACCCTCACCCTGGCGACAACATTGCTATTCGCGTGACCGATACAAGGACGCGTCGAAATTTGGTGTATGCACCTGGGCTTGAAAAGCCAAGTTCTCACATTGAAATGGCGATGAGCAATGCCGACTGTATTTTAGCCGATGGCACATTGTGGACAGATGACGAGATGATCCTAGAAGGGGTCGGGAGCGATTTGGGCACATCAATGGGACACCTTCCCATAAGTGGGAAACACGGCATGCTGGCGCTTCTTAGCCAGTTCCTTAAACCTCGGAAAATACTGGTCCATATCAACAATACCAATCCGATCTTAGATGAACGTGGCTTCGAGCGATCACAAGTGGTCAGGTCAGGAGTTGAAGTCGGCTTTGATGGAATGAAATTTGAGGTTTAGGGTTCACTCAATCTCAACACGGGTGAACTCGGAAGCGCACGAAAACTTGGAGAAGTTAAGGGATGAACCATCAAGATCGAGCCATGCGTTACCAAGATAAAGCCATGCGTCATCGAGACAAAGCTACGGCTGCGATGACGCCAGAGCAATTCCGTGAAGCATTGTTAAGCAAAGGATCGCTTTACCATATTCATCACCCATTTCACAAAGCCATGTACCAAGGGAAATGCAGCCCAGAACAAATACGAGCTTGGGTTGCGAACCGGTTTTATTATCAGATTTCGATACCAATAAAAGACGCAGCGATACTCTCGAACTGTCGACATCCAGAGATTCGTCGGCAATGGGTGCAGCGCATTTTGGATCACGATGGTCATGCTGAGCAGGAAGAAAAATGGGGTGGGATTGAGGCTTGGCTACAACTTGCTGTAGCGGTGGGGCTGACGCGCGAAGAGGTGTTAGCTGAAAAATGGGTGCTCCCCGGGGTCAGATTTGCAGTGGATGCCTATGTCAATTTTGCGCGCAGAGCAACGTGGCAAGAGGCAGCTTGCTCATCGTTAACGGAGCTATTTGCACCAGAGATACACCAATCCCGTTTGGAGTCTTGGCCACAACACTACCCGTGGATCGAAGCACAAGGTTTAACGTATTTTCAGCAACGGTTGTCTCAGGCTCGCCGAGATGTAGAACAGGGTTTGGCGATCACTTTAGAACATTTTGATACCGCAGAGAAACAGCAACATGCGCTGAATATTTTGCAGTTCAAACTCGACATTTTGTGGTCAATGCTTGATGCCATCAGCATGGCGCATGAATTCAATCGAGCGCCATATCAAAATCTTACCGCTAGCGAAGCTGTCTGGCACCGAAACCTTTTTCAGGAATAAGGAGATGCCATGCATACCAAGAAAAACTTCAACGAAAAATGGAAACGAAACCCGACCTTTCGAATGCAGTATGAACAAGCTCAGAAAAGTCATGTGCTGCTGTTTCCTGAGGGGATGGTCACGTTAAGCGACAGCGCAGCGGAAGTGCTTGCGATGTTCGAACAAGAAACGACGCCGAGTATTGCCATCACTCGGCTATGTGCTCGGTACCCGAACGAAGATATTGAGAGTGACATCATCGAATTTCTGGATGTAGCGTATGACAAACAATGGCTCCAACCCTATTAAACCACCGTTTTGGTTGTTACTTGAGCTGACGTATGAATGTCCGCTTCATTGCCCATATTGCTCTAACCCCATTGATTTGGGGAGTAAAGACCAAGAACTTTCTACTGAGCAATGGTTCGATGTTTTAGAGCAGGGAAGGGAGCTTGGTGCCGTACAGTTGGGGCTTTCTGGTGGTGAGCCATTAATGCGTAAAGACCTCACCGATATCGTTGCGCATGCTCACGATCTTGGTTATTACATTAACTTGATCACTTCGGGGATAGGTTTGACTCAATCGCGCATTGATGGCTTAAAGCAAGCAGGGTTGGATCATATTCAGATAAGCCTTCAAGCAGCAGACCCTGAAATGAGCGATGCCATTGCAGGGAAGAAAAATGCTTTTGAGCACAAAGTGAACATGGCAAAAGCCGTGAAGGAGGCTGGATTTCCAATGGTGCTGAATGCGGTTATCACTCGCCAGAATATTCACAATATAGAAAGCATTATGGCATTGAGTTGTGAGCTGAATGCCGACTACGTAGAACTGGCTACGTCGCAATATTATGGCTGGGCACTCGAAAATCGCGCATCGTTACTGCCGTCTAAAGCCGAAATTGAGCAAGCGGAATACGAAGTGAATGCATTCAGAGACGCCTGCGACAAAAATGGTCCCAAGTTTATATTTGTTACCCCAGACTATTATGAAGAACGCCCCAAACCTTGCATGAGTGGCTGGGGGAGTATTTTTACCTGTGTTGCCCCTGATGGGAAAGTTCTACCCTGCCACAGCGCAGCGGTACTGGATCTGCCTTTCCTTAATGTTAAAAATCGAAGCTTAAAACACATTTGGTATGAATCTGAGAGCTTCAATGCTTTTAGAGGGTTTGAGTGGATGGAAGAGCCCTGTAAAAGTTGCGATGAAAAGGAATCGGATTTCGGTGGATGCCGCTGTCAGGCCATGTTACTCACGGGCAGTGCCACAGCAACGGATCCCGTGTGCAGTAAATCGCCTCATCATCACAAGATAACCGATGCAATTATCCAAGCTTCTTCTGGCTGTCACAATGAACTGGTTATGCGACATATGAGAAACAGCCAAACCATTTTAATGTCAAAACCCTGATTTTGAGTCGATACCGCTATGAGTGATTTAGGTGTTCCGCCATTTAAGCAAACTCAAGAAAAGGTCACGTCCAAAGGAGACGTTTGGTTTTGTTGGGAGCATCCTTCGGGCTTGAGGCATTGGCACTGCCCAAACCTATATCGAAGTAATCCGGAGCCGCAGTTTTCTGCCTCTGTTATGGTCAAAACGCCTTCGTATGACGACAGCGGTGTTACCCATGCTGTAGAGCATATGGTTTTACGCGGGTGCTATAAATACCCTGATTCTCGTCGCTTTTGGCAACTGCGTTCGAGCCTGGAATTGGAAGAGTTTAATGCCACAACTCGCCGAGGGAATACACGCTTTCACTTGTCTGGCAGCCACAAAGACAATGCCTTTTTAGGGTTGGATTACTTTGTTCAATCCACGCTTTGTCCACTTTTAAATGAACAGGAATGGCAAGCCGAGATTCGTGAAGGTACTTATATTCAAAGGGGAGAGCTAAGTGCCTTGTATCAGGAGCTGCAGGGGTATGAAAACAATGAACAATTCCAACAGGCATGTCGAGTCGTCAAGGAATTCAATTATCCCCTGTATTCGGGGAGTGCAAAATGCATATCTCGTTTGTCGTTACCGGAAATACGCCAATACTATTGGTATCACTACCGCCCAGAATACTTCTGTGTTGTAACGGCAGGGAACTGGAATCTGACTCACATTTGGCAAAGCATTATTACCGCACTGGCTTACCGAAAAAAGCATGAACCTGAAAAGCTACCGTTAACGACTCGTTGGATCAAGAGCGCTCAAACCGATGAGTGTGACTGTGCGTTGACATTGAAAATGTCGGACAAAAAAGCGGTCCAGATCTACAAAATGCTTAGTGAAGGGCATATTCAATCGACCTTACACACGCTCGGCTACCAATTGCAGCCTCTGACGACCCTACTTGATCCAAAGCCAACCATAAGGATGAAAAGTGCAAAAGGAGAATTTGATGAACTGATTGCACGCTATCTCAGCATGTTGGCTAGCCAGTGGACTCAAAGCCAAGAGGCGCAAAACATGTGGTTTCGGTACTGTATGGAGCAGCGTCGAGACACAGTGAAAAAATGGGGGGAGAGTCTGACGGCGCTTTATCTTTCTAACCAGCCTTTAACGCATGAAATGCATACGCCCAAAAGCCAAACGGAACCAATAGGGGACTGGTTGCCAGAGCCAGTTCACCATCAAACAGTGACAATTTTAGCTCGGCTACCCAAAGCCGATACAAACTTATGCTCTGCGTATCAAACATGGATTCATGAGCTTATCCATTACGTGACCCAACATTTTAAATCGACACGACATTCTGTGGCTTTTCATGAACAAACCATCCATGGGGTTCACCGCGATATTCACGGCTTGTTTATTCATTTATCTTGTTCTGCACTTATCTTTTGGCAACATTTTGATGATCACTTTCGCCAACATGAGCCCCCGGGCTTTATGCTCAACTTACTAAAGTCTGAACAGGTGATCTTTATGCCTGAGCATATGCCTCATAGCGATGCTGATCGCTCACATCGTGAACCGCTTGTCTGCATTGAGCAAAACCACGACAGCGTTAGAATCAAGTTTCGCCTGCCCAGAACCGTGTCGATTTTTCACCAGTGCGTCGCGGTGCAATGGTTAATGCAGCGAAAGCCTATAATCGATATGCGCCTCAACGGGCAGCTGTACAGTATCAGCAGTTCAATAAAACCGGAGTTGAATGCATTGGAAATTTGCAGTCATTTCGATAAAAACCCTCACCATACACGCAGAATATTGTGTGAAGAAATTCAAGCCTTTAGGCTTAAGTCTCTTTCTCCTTCTGAATTACAGGGTGTTTTTCAAGGCGCACGTGGCTTAATGGCATCGCAATTGAGCAAGTCTCAACCCGAGTTCTACAAAACAGCCTATCGGTTACTGGGTATATCACTGGAAATGCCAGATGCAATGGGTTCGTCGGATCTCGCATTCACATTTGCTATGTGGAAAACCGCACTCGCTCCGTACTTAAAGGCGAAAAAGGAAAAATAGCCGATTTCGTCTTTACATATTTGTTGTTGTGCTTATCTCATGGATACCGCTCAACGCCTTAAGTAGCGATCAAAGTCGATATTGGTAACACCAACAACGGCTTGAATTCGGTTATGAACACCAAGCTTTTTCAATATCGCAGAGACATGCGATTTCACCGTGGTCTCAGAGATATTAAGGTCGTAAGCGATTTGCTTATTCGCACTGCCTTGAGACATGGATTTCAATACCAGTAATTGCCGACGAGTTAAGGTGCTTAACATATCAGCAGAAAAGGCAGGTTCTTTGTTTCGTTGCCCAGAAAATTTGGTATCGTCCGTTGCTCGAATGATGTTGGCTGGCAAATACACATTCCCGTTAATTATTTGAGAAAATGCATTCGTCATTTCTTCGCGAGAAGAGGATTTAGAAATAAAGCCAATTGCGCCATACGCGATAGTTTGAAGAATGGTTTGCTTATTTGTTTCAGCCGAAATGATGGCGACAGGCACAGAAGGTGCTTGATTTCTAAGCTCAAGTAGCCCGTTAAGTCCCCCCATGCCGGGCATGTTTAGGTCTAGTAGGATTAGGTCGGTATCAGAATGCTCATTTACGTATTCCAACGTTGTAGCAACATCTTCCGTTTGATGGATGGAGCAGTCTAAAAATCGTCCTCTAATGACGGAGACCAAGGCGTCTCGAAACAGCGGATGATCATCGGCAATCAAGAATTTGTACATGCGAATCCCTCTTCCTTAAGGTTTTCTTATCATTCTTCGTACCTACTGACGTTATGTTTAATTTTCATTGGGTTACGGATACCTAAGTAAATAACCCTATTTTTAGTAGTTCCTTTTAGTGTAATCAGCTCAATTTATAATGCTTGTTCTAATAATGAGACATCGACTATATGAGGAGAAGATGAACGACAAATATCCTCCTTAAGTAGGATTAACGTTGCCTCAGACCAAGCTAGACTGAATGTATACATGTTTCTTTAATCAAAGATAGATCCAAAGATACTGAACAAGGAAGAGGGATGTTTTCTGCCAGTCCAATACCAGACCAAGCTGCCGTGGTGACGGCTGAATCCTATCAGCTTGAAGCCGTTAAGGCGGTACGAGAGCTTTCTGCACGTTTGAACACCCCAAACATTGGGTTTGTTTTATTCTTCTGCTCCGCTGCCTACGATTTAAAAGAACTTGAATCAGAAATGGATCGCGCATTTACTCATTGCAAAGTGATGGGGTGCACTTCGGCGGGGGAAATTACCAGCAGCGGTTATGCGAAAAGCAGTATCAGTGCGATTGGCTTTACCCAAAGCGCGTTTACGGTATCTGGCATGGTGATACCGCTAGAAAATTTTGAGTTAAGTGTTGCGCAGCAGTGCGTCGAAACCCTTTTTGATAATTGCCGAAGCCACCTAAAAGCGCCCATAAAGCACAGTAGTTTTGTGCTTACGTTAATAGATGGGTTGTCGCCACAAGAAGAAAACTTCCTTGTCACTTTAGATACGGCTCTGGGCCGAATTCCGCATTTTGGAGGGTCGGCCGGAGACGATGAAAACTTGGCAAATACTCATGTGTATTTTGACGGTAAATTCTATGCCGATTCCGCCATTGTGGTGATGTTCAACACTACCTGCCCATTTGAAGTCTTCACGACGCACCACATTCAAAGCTTAGGAAGTAAATTGGTGGTGACGAAAGCCGACAGTGAATGCCGTCGAGTTTATGAATTCAATGCTGAGCCTGCTGCACTGGTGTATGCGAGAGAAGTGGGTATTTTACTCAACGATCTCAGACCAGAAATATACGCTCTGCATCCATTAGCGGTGAAAGTGGGCGGTGAGTTTTATATTCGGTCTATTCAGAAAGTAAATGATGATCTGAGTTTGGATTTTTACTGCGCGGTTGATGACGGCATTGTCGTTACTGCGATGAAACCGGGCGACATTTACGCCAATGCGAAGCAAAAGCTCAGCGAAGTGTCTGAAAGAGTTGGAGAGTTAGAAATCATTATCGGGTGCGATTGTTTTCTGCGGCGCAAGGAAATAGAGCAAACTAACGGGTTAGAAACCATCAAAAGCATCTTCAGCGACTTCCGTATGGTTGGGTTTAATACCTATGGAGAGCAGCTCGGTGGCGTGCATATGAACCAGACGCTAACAGGCGTAGCAATAGGTCGTCAGCCCAATGTTTATCCACTCTCTTCTGATATGACGGAAGTGCGTGAAAAGGTGGGCTAAATGTCGGATGAAGCGTTGAAGCGCCAACTTGAAGAGGCGTTGTTAGAAAATGAACGCCAGAAAAAAATCATCGATTCTTTGGTGCGTCGTGTAGAGCAAGACAACAGCCATCGCGTAGACCCATACGCTGCTTTTCAGCATTCCGTTGTCTTGGCTGATCAGGTTCGTGAAAAAACAGAAGAGCTTAACAACACCCTTCATGAACTGGAAAGCATCAACCGAGCGCTTTCGCTTGCCAACCAAAAAGTCGAGCGCGCCCAACAGCGATTTGTTGATGCAATCGAATCCATTTCAGATGGGTTTGCTTTGTATGATAAAGACAGACATTTAGTGCACTCCAATAGCCGATTTCAACAATATTGGCTTGATCATGATATCTCCCTCGATATGTCGAGCATCACGCTAGCGGAAGTAAAGAGGCTCGCGCATAGCAGAGGACTTATTGTAAAAGAATTGCCGTATTCTGACTTGCATGGTGGAAGAGTTTTTCAGCAACGAGACAATCGCTGGGTGCAAGTGAGTGAGCGCCGAACGGCTGATGGTGGGTTAGTGATGCTGTACACCGATATTACTCTTCTCAAAGAAGCCGAATCGGCAAGGTATGAAGCCGCCATTAGTGAAAAGTTACGCCAGTCTTATCAAACACTAGAAAAACGCGTACAGCTTAGAACCGCTCAGCTGGAAGATCTGAACAACCAGTTAAGTAAAGAAGTCACTGAGCGGCGGGAAATCCAAGGCAGGCTGCTAGAGGCGAAGCAAGAAGCCGAATTGGCAAATCTGTCAAAAACCAAATTTCTTGCGGCCATCAGCCACGATTTATTGCAGCCATTGAATGCTGCGCAGCTATTTTTAGGATCTTTACGCGCGCAAAGGCTAGGACCGCCCGCCCGTAGGTTGGTGGATTCATTGGATCACTCCCTTTCTGATGTCGAATCGCTTATCACTATGTTGGTTGATATTTCAAAGTTGGATGCAGGAACTATTCGTGCAGACAAGCAACCTTTCGCTCTAAACGAATTACTAGACAACATCGCCAATGAGTTCCATCAAATAGCGTTTGAGTCTGAAACGGAAGTGAGGTACGTCCCCAGTAAAGTTGTGATTTACAGTGATTCCGTATTGCTTGCCAGAATCATCAGGAATCTAATGACCAATGCATTAAGGTATACCGAGTCGGGCAAAGTTTTACTGGGTTGCCGCCGCACTGAAAGTGGCGTGAGAATTGATGTGCTGGATACAGGAGACGGCATACCTAAAGACAAGCAAAAAGAGGTATTCCAAGAATTCAAACGTCTGAGCCCTAGAAAAGCAGAAAACCGAACCCAGTTGGGGCTTGGGTTAGCCATTGTTGATAAGATTTCAGGGGTGTTAGGACACCATATTTCATTGGAGTCCGAACTTCACAAAGGATCGCGTTTTTCGGTTTTAGTACCTTATGGCACGGTGAAAACAACCGCCATGCCAGTTCTGAAGCCAAAAGAGTTAGATGCAAGCGCTGCTTTACAAGGGTGCCGAATTTGGGTCGTGGATAACGATAATAATATCTGCATGGCAATGAAGGAATTACTTAGTCAGTGGGGATGTGACGTGGTAACGGCAGAGTCTTTAGCGGCATTGCAGGTGCAATGTGATGTTTCATCGGATTCGGTTGAACTGCTGATTGTGGATTACCATTTAGATGAGGGTAAAACAGGTTTGGAAGTTGCTGAACATGTACACCTTAATCGCCCCCACTCAGTGCCAACCATTGTGCTAAGTGCAAATCGAAGCGAAACACTCAAGCAACAAGTAAGAGAAAGTGGCTACTTATTGGTCAATAAGCCCGTTTCTCCTGTTCGGTTAAAAACCACCATCATTAGCCAGCTACATTCGAATTCTCAGCAGCCCTCGTTCCAATCGCAGGTTATTCAAGGCTAATTGCCCGATAGCCTTAAGATACAGCCAATCCAATCTAATGCATCGTTTTAGTTCTTTGTAGAAACCAAAACCCGCCCTTCTTTTGAAAGAACGCTACGTAACCCCAGCTTGGTTGAAAGAGACAAAGATATGGTCATCATGACAAATATCGCAATCATAATGATCAACTGATATTTGATTGCGACCAAGGGGGATGTTCCACCTAAAATTTGCCCTGTCATCATACCGGGTAGGGTAACTAAACCGATGGTTGCCATGGAGGCGAGAATAGGTGACCACGCTTTTTGCATCGCGGTTCGAACGAAAGGTAAAGAAGCATAGGTCGGAGAGGCACCCAATGAAAGCGCGGCATGGTATTCACCCTCTCGTTCTTTAAAGGCACTGAACAAGTTTTGAAGCATGATGATATTGGCATTCATACTGTTACCAATGAGCATTCCACAAAGCGGAATAACATATTGAGAACTGTATACTGGTGTGGGTTGAACAATCACAACACAAAGCACGATGATGATAGGTGAAAGACCAATCAACAACCCTGACATGACTGGTAAAAAGAGAGGTTTTAACGGAAGTTTGGCTTTGTCGATGATGGCACTTGTCCCTATGCCTGCCATGACCAATACCCAAAAAATATTCAATAGTAGGCTATTGAGTTCAAAAACAAACTCTAAATAAGCACCCACCAAAATTAGCTGAAGACACATTCTCGACACGCTGATCAATGTGTCTTTTGCTAGCCCAAGCTGAAAGTGACGGTTAATGTAGAGCGGGATACATAGCGTGAGAGAAAAAAGCAGTAGGAAAGCCCAGCCAATATCAATTGATTCCTGCATAGAAACCTCGATTGTTTTCTCCCTATCTTATACTTAAATCCCCACATCTTGTTAGGCCAACTGATTCAAGTTTTTAGCGATAGTGAATTGCTTGAGGATAGGCATGTTATTTCGCTTCAAATTCTCACAAATGAAGCGATTGCATTTAACAAATATTCTACATTTATTTCTGAATAGGTTAGGAAATGAAGCGGCTTTTCTCGGTTTCTTGAACGCTAGCAAAGGGTGTTTGGTAACAATAAATCATCAAATTACACAGATATGCAACAATATTAAATTGTCATATCTGTTCATTAATTTACACATAAAATGTTAATTAAACACATCTCTGTATGAGCTCAAAAAAGTGTCGAATAGCTTGCTATATAAGGAATCAAACCATTGAATCATAAGATTCGATCGTTCTAAAATTTCTCATTATAAGTTGTAGGTGTACTGGGTCGCTGGGCTTAGTGCAGATGAAATTATCAATACTATAAGCAGGCAATGTATGAGTAATGTTAATAAAGTGGAACCAAAAGAAGTTCGCTCATTTGAGTGGAAATCTTTTCTCCTAATTACCGTCGTTCTCTTTCCCGTATTAAGCGTCATGTTTGTTGGTGGATACGGTTTTATCGTGTGGATGCTGCAGGTCTTTTTCTTAGGTCCTCCGGGCGTACACGGTTAAACCCCTCTCCATTTTTTGAGCGAATTTTTTAAAGAGAACAGATCATGAAATCGTTTATCGTAAAAATCTGGCACACGATGACTCGCCCGGCCGTTCACATCAGCTTGGGTGTGCTTACAATGGGCGGGTTTATTGCTGGTGTAATCTTTTGGGGTGGCTTTAACACCGCGTTGGAAGCGACGAATACAGAAGAGTTCTGCGTCAGCTGTCACACCATGCGCGACAATGTGTATCAAGAACTGCAAGAAACCATCCACTGGCAAAACCGTTCAGGTGTTCGCGCAACTTGCCCTGACTGCCACGTTCCGCATGAATGGACGGCAAAAATTGCCCGTAAAATGCAGGCTTCCAAAGAAGTGTTTGCGCAGATCTTCGGCGACTTAGGCACGCCTGAGAAATTTGAAGAACGCCGCATAGAGCTTGCTAAACACGAGTGGGACCGTTTCTCTGCGAACAAGTCACTGGAATGTAAAAACTGCCACAACTACGACTCAATGGACTTCGAGAAAATGAAGCCAGCCGCACGCATTCAAATGAAAAATGCGGCGGAGCGAGACCAAAGCTGTATCGATTGTCACAAAGGCATCGCTCACAACTTGCCTAAAAATATGGACAGCTCAGGCGGCATGATTGGTGAATTGGAACAACTGGCTTCTAACACTGATTACTCCACAGGTAATAGCGTAACAAGTGTCCGTCACTTGCCTATGTATGAAGATGCAGGAATGACCAAGGAAGCGGGCTTATTGAACCCAGCTTCGACGGTAAAAGTGGTAGATGATAAAGGCGATGCAGTACTGGTGGAAATTTCTGGTTGGCGTAAAGCGAAAGGCTTTGGGCGTGTTATTCAGGAAGACTTTGGCTTGAACATCGCTATTGGTTCTCTTCTTAAAGAGACCGCTGTTAATGAAGATCTAGTGAAAACATTTGAAACCAAAGAAGACGAGCTGACGGGTCTTCCATGGCAACGTGTAGAAACGAAACTGTGGATGAAAAAAACCGCCATGCTGGGTGACGTAACACCAATCTGGGACAAAGCAAAAGAAGCTTATCAAACTAACTGTTCAGTGTGTCACACACAGCCAGACGAAGCGCACTTCACGGCAAACGGCTGGCCGGGCATGTTCAATGGAATGCTTGCATTCGTAAACTTTGATAAAGACAGCGAAGCCCTAGTATTGAAATACCTACAGAAACACTCTTCAGATTTTGCTGAAGGTCACCACTAAGCGTCAGACGGAGTACAAGAAATGGCAATTACACGAAGAAGTTTTCTTAAAGGTGTAGCGACAACGAGCGCAGCGTCTGTCATTGGCCCTAGCTTATTGGCATCGGCTTCAGCAAATGCAGCGGAAACAACTGGAACGTGGAAAGTGTCCGGTTCTCACTGGGGCGCATTTCGCGCCCACATCTACGGCGGTAAGGTTCAAGAAATCAAGCCGCTGGAGATGGACTCGCACCCAACGGATATGATTAACGGCATTAAAGGCATTATTTACAGCCCATCTCGTGTCCGTTATCCGATGGTTCGTCTCGATTGGCTCAAGAAGCACAAATACAGCGCGGATACACGCGGTAACAATCGTTTTATCCGTGTAACTTGGGATGAAGCTCTGGATCTTTTCTACCGTGAGCTTGAGCGTGTGCAGAAAGATTATGGTCCATGGGCACTTCATGCTGGGCAAACTGGCTGGCGTCAGACGGGGCAATTCCACAGCTGTACCAGTCACATGCAACGCGCGGTGGGCATGCACGGTAACTTCATTACCAAAGTAGGGGATTACTCTACGGGGGCGGGTCAAACCATCATGCCTTACGTATTGGGATCGACCGAAGTATATGCTCAAGGCACGTCTTGGTCTGAAATCTTAGAGCACAGTGACAACATTATTCTGTGGGCGAACGATCCAGTGAAAAACCTTCAAGTTGGTTGGAACTGTGAAACACACGAATCGTTCCCATACCTTGAACAGCTAAAAGAGAAAGTTGCGAAAGGTGAGATCAACGTTCTGTCTGTTGATCCTGTGAAGAACAAGACACAGCGTTACTTGCAAAATGATCACATGTACATCAACCCGATGACTGATGTGGCGTTTATGCTGGCCGTCGCGCACGTTCTTTACAAAGAAGATTTGCACGATAAAGAGTTCATTAAAACTTACTGCTTAGGTTTTGACCCATTCATTCAATATGTTCTTGGAGAAACCAAAGACAAAGTTGAAAAAACACCAGAATGGGCAGCAGAAATTTGTGGCGTAGAAGCGGATAAGATTCGTGAATTTGCTCGCATGCTGGTTAGCGGTCGTACACAGATTCTATTTGGCTGGTGTATTCAACGCCAAGAACATGGTGAACAGCCTTACTGGGCTGGAGCTGTTGTTGCTGCCATGGTTGGGCAAATTGGCCTGCCAGGCGGCGGGGTTTCTTATGGTCACCATTACTCTGGTATCGGTGTGCCTTCTACTGGCTTTGCTGCTCCGGGTGGCTTCCCGCGTAACCTAGACCAAGGCATGAAACCGAAATGGGACAACAAAGATTACAACGGATACAGCCGCACCATTCCGGTTGCTCGCTGGATCGACTGTTTGCTCGAGCCGGGCAAAGAGATTCGTTACAACGGATCCAAAGTAAAACTGCCTGACTACAAAATGATGGTGATCTCTGGGAACAACCCTTGGCACCACCATCAGGATCGCAACCGTATGAAGAAAGCGTTCCGTAAACTTCAGACCGTTGTCACCATCGAGTTCGCGTGGACAGCAACGTGTCGTTTCTCCGATATCGTACTGCCTGCCTGTACGCAATGGGAACGTAACGACATCGATGTGTACGGTTCGTATTCTGGTCGCGGTTTAGTGGCGATGCAGAAGTTGGTGGATCCATTGTTCCAGTCGCGTACTGACTTCGATATTTTTACAGAGCTAACTCGTCGTTTTGGTCGCCATAAAGAATACACACGTGGTATGGATGAGATGGAGTGGGTACGCTCTCTTTATGAAGACTGTCGCAACGCAAACAAAGGTAAGTTCGACATGCCTGAGTTTGATGAATTCTGGGAGAAAGGCGTTCTGGACTTTGGTACAGGTAAACCTTGGGTGCGCCACGCTGATTTCCGTAAAGACCCAGAAATCAATGCATTGGGGACACCGTCTGGATTCATTGAAATTTCAAGCCGCACCATTGGCCGTATGGGTTACGAACATTGCCAAGATCACCCAATGTGGTTTGAGAAAACAGAACGTTCTCATGGCGGACCGGGATCGGACAAGCATCCGTACTGGCTGCAATCTTGCCACCCAGATAAGCGTTTACACTCTCAAATGTGTGAATCCGAAGAGTTTCGTTCAACGTATGCGGTACAAGGTCGTGAGCCAGTTTACATCAACCCTGTTGATGCTAAAGCGAAAGGCATTAAAGATGGCGACTTAGTACGTGTATTCAACGACCGTGGTCAGTTAATGGCTGGGGCGGTGGTAACGGACAGCTATCCACAAGGCGTTATTCGTATTGAAGAGGGGGCATGGTATGGGCCGCTGAATGAAAAAGAAGGCGCGATCTGTACTTATGGTGATCCAAATACCTTAACTCAGGACATTCCAACATCGGAATTGGCTCAAGCAACCTCCGCTAATACGTGTATTGTGGATTTTGAGAAGTTCTCAGGAAACGTACCACCTGTTACATCCTTTGGCGGACCTATTGAGGTGATGTAGCTTTAAGCTAAATCTAATTGTTGTCTTAATTTTGAGAAAGCCAGCCATTTATGGTTGGCTTTTTTTTAGACTAAAGTCTTAAAAATGCTCAAAAAACATTCGAATTCTCTAATTTACTATGCATCTTGTTGATCTTTATTTGTGTGATAGTGATGCGTAAAGTCACGGGTTTAGAAAGAAGGAATGAGCTTAAAAGTAAACACTTTTAATTAACACTTTGTTAACAATCTGAATTATAAGTTGAAAGTTAACAATAGACTAAAGTAACAAGGTTCATTTTCTTTCAAGGGGGTATAAAAGTCTGGCACTGGATTTGAAAACCAATAGAAGTAAGGGAATACTATGTCTTTAAAGAAAACTTTAGTTTTATCTGCTGTACTGAGTTGCTCATATTCCGCACATGCTACCGTTTCACCGAGTGATCTAGAAAGCCTAGAGGATTTTTACAATAACGTTGTTAGCCCTAATATGGCTTACACACAAAGCGATTCTGGCACTATCCATTCACCAAGCAATCCCCCATCTGAAACCAAAGCGCGAGAAGCGCTGGAACTGTTGGAATTTGCGGAGCAAGTTTACAGTCAATCAGGGACACCTAATGGCTGGGCAAGGGTAAAAGATGTGTCTCGCAAATCTGGTTTCAATGCGAGTGTGTTTACAAAAGGGAATAATGTTGTCTTAGCCTATCGAGGAAGTGAATTAGGGACTTCAGACTGGGTGACTGACGGTATGCTGTCCAACGACGAAGTGCCCAAGCAGTTTCTTCAAGCGATCAATTTGGCTGAAAAAGTTGAGCGAGATTATCCAAATCACACCATTCGATACACGGGGCACAGCTTAGGCGGTGGTTTAAGTACAGTGGCCGCATTAGTAACGGGAAGATCTACGGTGGCTTTCGATGCTACGGGAATTAATGATGCCCTCAAATCGCACATCACAGAGAAGCTTGGCAGTGAGTTTGTGCTCACCCTGCATGCTGCGGCTATAGACAACTACAATTTCGTTGGTGAGTTTGTTTCAGATGGCGACTGGCAGCAAGATGCGGATGTGATAGGCATAAATGCCAAGCAATATGGTGATATCTATTATTTAAGTGACGCACATTTTGCACCTTTTCCAAAATTTATTTGGGATACACCTTTAACGCGTCATTTTATATCTCCAATTCGTGAAGAGCTAAATTACATTATTAACCCATATTTCATTGATTGGACTTGGGATGAGTTGGACATTTTGTGGTTTAAAGTAACTTACTTAATCAATTCGCTACCAAGCCTATTCCAAGATATTGGCAACTAACTATTTATTGGTAACCAACTATTTATTGGTAACCAACTATTCATTGGCAACTAACTAATAGCAATAATCGCTAACAAACAAAAGGTTCGGCATTGATGCCGAACCTTGAAGTCTTTCATTAGGATCTAATTACTGCAGTGCAACGGAATGTTGGGTTTCACGAACCAGAATAGCTCGTTGGCATGCTTCGCGTTGCTTTTCCGTCATTAGCATTCCATTACGCCAATAGCCTTTTCTTAAGGCACGTTTAAATTCAGAATAAAGTTCGTCAGGTAGACCGTGTACAATAAGATTAAAGCTATTGCCGTTCATGTTTTATGCTGCCTTGTCTTCCTGATTCTGCAATTCAGTTGGTTTCAAAGCTGGCAGTGGGTTTCTTGAACCAACGGCCTCTTCAATTGAATTAAAACCATCCTGCTTAAGAAGCTGTACTAATCCGCGGTTTATCTCGTTGATATTTTGCGGTCCATCGAAAATCATTGTTGTGATCATATGCAGTAAATTGGCACCAGATGTGATCTTCTCGTAAGCGTCTTTTGCACTGAATACACCACCAACACCAATTATGGTGATCTCACCACGAGTACGGCGGTAAACATGACGAATAACGTTAGTAGAGATACGTTGAAGTGGCAAGCCACTCATCGCACCTTTGCCTTTTGGAAGTTTACCTTGTGCCGATGGGTACTCTTCAGGTACGTGCTCTTCATTTCCTTCAGGTTTGGCAAGGTTGGTTAGAACCACGCCATCCATTTTGTGTTCCACACACGCGTCAACGATGATGTTAATTTCTTCCAATGTCATATCGGCAGCTAACTTAACGTAAATTGGACGGTCGGTGAGAGGGCGGATTTCATCATTAACGGCATTGAGCAATGCGTCTAGATTACCTCTGTCGACAAACGGTTCACCATCTTGTGTGTTCGGACAGCTGATATTGATGGTGAAGTAGTCACCAATATCCTTAAACGCATGCATTGTTTTTAGGTAATCCTGAATAGAATCTTCTAAAACAAATTCTGGTGTGATGTTTGATTTGGCTGCATTGATGCCCACTCTTAGTGAGCCAAAGTCAACGTTAGCCAATCGCTTCGCGATTTTTTCAGCGCCTTGGTTATTTAAACCATACCAAACGACAATGGCTTTAGATTTCACCATGCGGAAAAGTCTTCTGCCAGGGTTGCCGGGGCAAACTTCACCAGTAAATGACCCCAGCTCTGCGAGCCCAAATCCTAGTGAAGGGTAGATCTTTGTTAGCTCACCGTCTTTATCGAAACCTGCGGACAGACCGACAGGGTTACGGTAAGTAACGCCATCTACCTTTGTATTCAGTGTCTGATTTTCGTAGTTGAAGAGTAAGCTAGTTAGCCCGCGAGTAAGGGCATTTGAACCCAATGCAACGCCAATTTTTTTCAAAACAGAGTGGGCTTGTTCTGGTTCCATAAGAAATATTAGTGGGCGAACGATGCGATAGAACACTCTTAGAACGAGGTTTCTCACGCCGATTAGGAAGCTCATGACTTTCTATCCTTGTTATTGGTTGACTTTTTATGTCCCTTCAATTGAAACAGGTTCACTGCGAAAACCATCAGATTTCGCAACAACCCCAAAACATAGAGGGTACTTTCTTTTGTAACCAAGTTGCCTTGGTATGTTACTCACTCTAATTAAATGATAATACGAATGCAAATGATTATCATTTATAAACATATCAAATATACACAGCTAATAGCGACGAAACCGTACTTTTAACTCGGATCAGGAATGACTTTTTTTTGAAATCAGGTAAAGTAACGACTTTTGAAAAAGCTACCGTCACAGGCACCAAGATTCTTGTATGGTTTTTTGTGTGATTGTCGGCAAAATTTAAAAGTAATTAGGAAGCAAAATGATTCTAGTAGTTGGTCATAAAAACCCAGACACAGACAGCATCTGTAGTGCTATCGTTACCGCTGAGCTATTGAAAGCACGTGGACTTGAAGCAAAAGGCATTCGCCAAGGCGAAATTAACCGTGAAACTCAGCACGTTCTAGAAGTTGCTGGCGCAGATCAACCTGAGCTACGTACTTCAGTAGCAGGTGAAAACATTTGGTTGGTTGACTACACAGACTTAGCTCAAGCTCCTGATGATATTGGTGAAGCTGAAATTCTAGGTATTGTCGATCACCACCGTCTTGGTGATGTGATGACAGTAAACCCTCTAGAAGCTTGGATTTGGCCTGTAGGTTGTACTTGTACAATTCTATTCGCGCTATTCAAGATGGAAGATACTGAAATCACCAAGCCATTAGCCATCATGATGATGTCTGCAATTTTGTCTGATACGGTTGGATTTGCTTCTCCTACTTGTACACAAAAAGACAAAGATGCGGTCTACGCGCTGGCTGAAATTGCTGGTGTAGATGATGTCGATACATTCATCAAAGATCTTCTGATTGCAAAAACAAACATCGAAGGTTTGTCTGCGGCAGAACTTGTAGAGAAAGACTTAAAAGCTTACCCATTTAACGGTCGCGATGTGGTCGTTGGTCAGGTTGAGCTTGCAACTCTAGAGCAAGTAGATGGCATGATTGAAGGTCTAGAAGCAGATCTAGAGCGTCGCTGCTCTGAAGAAGGTCTAGCATTCGCTGCTGTTATGTTAACTGACATCACGACTTCTCAAACTCGTCTTCTGTACAAAGGTGAGTGGGCAGAGAAGCTAGTTAAGCATGAAAAAGACGGTATTTTAATGATGGAAAACACATTAAGCCGTAAAAAACAAGGCTGGCCTTGGCTTCAAGGTGAGCTTGCTTAACTCTTTATTTATTAAAGTGTTATTAGAAGCCAGAGCATTTGCTCTGGCTTTTTTTATGTCTTTTTTTAAGTGCAAACTATGACATATGTATTAAATCTATAATTATTTCGATATTTCCTGCTTCATCGACTGGCGAGTTACCTATCACCTGCTACTTTTTTATGTGTCAGTACACATAAAAATATAAATCATTGTATACCTGAGAATTCTTCTTTTTAGGTAGAACGTGAACAGAAAAACTAAAATAGGCTAGGTATTATGGGAATTGCATATCACAGCTATATCGGCACAACAGTCGATCAGTTGCCAGAACTGCCGTGTTCATCTTCTGGACACCTTTCGCTTAACACGCCTGTCGGTAGTTGCGTAGATCGTTTCGGTCGGATCTGGTTAGCCGATACCGCGCACAATCGTGTCCTTGTGTTTGATTCAGAAATGGATCAAATTCTCGCCGGCTTTGGGACTGTAGGTAAAGGCTCACAGCAATTTAACATGCCATTTAGGCTGTTATCACACCCCGAAAAGAATTGGGTATACGTTACAGACATTGGAAACTTCCGTGTCCATATTCTTGAATACAATGAAGAACTCGATATTCAATCCATCAAAGTATTTGGTGATGAACCCGAGGTGGACTTAAAAGGGCCGAATGGCATTGTTGTCCATGAAGGCAAAGTCTGTGTCGCTGATGAATTTTATGAGGGACCAGATAGCCAGTCTCGTCTTGTGGTTTTTAGCGAAGATGGCAACTTTGAATACACGATCGATGAAATTACCCCAGAAAACGGAGGAGATCCCGTTCATTTACTCTGGCCTCAAGGGTTAAGCTTGGATAAGCAGGGTAATATCTATATTGCTAATACAGGGTTTGCAACCGTCGTACGCTGTGATTGGCAAGGCAAAGGCATTGTTTTTAGTGAACGCGGAAAATGCTATATCGATGGTCTTGATTTATCTCGTGGCGTTTCAGTCATTCAGAATCGCGTATTGATTCCCGGTGGGGGACCAAACGTCATTTCAATATATAATCTCGATGGTCAATTTATGGGGCAGCTGGACGGATTTTTCGCACCCGTTCAGATCACTGAATCGACTGAACCTCAAACCATGCTGATTACCGAACCATTCCTTGCGTCTCTCCAAAAGCACAAAGTCAATCTTGCCACTTTGAAAGGAGGCAAAACGCGGGCAACAAAAGTCCTGAAATCTGTTGGTGATGAACGAGACAATCCTGGACAACTTCACTTTGTAACTTCTGTTGTTGGAGACGTGACATCCGCGCAAGGCGGCGGGCAAACAGGAGACGCACCTGCGATTCAAAACTGGTTAGAACATCAGCTTTCGATACAAGATCAAGTGCTTAAAGCCATGCAGCCTGCTGGTATTCCATCATGGTTAAGTATTGCGTTGTCTGCTCAAACTGAATGGGTTCAGCGATGGCAGCAAACCATGATCCGAATTTTCTTAAACGATAAATTTGATGATCCAGAGGATTTGCTCTGGATGGTTGACGCAGGAAATTACCAACTTCAAGCCACTGAAGATGGAAAGAGCAATTCCGCGAGACCGATAAGCTTACCCATGTTGCCGGGCTCGCTTGGCATCGCTGCATTAACGCCTAGCACGCCGTTACCAGGTCAATTGGATCCTGAAGTACCACTGCTTGTAGTCAGCAATTACCTAAGTGGAATTGTCACCGTGTTGCAATATAACGATGTAATAGGTGAATTGGTTCCTTATACCGTTTTTGGTGGATTAGGCGCTAGCCCTGAGCAGTTAAATAAACCTCAAGGTATCGCCGTTGATCCAACGAACAACGACATTCTGATTGCAGATTCTGGCAATAATCGAATTTGCCGTTGGCGCTTATCGGAAACTGGTGCAGCTGGTTTAGTTCATACCTATGGGCAGCTTGGGGATGAGCATGGAGAATTCCATACGCCATCTGACATCACTGTCGATGCAAACGGAATCAGTTTTATAACCGATCAGAATAACAACCGAATCGAAGTATACGATCAGAGTGGAAAGTGGGTGCGTAGCTTCGGTAAAGAAGGGTATGGAACGAACAACGATAACTTCTTGCTTCCTACCAGTATTGACCACGAAAACGGATACCTGTTTGTTTCCGATCTCGTGAACCGAGCAATAAAAATCTTCAAGTGTTCTGGAGAGTATGTCGAATCATTCAGTGGTTTTGGAGCCGATAGAGAAAAAGGCCAACTATGGCTGCCTTACTTGCTCCATGTGAAAAATAGCAAAGTCTATTTACCCGATTGCGCACTGAATAGAGTTAATGTTTATAAATTTGATAATTAACGTCACCTGTATACCGCTATGACTGGACCATGGGTTGAGTATACACACAGTGAACCGTACAAAAACAACGTCAGGGGTTAGCTATGAATAGTGTTTTTAAACGTGCGCAGGGAAAAAAGCTGTCGCATAAAAAGTTACAAGACGCTCATGGTGTCTGCCAAAAATCGGAAGAAAGCTCTCGTCAAATTTTGCAGCAGTTTCAAACCGTCATTCAGCATTTTGAAGACAATGCAAAAGATGAAAAAAAATGCAGAGATGCACTGCGTCAGCTGTATGAGAGCCATGAGTTTTGCTACGCCAGTGAGAATGTCACTGGTCCGCATGAGTAACGAGGAGACACTATGAACTTTTCTCTAAAAAACGCACCCATAAGTATGCGTGCATGGATGATTTTGGTTCTGTTTGCTGTTGGGTTAATCGCAAATTCGCTGTTGGATGCATCAGCAACGAAAAAGCATATGCGCGCAAACTACGAGCGCGGTGTTCAGCAAATAGTCGAAGGGGCGGTAGGCGTTCTTAACTATTACCATGCACAAAGCTTGAATGGCTCAATGTCGACAGAAGAAGCGCAGAGGTTGTCGTTAGAGTCGATATCCGCAATGCGATTTGATAACGGAAACTACATATTTGTTGCAGACAAAGACGGCATTCAGTTGGCGTCGGGACTGAAGCGATTGCTTGGTACCAATATCCTTCCACTGAAAGACGGGAATGGCAAACTGTTCGTAGAAGAGCTCTACTCGACAGGTAAACAAGGAGGCGGGTTTGTCGATTACATGTGGAAAACATCACCAGATGCGACAGAGCTTTCTCCAAAAACAAGTTATGCCGACTATTTCCATGAGTGGGGATGGATGATTGGTACTGGCATTAACATGAGCTCACTTGAGCGAGATATTCAGCAGTCGCAAATCATATCCATGACCAATGCAGGTATGATTCTGATTGTGCTTTCTGCACTGATCGCGTATTTCGTGAAGACCATTACTACACCAATTAATAAAACCGTTGCTGCTATGCGCGATTTATCAAGCGGTGAAGGTGATTTAACGCAACGTTTGAAGGAAGAGGGAAGTCAGGAGCTTATCGAGCTTGCGCAGTACTTTAACCGTTTTGTTAGCTCAATTCAGGAGATCATGAGAAGTGTTAGCGATGCGGGTACACAATTGGCTGCATCTGCCAATCAGCTTTCTTCGTCGGTGTCGTCGGTTGATGTAAATTTGAATCAACAGCAAAGTGATACTTCCCAACTGGCAGGTGCAATGAGTGAAATGCTTACAGCAGTTGAGGAAGTGGCTGGGCGTACTGTAGACGCTTCAGATTACAGTGTGAAGGCGGCAAAACAAACGGAACAGAGTTTGGTGATAATCCAACGTAACATCCGTGAATCACAGCTATTAGCAGAGGACATCGGAGAAGCCAGTCAGGTCATCACTCAGCTTGCTACTGACAGCCGAAATGTTGATACCGTTCTTGAAGTGATCAGGGGTATCGCGGAGCAAACGAACTTACTTGCATTGAACGCGGCGATAGAGGCTGCGCGTGCAGGTGAAGCTGGGCGAGGTTTCGCCGTGGTAGCTGATGAAGTGAGAACGCTCTCCTTACGAACTCAGGAATCCACGATTGAAATTCAAACCATCATCGAGAAGTTGCAAGAAGGTGCAGAACAGGCGGTAGGTGTCATGAGTAAGGGGGCTAAAAAGGCAACCAATACGTCAGAGATTTCTTCTTCAGCTGGTGATGCGCTGAATGAAATTGCGCAAGAAGTTCATGCTATCCAAGGAATGAATCAGCAAATATCCGCAGCTACAGAAGAGCAAACCGTCACGGTAAACAGCATTAACCAAAATGTGTCCAGTTTGAATGATGGGTCAAACTCTTTAGCCAGCGAGTCGACTCAGATGGCAGCGGCAAGTGAAGAGTTAAGCCAAGTCTCTGAAGACATGATGAGGATGATCAATCGATTTAAGTTGGCTTAATATTTTTCTTGAGTTTAGGCGATTAGCTTAAACACTTTATTTTTCACTATGACGCCAAAGTTAATACCTTTGGCGTTTTTACATATGACGTTTTACCTGAGGGTTTGAACGATCAATTTGAATTCTTAAATGAAATTACATGCTGCGAAATATCTATACCTGAGTGGTATTTATAATACTGTTAATATGATTTTAACTGGATGTTAAACCTGGCTATTATACTTTTAGCAGATAAAAATATCAATAAAAACCCTATGGTAAGAGTTGTTTTTATTGATAATAGTGACATTAGGCACAATAGTGATGAGTTTTTTTGCGTCGTAAAATTACGTTTGTAAAATCCGCCAAAGATTTTGAAATACTTCTTGAGGATTTAAATGAGCGTATTAGGTTATATGCAGAAAGTTGGTAAGGCACTTATGGTGCCGGTAGCGACTTTGCCTGCTGCTGCAATTTTGATGGGTGTAGGTTACTGGTTAGACCCAGTTGGTTGGGGCAGTGAAAGTGTACTTGCTGCCTTTTTAATTAAATCGGGTGCCGCCATCATCGACAACATGGCAGTATTGTTTGCGGTTGGTGTTGCGTTCGGTTTGTCTAAAGATAAAGATGGCTCGGCAGCTTTGTCGGGTTTTGTTATGTGGTTGGTAGTGACTACGTTGCTCTCTCCTGCGACGTTAGCTCAGCTTCAAGGAATCTCAGCTGACGATGTCAACATGGCATTTGACCGCGTTGCTAACCAGTTTGTAGGTATTGTTGTAGGTATTATATCTGCTGAAATATACAACCGATTCTCACACGTAGAATTGCCTAAGTTCCTTGCGTTCTTTAGTGGTAAGCGTTTGGTTCCTATCCTAACGTCCATCGCTGGTATGGTTCTGTCGTTTATCCTAATGACGGTATGGCCTGTTATTTTTAATGCGCTACTTTCTCTTGGCACGGCACTGCAAGATCTCGGCCCTCTAGGCGCTGGCTTGTTCGGTTTCCTAAACCGTCTTTTCCTTTCAGTTGGTATGCACCACGCGTTGTACCCAGTATTTTGGTTTGACGTAGTTGGCATCAATGATATTCCTAACTTCCTAGGTGGTGCTCAATCTATTGCAAATGGCACGGCGACTCCTGGTGTTACTGGTATGTATCAAGCGGGTTTCTTCCCTATCATGATGTTTGGTCTACCTGCGGCAGCGTTGGCGATTTACCACAGCGCAGATAAGAAAAACAAAGGCAAAGTATTCTCTGTTATGTTGGCGGCAGGTGCTGCTTCTTTCTTCACAGGTATTACCGAACCGCTTGAATTCTCATTCATGTTCCTTGCACCTGTACTGTTTTTGATTCACGCTGTCCTAACGGGCATCAGCTTGTTCATCGCAGCTTCGATGGAGTGGATGGCCGGATTCGGTTTCTCCGCTGGTCTTGTCGACTTCGTTCTTAGTAGCCAAAACCCTCTAGCAACCCAATGGTACATGCTGATCCCTCAGGGCTTAGTCTTTGGTTTGCTTTACTACGTGCTATTCAGAGTTGCTATCGCTAAGTTCAACCTTAAGACACTTGGCCGTGGTGAAGAAATGGCTGAAGAAGGTGCAGAGAACATCGATCAGTTGGCGGCTAAATACATTTCAGAGCTAGGTGGTAAAGAAAACCTGGTGACGATCGACAACTGTATTACACGCCTACGTCTTGAAGTGAAGAGCACAGAAAATATCAGCGACGAAGCATTGAAAGCACTAGGTGCCGCTGGTGTGGTTAAACTGGGTAAAACATCTATCCAAGTTATCGTTGGTGTTGGTAAGGTTGATAAAGTTGCCGCGGCAATGAAAAACCTAAACGCATAAGAATTTTGTTCGGCTAGAGTTCCCCCTAAGTTACTTGAATTACGATTAGTCACCGTTTGCCGAACAAAACCTTTTTAAAACCGAGCGTGCTTTACGCTCGGTTTTTTTCTTTTACGTCCGATGTACTGCTATCTTCTTTTACTTTTATCCTCGTTTTACTTTTAGCTCCGCACTCACATTACGTTCGTAATAAATTAGCTCCGATTATTTTTGACTTGGGTATAGAACAATTGAATTCAATATCCGGGCGAGTCCTTCGCTGTCTGTAAGCATGGGGAGATGCCCTGTCTGCATGGCGTACACACTTTTGATTTGTGCGTTTTTGGCTATCTTAAGCTGAGATTCCAGTGAAATGATTTTGTCGTTACTAGCGAAGACGTAATGCTTCTTGATGCGTTCCATATTAGAAGGTTCAAATGCCACCTTTTCTTCTGCTATATGTGCGGGCTCAGAAAGGGAAAGGCGTTGGAGTATGTCCTTTTGCTTTTCGTTCGCGTCCTGTGCGAAGGTTTCTGCAAACTTGGTGCTATCTCCGATGACCATTCGGTGGCTTGTTTCGTTGTAACGAACACCTTCAAAATAATTCGCTTCGTCTTGTTTACTCAGCGAACCGAATGCCGTTTCCCCCTGTTGAGGAGCAACTGCCGTTATGTAGGTGATGGATTGGAATTGATTCGAAGGGCATAATCCCACGGCTTGGTTGACGATTGCGCCCCCTTGGCTGTGTGCAGCAAAATGGATGTTACCCTCCAGTGCTTTGATTTCCCTACACAATGATTTTGCAGATGAACTGAGTGTGATGATTTCGGCATTTTCCGATTCCATTCGTCCTGGCAGATCCACGAAGACTGGTTGGATATTAGAAGATAAGGAACCCGATACCTGTTTCCAAGATTCGGCATTGAAGTGAGCTCCATGCACAAAAACCAAGTTCTCCGTTGCGAATACTTTGGTGGTAAAAGTGGCTGCTGAGAACAATAATCCAGTGCATATAAAAACCGTCTTTTTCATTTTAAACTCCTTGTTTTATGTGATTTTCAAGGTGCATTGCCTAGGCTTCTTGTTCAATTAAAATGACTAAAAATGATATCAATTCAAAAGCAAGAGATTACAAAAGATGTCAAATTTAGATTTATCTTCTTCAAAATAAGGTGCATTGATTGTCAATTAGAGTGATCAGCTTATTCTTTGATTCTTGATTGAAAGAACAGTTCGCTCGCGATAGTCTTCTTACCTTCTGAGCTATTCGATGAAATATAGAAAGGGATTTATGATTCAGTTTGGGGAATACAGGTTTGATGCTGAGAAAGAGTGCCTAATACTTAATGATGAACCCGTCGCTGTTCGCAATAAAGTCCACCAACTTCTCTGCTATTTTCTTGAAAACCCTGAACGCATTATCTCTAAAGAAGAGCTCTTAGCTGCGCTTTGGACCAATGGAGATTATCGAGAGCGGTCCTTATCTCAGAGCGTATTGGAGCTGAGAAAGCTACTGGGGGATTCGGCTTCTAGCCCTAGGTTTGTTCGAACGATTCCTAATCAAGGCTACAAATGGATTGCGGCCATTACACCAGTGGATGAACAACCATCACACTGGCGGAGAAACAGCTTTGCCGCACTGTCTGTTGTACTCTTAATTCTTGCGACGCTACTTTGGGTGTTCAACCAAGAGGGCTCGATGGATTTCTCTGACAGAAAAATCAGAGTAGCGGTGTTGCCCTTTGAAAATGCCACCCAGCTTGATTCCTATCATTGGATTGAATATGGCTTAAGCGACATGCTTGCCACCGATCTTATGCTGTATCCAGATGTTCAGGTTTATCCACCTAACCAAGTCAAAGCAAAGCGTAAAGCCCTTGAAGATTGGCGAAGTAATGATTTTTCCTCTTCCAGCGTAAATGTTGCGATCTTTGCTTCCGTATCGTTAAAGCAGGGAAGACAGATAATTTCCTATACCATTTTGGATGAGCAGCTAAATCAAACATCTGGCGAAATAGAAAAACAAGACTTGGCACTTAGCATGCCGAGCATAGCGTCTAGTATTGTGCACTTGCTGCGCCCTGCAAAGAACGTTGCTGTGTTACCTGAATATGAGTTTGAAGTGAATGCGATGCACGAGTATGCGAAAGGGCAGCACGCGTTAAGTCAGCGAGGATGCAAACTTGCTCAGCATTATTTCGCTGCCTCGTATACGATTGATTTGTCTCACGAGTGGAGTGTACTTCAATACGCCATTTGCCAATTGGAACTCGGGAATAGAGAAGAAGCACAAATAAACCTGCAGTCTCTATTAGAGAGCTCACCCGATCCTATTGTTATTGCAATGTCGCATTTGTGGCTAGCGGAAATGTGGATGAGAAAAGGTGAGTTAGATAAAGCAGAGATGCATTTATCCCAAAGCCATTATTCTGAAGTGATAGGTGCCAACTACTTTTGGTTGGAACAAGGCAAGGAAATTGATTACTACTTGGGTTATTTGTTGAATCGGCAGCGTCTTGAGCACTCTCCGTTAGGTTCTGATGCAATTCCGAGCGTAGGAGCACCACCTTGGCACACGCCAGTCGCGGGAGCGGAGTTAACGGTAAGTAACCATACAAATCAAACCAGTTTCCCTCAAAAGATGATGGCATTGCTTCGCTTTAGTCGAAGTCAAAATCTAGAGACTAAGGTGCGTATCACTGCTTTGGAAGAAGCATTGGCGATCAATGAAATGGTAGGATCGCGCCGCGCAGAGACGAGTATTCTTCTCGATTTGATTTACTGGAAGATTCACTCGGGCCAACATGCTGATGCCAAAGAGCTAACCACTAAGCTAGAAGTCGATAGCGAGGATTTCTTAGTGCAGTCGGAGCTGACTATTTTGCAGTCTTCTCTAGAAAACACTCGTTAATCTGATAGCGTACCTTTCCAGTATTCTTAGCCAAACATCCTCACTTGGGGCTGGCATGCTTAATGAAATTCAGCATCCACTGAGTAACCAGCAAGCCGTCTGTCGGCAGTTTTAAAGACGCTAAGCCTTTGTCTTGAACAGGCTTTGGAATCGCGTCTTTTCGTACCTCTATTAAGGCTTTTGAATAGGGCGCGCAAAATTCTGGATGTGCCTGAATCCCAAGTGAGCTTTTCCCCACCACCATAATGGACACGGGGCAGAAATCGTTCCCCGCGACAACCTGACCATCGTCTGGCATTGATATAACTTGATCTTGGTGGCTAACCAGTAGGTTTACCGTGTCTTGGTATGGGTGCATCCAAGGGTAGGGGGCGACGATTTTAGCAATTGCCGTACCGACTCCCCAGCCGACCTCGGCCCTGTCAACTTGCCCTCCCAGCGCTTTAGCCAATAATTGATGACCAAAACATATCCCAATGAAAGGTATATGATTCTGGTGGATCTGACGAACCAGATTCTCTAGCTCTTGGATCCATTGATCGCTATCCATGACACCAGATTTACTACCGGAAGTAATATAGGCATCACATTCGGAAATATCGTCAGGAAATTCGGAATGATTGACCCAATAGAACCGAAGCTGAAGTGTTTCATCTACAGCATGCAGAAGTCGTGTAAACATATCTTTATAGCTGCCATGATCTGGCTCTAACTTAGGATTGACGTCATCACAGATCAGTATACCGATTTTCATAGTCTTCACCGCTACGAGGTTGGTTGATTCATGGGTTGACCTGTCAGAGCGTGCATAAACAGATTCGAATACTCTTCAGCGCTGAATAAAATCGGATTTCCACCTGCCGCAGCATCAAGGACGGCGAGCTCGCCAATTCGCTTTGCATCGCTTCCGTCTAGCTCTATTTCCGCTAAAGTGTGTGGGATGTTTAGCGTTTTACGCATTCCCAAAACCCACCCAAGTACGGCGTCGAAGCTGGGGGATTGGAGAGAAAGCGATCTTGCGAGCACCAACATTTTATCTTCGATCTTGTCGCGATTGGCTTCCAGAACGTAGGGCATCAGAATGGCATTTAGCAGTCCGTGATGTTTATCGTATAACCCGCCTAGGGTATGCGCTAAGGCATGCATTGCACCTAACCCTTTTTGAAATGCCGTCGCTCCCATGCTTGAGGCGACGAGGAGTTGAGTTCTCGCTTCGATGTCCGCTCCATCTAGATATGCTCGATACAAGTAGTGCTTTACGAGTTTTATTGACTCAACCGCGATGCCATCAGCCATTGGGTGATAACCGGGAGCGCAATAAGCTTCTAAGCTGTGCGAGAGCGCATCCATACCTGTTGCCGCTGTAATGTGATTTGGTAGCCCTACAGTAACGTTGGGGTCGAGCAACACCTGCACGGGCATCATTTTCGGGTGAAAGATGATTTTTTTTACGTGAGTTTGAGAGTCGGTAATCACAGATGCTCTGCCCACTTCAGACCCTGTACCCGCTGTGGTAGGAATCGCTATTACTGGGACTATTTTGCTTTCATCGGCTTGCATCCAATTGTCACCGACATCCTCAAAGCACCATAGTGGAAGACTTTGTTTGGCGCAAAGTGCGATAGCTTTGGCTGCGTCTAGGCTAGAACCACCTCCAAACGCAACAATGCCATCGTGTTTTCCGTTATTGAAAGCCTCAATTCCACGATTGACATTGGTATCGGTTGGGTTGCCTTGAATGTCGGCAAATAAACCCACTGAAACACCGTGTGATTGGCAGTTTGATATCGCATTTCTCACGATGTCTAAGTCCGCTAAGAATGGATCGGTGACCAATAAGGGAGACGACATGTTAAGGCGTTTACAGTGTTCGGCCAGTGAGTCCAAACAGCCTTCTCCAACGCTAATTGCGGTTGGGTAGTTCCAGTTTGCATGTGTCATTATTTCTCTCCCAAAGATTTAATGTTGAAAGATTTCGGTCTCGTTAGCATTTCAAAACCTATTGGAGATAAGGTGCACCCCCGACCGGAATTTTTAACACCTGTCCATGCCAGCTGTGGATCAAGATAGTCACAGCGATTGACAAAAAAAGTGCCAGTTTGAACGTCTTCACCGAGTTGGCTTGCGGTTTCTTCATCAGTAGAAAATATGGAAGCGGTGAGCCCAAAGTCACTGTCGTTCATCAATTGAATGGCTTCTTCATCGCTGCCTACCGATTGAACGCCAACAACGGGTCCAAAGGATTCTTCTGTCATAACACTCATAGAGTGGTCGACATTGGTTAAAATCTGTGGGGCGAGATAGGGGGTGCCTTCCTGACTCATTGGGAAGTGTGATTCATCAATGTGTGGGATCGCCCCTTTAGACAAAGCATCATTAACTTGTTCTCGCACAAAATCGGCAGCCGCAGTACGCACCATTGGACCAAGCGTTGTATCTGAATGATTAGGATCATCGAGCTGATACGATTTAGCCAGAGCGACGGCTTTTTCAACGAATGCATCGTGAACCGATTCATGAACATAGATTCGCTCTATTCCGCAACAAGATTGACCAGAATTAAAAAACGCACCATCGACTAAGGTTTCAGCCGCGTCGTCTAGGTTGGCGTCAGCTCTTACATAGGCGGGGTCTTTGCCGCCAAGTTCTAACCCAACACCAATGAACCGACCTGCGGCATTACGTTCCACCATTTCACCACCAGCAACAGAACCCGTAAACGCAACGTAATGAATACTGGGGTTTTGAATGAGTTTTTCAGTGGAAGCATGGTCTGTATGTAAATATTGAAAGGTGCCAATAGGTATACCAGTCCCTTTAAATGCTTCCACTAACCGTTCTGAGCACAAAGGGGTTTGAGCGGAATGTTTCAAGATCACGGTATTCCCAGCAAGTAAGGCCGGAATCACAGCGTTGATGGCTGTCAAATACGGATAATTCCATGGTGCGATGATCAAAACGTTTCCAACTGGGACACGCTTGATGTAGCGGGAGAATCCTTTTTTCTCAGGTAGCGTGATGGTTTCAAGGGCTTTGTCGGATTGTTCGATCATTGAGAGCGCACGCTCTTCAACGCCCATGATCTCGCCTTGCGTGTACGAAATGGGTCTGCCCATCATCATGGTAATTTCTTCCGCAAGGACCGCTTTGTTTGCAACAAAATTTTCGATGGCTTGTTTGCAAATCGCTTTTCTTGTCTTTAGAGGTGTTGCCTGCCATTCCTTTTGGGCTTTGTTGGCTTTATCAATGGCAAGTGCGATGTCTTCTTCGCATGCTAATGTGCGTGTGACGCAGACATTGCCATTGATCGGCGATAGGGTTTTCTGTTCCATGTTTTCCTATACCTTCTTTTGTGTTCGCTCTTTTCAATATCGACGGAATAAGCTTAAATAATTTCGAAGTAGCGCTTCATTTCCCAATCCGTTACCGCTTTTCTGAATTCCCGTTCTTCCCATTCACGAGAGGCGGCAAAGTGGTCCACAAACTCATCGCCAAACATATCCCGCGCGTGCTGAGAACCCTTCAAGCGTTGAGCAGCATCCCAGAGTGTTGCAGGGAGCTTTAAGTCTTCAGGAATATCCTGTTCGTAAGCGTTTCCAACGATGGGTTCACCGGGTTCCCACTTATTCATGATTCCGCACAGTCCGGAAGCCAAAGCAGCAGCCAGCGCGAGGTAGGGGTTACCGTCGGCGGCTCCAATTCGGTATTCCACTCTTTGACTGCTCGGCGAGCCGGGAATAACGCGTAAAGACGTGGTTCGGTTTTCTACTGCCCATGTGGAGTGGGTGGGTGCCCAAAAGCCGGGAATCATTCTGCGATAGCTGTTGATCGTAGGGGCGACCATGCATAAAAAGTCAGGCATTAAGCGCTGTAAACCTGCCACGAAGTGACGTTGTAGCGTACTCATATTGTGTTCGCCTTTTGGGTCGTAAAAAGCGGAACTGCCGTCTTTGTTTTGCAGCGAAATGTGGATATGCCCACTTTGACCAGGGTAGTCGTTGCTCCATTTCGCCATAAAGGTCGCCATTAGGTCATTTCTCTGGGCGAGAACTTTTGTGTAAGTCTTGAATAACGCCGCTTTGTCAGCGGATTCCATCGCTTTATCGACTTCAAGCGCTGCTTCCAATACTCCAGGCCCCGTTTCTGAATGGATCCCTTCAATAGGAAAATCCATCGTTTCACCAAGGTCGATCAATTGCTGATATAACTCTAGATAGGTGGAGTTTCGGATCATGGAGTAACCGAACCAATCTGGTGTTATAGGTTCCAAATTGTTGTAGTTTTTTTCTCGGACGGATTTGGACGTTTCGTTAAAAACGAAAAACTCATATTCAAACGCGGCAAAGGCGTTTAAACCTAAATCATCGAACTTTTTAAGGATGCGCTCCAGTGTGCCTCTTGGGCAAACGTTGGCAGCTTTCTCGTCGAACTCTGCGATAAATAGAAGCATGCCGTCTTCATCCAATACGTCTCGACATGTCTCTGGCAGAATTTTAACCGGTGCATCTGGGTATCCTGTGTGCCACCCAGTAAATGTGGTGTTGTCGTAGAGTTGGTCTTTTGAATCCCAACCCAGAACGACATCACAAAAAGCAAAGCCTTTATCGAGAGATGAAAAGAACTTGCCTTTTGACATGTACTTCCCACGCATAATCCCATCGTTATCGAACAGCCCAACTTTGACGTGAGTAAGACCACGTTCTTCAACAATTTTTTTGGCGTCTTCGATGGTTTTAACTGATCTTGCATCCATTTTACAATCCTCTAAGCACCGGCTAAATCAAGCCGGTGCTATACCCTGTTAGCTGTAGCGATATGGCTTTCCTGCTTTCTCCATATCTGCGGCGTATTTCTTAAATATCTCCACCACACGCTTAGTTCTAGGGCTGGTTTTCGCGATTTCATCCCAGAATTTAAGCGCTTCCTGCTCGACGGTTTTCCACTCTTCATCTGGAATGGTGGTGAGCGCAAGTTT
Organism: Vibrio sp. vnigr-6D03; assembly: GCF_002835515.1. Lineage (NCBI taxonomy): Bacteria > Pseudomonadati > Pseudomonadota > Gammaproteobacteria > Vibrionales > Vibrionaceae > Vibrio > Vibrio sp. vnigr-6D03. The sequence continues at coordinate 60,790 of NZ_PIZL01000046.1, forward strand.
GTCGCCTTCTACACGAAGTTTAGCTTCTCCACCCCAATACCAGTGCTGTCGGTAGTAGTGGGAACTGTCCATACAAAGTCTCCACAGTGTTTTGAGGTGTTCAGGTAGGGCGTCCCAACGTTCGCTATTGGCAAAGAAGGATCCGCACCACGCGCCAGAGATGTTGTTGGTTAAGAAGTACTTGGTCACGTCTGCCCAACCTACGGTGTAGTCTTCTGTAATTCCTGACCAAGCAATGCCATCAAGCTCGCCTGTTTGAATCGCGACTTCCACGTCTTCCCAAGGGAGAGTGACGGGAATGACACCGAAGCGAGACAAGAACCGCCCAGCGGTAGGGAAGGTAAATACGCGTTTACCTTTTAAGTCAGCGAGGCTTTTAATGGGTTCTACAGTCGCGAAATGACAAGGATCCCATGCGCCAGCAGATAGCCATGTCACGCCTTTTACCTCGCCATACGCCTCTTGCCATATCTCTTTCAACCCGTACTGCTCAAAGAGTACGGGGACATCTAGGCTGTAACGGGTAGCAAATGGGAAGTAACCTCCGAATACGGACACATCCACAGGCGCAGCGATAGAGTCATCATCACTTTGTACTGCGTCGATGGTTCCTCTTTGCATCGCACGGAAAAGCTCACCAGTAGGTACTAGCTGATCGGCATAAAACAGCTCGATAACCATTTCGCCATTTGCGGCTTTGTTAAAAGCATCGACGGCTGGTTTGATAACGTGCTCGCCCAATGCTGGTCCAGCGTAGGTTTGCAAACGCCATTTAATGGTTTTTTTGCTGTTTGCGATGGCAGGAGCGCCGACAATCGCCGTCGCACCCGCAGCAGATACCGCACCTGCTTTTTTAAGGAAATCTCTTCTACTAGACATGTTTTATTCCTCCATGGAATGGGTGTCCTTGTCCAAGTGTAAGGGTGTCACTTAAGGTTATGTTTCATCGGCTGTAGTGGTACTCAGGTAGCCACAAAGCCAGTTGTGGGAAGGCCATCACCAGAATCAATCCAAAAATCATAATCAAGACAAAAGGAATGATTGAGAGGTAGATATCCTTCAAGGAAACTTCAGGTGGAGCCATGGCTCGCATTAAGAATAAGTTGTAGCCAAAGGGGGGCGTCATGTACGCGATTTGGCATGTGATGGTGTAAAGCACACCATACCAGAGCAAATCGAACCCTAATGCGCCAACTAAAGGAACATACAATGGAGCGACGATGACCAACATGGCGGTGTCGTCTAAAAATGTTCCCATTAGAAGGTAAGAGAGCTGCATTAAAATCAACACTTGCCAAGGGGTTAGGTTGAGGCGGTCAATAAAGAAGCCTTCGATGGCTTTTACGGCACCAATTCCATCGAAAACGGCCCCAAAGCAAAGTGCTGCCAAGATAATCCACATAAACATGCAGCTAATCGCGAGCGTTTTACGCAGTGTTTCTTCCATTACAGAACGGTTTAATCGTTTTTTTGCAATCGCGGCAATCGTCGCTGCGGTTGCTCCGACGGCGGAGCTTTCGACTAAGCTTGTTACGCCCATCAAAAACAGCCCAGTCATGGAAACAAAAATCAGAAGTGGGGTAATACCTGCGCGTAGTAAGAGTAACTTTTCTTTAAAGCTGACGTTGCGTTCTTCTTCGGGTAACGCAGGACCGAGGTTTGGCTGAATTTTGCAACGAATGACAATATAAATGATGAACAGCGTGGCCATTAAGAGCCCTGGAAAAACGCCAGCGAGCCAAAGTTGCCCAACAGGTTGCCGAGCGATCATGCCATAAAGGACCAAAACGACGCTTGGGGGAACAAGAATGCCCAGAGAGCTCCCCGCCTGGATGACGCCAGTGACCATGATCTTGTCGTAACCACGTCTTAGCAGTTCTGGCAGGGCGATACTTGCGCCAATTGCCATCCCCGCTACGCTCAATCCGTTCATAGCAGATATCACGACCATTAATCCAATCGTGCCGATGGCCAAACCGCCATTGAGTGGTCCCATCCATACATGGAACATTCGATATAGATCTTCCGCAATTCCTGATTCTGACAGCATGTAGCCCATGTATATGAAAAGCGGAAGGGTCAACAATGGGTACCATTTCATCAGTTTAATGGCAGAGCTAAAGGCTATTTCAGATCCGCCATCTCCCCAAAGGAGAAGGGCAGCGATAACCGCAATGGATCCGATAACGGCAAAAACACGTTGACCAGTTAGCAGCATTAACATCATGGCGGAGAACATCAGCAGGGCGATCATTTCGTAACTCATGATTGCGCCTCCGCATTTTCAGAGTTGTCACCATACATAATGGTGGCGATGTCTCTGAACCAGACTGCAATGGCTTGTAAAAGCATTAACACGATACTGAGACACATAATGATCTTTATGGGAGACATATAGGGGCGCCAAGCGGAATAGCTTCGTTCACCGTATTCAAGTGCGTAACTGGTGCTCGATATTCCGCCGTACAACAGTATTGAAAGGTAGACCAGCAGCATGATGATAGTGATGCTATCAATAATGGCTTTCTTTTTCGGACTCCAGCTACCGTAGATCAAATCCATTCTTACGTGGCTATTTAGTTGCATGGAGTAAGGACCGCCAAGCATATAGAAAGCCACCATAACAAACTGAGCCATTTCCAATGTCCAAAGGGAAGGGAAAAAGAAGGTCTTTGAAATAGATGAGTAAAGTAAAATGCCTATCATCACAAAGACGAGGTACATGGCGAACCGACCAATTCTTCGATTTATTGTTTCCACTATGCGGACAAATGACCGAATGGGTGTAGGTAAAGATGCGACTGGATCCTGATCCATTAATGACTCCATTGTTCCATATGGTCTTACTGCTAATATCAATTAACTATCTGATAATTAACCAATATCACCAGAAGATATGAATTCCGTTTCAATCTTCAAGAGATAACTAATTTGTTAAATGTGTTTAAATATTGATCTATTTGTATCTATATTTACAGAAAATTAATTGCTGTCAATATATTTACAGAAATTATTTTTTCAGTTTTTGATCTCGTGTTATGTTTGTTACAATGTTATCAATTAGGTGAGCCGACATAATTGATAGAGCCACTACTTCATGGAGTAAGATTTGACCGTTTCAGAAAGGATAAAGGCAAGATTTGCGAAGTTAACGCGAGCAGAAAGGCAGCTTGCCAATGTGATGCTAGAAAACTACCCAGCTTCGAGTCTCGGAACGGTTGTTTCACTGTCGGAAGCTGCAAAAGTTTCGACGCCTACTGTGGTACGCCTAGCGAAAAAGCTCGACTTTACTGGGTTTCCTGACATGCAGCGTAGTATTCATGAGGAAATTGGGGATACGCTGAAAAGCCCAATTGAAAAGCACGCCTCTATTCCAAGCATGGACGAAAAGTCGCACCTTTTGGATAGGTTTGCAGACACCGTGATGAACAATATCAGGCAGACAGTTGCGCAGGTGGATGAAGCTACTTTTAGCAAAGTGGTGGAATTGCTAAGTAAGCCGGATAGCCCGTTATACATAGTTGGAGGGCGTATTAGCCACTCCATTGCCGAATACATGTTTACGCACATGCAGGTCATTCGTGCCAATGTCACCATGATTGAACCGAACGCAAACAGCTGGTCGCATTATGTGATCAACATGAAACCGGGCGATACCTTAGTGGTGTTTGATATTAGGCGATATGAAAATGACATTTTAACGTTGGCAGAAATCGCTCGAAGTCGAGATGTCGAATTGATTTTGTTTACCGATCAATGGGGTTCACCTGTTGTTAAATTGGCGCAGCATGTGTTTCATGCTCGAATTGAAGCGCCATCTGCTTGGGATTCGACCGTTGCTATTACGTTTTTAGTGGAAGCCATTGTCGAGGCTATACAGTCTGCAACGTGGTCTGAAACCAGTAACCGAATGAAAGATTTAGAAGTTTTGTTGGATAAAGCTAAATTATTTAAAAAGTTTGTATGACCCGATGAATTTTGTTTGACTCGATGAGGAGAATACTAAAGAATTCCCGCATTCCAGTCCTGAATGAGCACCCTTCATGTCTAAGCAACTTGACCAAGAACAAATTGACACCATTAATCGTTACGATACTGAAAAGCGCCTGAAATACTGTGTGAAAGAGGTCGTAGCAAACAAAGAGATCTGGATTCTGACCGATGAGCATGGTTGTGTCATGCTAAACACTGAGGACGAGGATTGTGTACCAGTTTGGCCAAACAAAGAGTTTGCTCAAGCATGGGCGAATGGTGATTGGGAAGAATGTAAGCCAGAGCCTATTTCTTTGAATAAATGGCACAGCAGATGGACACATGGCTTAGCGGATGACGAACTTTCTGTGGTTGTTTTTCCAAATGAAAATGAAGAAGGGGTGATTTTATTCCCCGATGAATTTGATTTTGAATTGAAGAAGCAAGCGAACAAAAAATAGAGCTTTGTAAAACAGTTCTATCTTAAACACAGCTACTTAAAACATGTCTGTTTAAGCCTAGTTGTTTAAAACATAGCTGTTTAAAACCTAGCTGTTTAAAACCTGGCTGTTTAAAATTTAGCTATGCCAAAAGAAGTACCCAAGCGTTTTTAAGATGCTTGGGTATATTTTCCATCTCACCATTCTCATAAATTCAATCCCTCGGCGAGACGTACTAGTGGTCCCAATTAAAACCCCATAAGCGGGTATAATTCTCCCTTCCTAACTTCGCGAATAGCGCTTTCTAACGTACCGTCGTTTTTGAAATCAGCGATAATCTGCTTCACGATAGGCTCTGCTTCTTCTCTGCTCATACCTACTTTTAGAGAAGGGTGGTAGAGGATTTTTAGCAGTAATCCATCAAGAGGGGAAAGCAAATCCTCTGGTGACGCATCGTTAAAAATTGAAGGGTATACCTTATCAGAGTCGTTTGGTAATCCGAGTAGCTGCGTGATTTCTTCAACCACACAGCCGAGCAGTTTCCCTTTAGAACGCGCTTGATCAACGGGAATAATTATTCCACCTCTAATCAGTTCTCCACCTACATCGGTTTTAAAATTCGCCATACAGATGGCTTTACCGGAATGCTGTAATGAAGGCTTTCCCAGCACTCTGACGATATCGTCTTCCCAAATACTTAAACGCGTATAAACCCAAATAATATTGGCTTCTTCTAAGTCATTCGTCAGGCTTATTGGGTGATTCGTGAGGTAGGAGAGGTGCTTTATATGCATTTGTGCAAGCTCCGTATGAATGTCTTCATCCGGTACTTTATGCTCAATAAAAATCTTAATAGGCTCTCGCCATTTTCTGACGTTCTGTTTTTCAGAGTCGTATTCGTTTTTTAATGCAACTTCGTAAAACGCTTCTTCTAGGTAAGCGGTATCTAACCAGCGATGACTGGTTTGCGAATAAGAATAAATTGGGTAAAAGAAAAGCACCAAGTAGCCGATAAGATAAGACGCAAATTTTGTGCTTTTCGACATAATGAACCCTAATGTGCGGGAGCTTTATTGAAATGGCTTTCTATCAAACGTTGCGTAATCTGGTGAGATGGGTTGGCAATCACGTCATGAGTCGATCCCGATTCGACTACATCCCCTTCATGCATCACCATTATTTTATCGGTGATGTGTTTGATTATGCCAATATGCTGCGACACATAAACAAAAGACACGCCCATTTCGTCTTGCAATTCCAATAGTAAGTTTATTATCTGAGACCGCATGGCCATATCAAGACCATTTAGAGCTTCATCAGCAACAATTATAGACGGTTGAAGAATAAGTGCACGGGCAAGGTTGATCCGCTGCTTCTGACCTGTAGCCAGCATTTGAGGGTAAAAATAGGCATGTTCAGGCAGCAATCCAACACGGATTAATGTGTCTTTCACTCTCATCTTTCGAGCTTCTGACGACATATTTGTATTTCGTTTCAACGGGCCTTCAAGAATGGTCCCAATTTGCAATCTGGGGTTCAGAGATGTATTAGGATCTTGGAAAATCATGCGAATGAGTTTACAACGAGTGGAGTAATCACGGTGCTCCAATCTTTCCCCCATTACGCGAATTTCTCCTGAAGTTGGTTCTACCACACCCGCTAACATCTTAGCCAATGTTGATTTCCCTGAACCATTTTGACCAATAAAACCGAGTGTTTGCCCTGCCTCCAGAGTGAAACTTACGGGTTTCACTGCTTCTTGTTCTTTTTTAGAGAATAAACCAGAGCGACTGATAAAGGTTTTTCTGAGATCACGAACTTCTAACAACGCGCTCATGTGCGTTTCTCCATATTCAGAGGGAAATGACAGCTAAACTTATGGTTTTTGACTTTTTGAGTTCGCGGAATTTCTACGCATTGGCGCTGTGCGTGAGGGCAGCGCGGACCAAGACGACATCCAATAGGTAAATGTTGAAGTGGTGGAATCGAGCCCGGCAAAGATTGTAATTTGGACTTGTGTGGGATCCAATCATTGAAATCTGGCATGGCCTGCAAAAGAGCAACGGTATAAGGGTGCTTTGGAGCATTTAATATTTGTTTTGTTGCGGCAGATTCCACCGACTGCCCACAGTACATTACGGTGATTCTGTCTGCCCATTGCGTAATGGTCGTCAGATCATGCCCAATAAGGAGAATCGTGGTGTTATTTACTTGATTCATTCGGCTGAGCAATCTTAGAATTTGGGATTGTGTAATGGGATCTAAATCATTAGTCGGCTCATCCGCTATTAGCACTCTTGGCTTGGTTGCAATCGCCATTGCTATCATGATTTTCTGACATTCCCCATCGGTTAATTCGTAGGGGTAACTGCGCATGATGCGTTTATGATCTTTAATGCCCACTTTGTGGAGCAGTGCCATAGCCTGTTTTTTTCGCCACTTCCAAGATTGCCACCATCGACCTTCGAAAGAGTCACGTGGAATGGACTCGGCTAACTGACGTCCAACGCGCTCAGAGGGATCGAGACACGTTGAAGGCTCCTGAAAAATCATGGCGATATCGCGAGCAATGACGCGCCTTCTTTCTCGCGGTGTCAGTTGCAACAAATCAATGCTGCCTAGACGAAGCCTGTCTGCGGTGACGGTCATGTTGTCTTTGGCGATACCAAGTACTGCTTTCGCCACCAAACTTTTACCAGACCCAGATTCCCCTACTAGACCGCGAATTTCACCCTCATTCATGGTTAGGCTCATGCGATCCACGGCTTTCACTTTACCTTGCGGCGTCTCAATTTCTATTGTTAAGTGTCTGATATCGAGTAGTGGCATTATTCTGTCCCCGCATTTAATGCGCGTCGGGTTCCTTCACCAACTAGATTGATAACAACAATAGTAAACATGATCACCAAGCCGGGTAGGGTGACTGTCCATGGTGCGGAATAAATCAGCTCTACAGAATCACCAAGAATCGCTCCCCATTCGGTACTCGGGGCTTGAGCGCCGAGCCCTAAAAATCCTAATGCGGTAATGTCGAGTATGGCGACCGATAACGCCATAGTGAATTCAGCGGCGATCACGGGCAACACATTTGGAAAAATAGAGTTCCAAAGCAGGTGAACATTTCTCGCTCCATCCAAACGTGCGGCAATGACGTAGTCTTTTTCCACTTCATTGTGAACAGCGACATAGACAGAACGGATGAATCGAGGAATCAAGGCTAAACAAATAGCCAATAAAATATTGAATTCACCAAACCCTAGAAAGGCGACGAAGATGATCGCCAGCAAAAGCGAGGGAATGGACATCACCGTGTCGAGGAGGTGGTTTAACGTACTGGATATTAACCCTTTGGTCATACCTGCCAAAATACCAATGGCACAGCCTATAATGCCAGCGATTAAAGTAATCAGAATCCCAGCACCTAAAGTGAGCTGAGAGCCTTCAATCAACCGAGAAAGAATATCCCTTCCTAAATCGTCTGTTCCTAAGAAAAACTCGACGGTACCTTCAGCATTCCAAGAAGGAGGGAGTCTTAAGTTTGCGGTTTGAGCTTGTGGATCATGGGGCGTTAACCACGGTGAAAGTAGCGTAATAACCAGCAAAATGATAAAGCACCAAAGCCCAAACATCGCCAAGGTGTTACTCCGGTAGCTATTCCAGAAATGCTCAAACTGTGTAGGAACGCGTTCTTCCTGATAAACATTATTTGTCAGCATACCATTCCTTTCTTACCAGAGGATTCGCAAATGCTCCGATCAAATCCGATAGAATATTTGCAATCAAAACAAAGGTTGCAACAACCATAACGCCCGCAGAAATCGCGACGTAATCTTGATTTGAGAGTGCATCAAGCAACCAACGTCCAATACCTGGCCAGTTGAATATGGACTCCGTAATAATGGCAAAAGTCAGCATACTAGAAAGCTGAACGCCAAATTTTGGGATAATAGGTGGCAGTGCATTTCGAATAACGTGCTCGATAACAATCTCGTACTTGGACAGACCGTTAATTTTGGCAGCTCGTATATAATTCTGCTGCATTACTTCTGCTACCGAAGCTCTCATTAAGCTAATGATTTGTGTGGTAGGCGCGAGTGCGAGAACGATACACGGCAATATTAGGTGTTGCAGTACACTATGAAGCGCGTGTGCTCTCAGTGGGCTTTCAGACAACATGGCGTCAATAATGGCGAACCCAGTTACGTGGTCGATTTCGTAGAGGAGGTCATAACGTCCTTCCACTGGGAAAAGCTCCCAATTTAACGAGAACACCAGAATCAGCATCAGTGCTACCCAAAATAGTGGGGCAGCAAAGCCAGACATAGAAGTAAATGAAATGACGGTATCAATCCATTTGCCTTGTCGAGTGCCAGCGACAGTACCAATGGGCAACCCGATCATTAAAGCAATAAGAAAGGCAAAGAAGCACAATTCTAATGTGGCCGGAAAAACCACCATCAAATCGTCCCAAATAGGTGTTCCTTGCGCGTTTAGACCGAAATCAAGTTGGCTGATCTCACCAATGTACTGAAACCAGCCAGGAATTAGGTCATCCAGCGCCGCTGGTGAATTTGGGTCAAGCCTAAGAATACTGAACCCAACAAACGTGAGGACCAGTAAAGTGATAATGAATAAGTTCAGTCGTCGAATGGTATACAGAAACATTATTCGCTCCTTTCGACGGTATGAAATGAACGAACATTAAACGGGCTCATTTGAAATCCGCTCAATGAATTGTGGTTGGCTTGGTATTGAATACCATGTGCAAGTGGGATGACGGGCATTTCTTGGTTCAGTAGGTTTTGTGCCTGACGATATAGGTTTAGTCGATACCTTGGTTGGTTGGTTTCTCGGGACAAGTCCAACAAGAAATCGAAATCTGGATTACACCACATAGAGACATTCAACCCTGCTTTTTCAGCGTTACAAGATAAAAGTGGACGCAGGAAGTTATCTGGGTCGCCCGTGCTAGCCGTCCAGCCTGTTAGTAACATATCGACATTGGGTAAATTTTTATTTAGCTCTGCGCGGCTAAATCTATCGTCAGTCAGCAAATTCAGCGTTACTCCAATATCAGCAAAGCTTGCTTGTATTTGTTCTGCTGTTTTACGCGGGCTAGGGTTGTACGGACGAGGTTCTAATGGAACCCACATGGATAGAGTTAACCCTTTAGACAAGCCAGCTTCTTCTAACAACGCCAATGCATAGTTGCGATCATAGCGAATCTGGATACTGTCTTTTTGATAAGCCCATGAGCTTGGTGGCAAAAGAGTATACGCAATTGACCCAGTACCGTAATAGACGGAATCTAAGATTACTTGTCGGTTGATTGCAAGGTTAAGAGCCTTACGTACGCGACGGTCTTTTAATGCAGGGTGTGACGTGTTCAATGCAATAAACGCCACATTCATTGCCGGCTTTGCATGCAAAACCAATTCGTCATTTTCAATAATAATAGGTAGCTGGCTCGAAACAGGCGAAGACAACACGTCACATTCATTACGCAGCAATTTTGCCAACGTACCGGTGCCGCGCGTTGATATATCAAATACCACTTGCTCCATCGCGGGTTCACCTTGCCAATAGTTTGCGTGCTTCTTTACTCGAATTAAGTCACCAGTTTGGTAGTCATCTAAATAAAAGGGACCAGTTCCGATTGGTTGGGTATCAATATGATGTTTATTACCTTGTTTGATCAACTTATCCGCGTATTCACTGGAGTGGATGACTGCATAGGGGGTCGCAATGTTAGGGAGAAACGTATTGTCTGCACGAGTGAGCGTAAATTTAACTTGATGGTCGCTAATCGCTTCGACCGATTTTACCAATCCACTAAAATCGATACTTTCAAACCAAGGGTAGCGACCTTGTCCTAAATAGTGAAACGGGTGTGAACTTTTAAGAATGCGTTCGAAACTGAAGACGACATCATGAGCTGAAAAAGGTTTGGATGGAGTGAACCAAGGCGCGGTTTGAAACTCCACATTCTCTCTCAGATTAAAAAGATACTCGGTTCCATCTTCATTGACGTCCCAACTTGTCGCTAAGCTGGATATTGGTTCATGTGTTTCAGGCTCAAGTGTTAAAAGCGTATTAAACACTTGCTGGCTAAGTGCCTCCGCAGTTAATCCGCTATCTACTTGTTGAGGGTTAAATGAAACAGGTGAGCTTTGACCACAATAAACAAAGCCTTGTTTTTTTACGATGCTGTGATCAATATCATCGCCGCATGCACTGAGAAGCCATGCACTGGCGACGGTTAAAGACAATTGTATGAACGCTTTCATAGAGACGAGAATTCTGGCACTTAACGAGGTAATAATGTATCTGCTCATTAGTACCTCTCGATCTGGCTAATTTAACATTTTTTACCTGACAGACCAAATGATTAGTCTGATTTCGAATGGGCAAATGAGAATCATCGCACACCCTTTTTCACAAAGGATAAAGCTGAAATGAAACTTTACTCAGATTGTTGACCAACGAGATTGTATTTTCTCAACATGCCCCTTAACTGATGGTAGCTCAAACCGAGCATTTTCGCTGCTTGTCTTTGATTATGTTTGGATTCGTCGAGGACTTTGTGCAGTAAAGCGAGATCTTGGTCTTCTTGCCATCTTTTGTAGTCGATAGGGAATTGCATACGAGAAATATCGCCCGTCGTGTCGTCGGGAGAAGGGGCTTCCTTGCTTGGAACCAGCTCAGTTTGCCAATCGGTGCCAAAGGGGTTGAATACCAATTCATCAATAGGGAATTCCCCTGCGCCTTGCTGATAAATAGCGCGTTCTATGACGTTTTTTAACTCTCGTACGTTGCCTGGCCATTGATAATCAAGCAGAGATTGTATTGCATGATCCGTGAAACCGACAAAGACGGGCAGAGATAGCTCTCGGCACATTTTAATGGCGTATTGCTCGGCGAGTAAAAGGATGTCTTCTTTCCTGTGACGCAGTGGTGGGATGTGAATGACGTCGAATGCTAAGCGATCAAGTAAGTCTGCTCTGAAGTCTCCATTTTCTGCCATTTCTGGCAGATCAGCATTGGTTGCACAAATCAATCTCACATCGGCAGAAAGCGTTCGGCTGCCACCCACTCGCTCATATTCACCATATTCGATTACCCTCAAGAGCTTTTCCTGCACAGATAGGGGAGCAGTAGCGAGTTCATCCATAAAAAGAGAACCATTTTCTGCACGCTCGAAACGACCTTGGTGTTTGCCTTTTGAACCGGTAAATGATCCAGCCTCATGCCCAAATAGCTCTGAGTCGATTAAGCCTTCACTTAATGTTGAGCAGTTCATTGAGACAAGTGGTTGATCCCATCGCTTTGAAAGGTAATGTAAACGCTGGGCGATCAGTTCTTTACCCGTGCCCCGTTCTCCAATGACGAGAACAGGTCGTTCAATAGGCGCTAGCCTTGATACTTTATCGAGAACAGAGAGAAAAGAAGGGGATTCCCCTATAAGATTTTGCTGTTTCACGATGCGTTCCTTAAGCTGGTGGCGAAATTTACCAAGTGTTGGTGCAATTAATCATAACATAGAAAGTAAAAAATGATATTTTTATCTATCTTATTGTATTGTATGGTAAATAAAAGTTGGCACGCATTGTGTATTATAGAAACCATACCAAGTTGAACAGTCATAAACAGGAGATCAATTATGGGTATTTTTTCTCGCTTTGCGGACATCGTGAATTCAAACATCAGCTCACTTCTCGACAAAGCTGAAGATCCTGAAAAAATGATTCGTCTTATCATTCAGGAAATGGAAGACACGTTGGTTGAGGTACGCACAAACTCTGCTCGCGCCATTGCGGACAAAAAAGAATTGTCTCGCCGCGTTGATACAGTAGAGCGTCAAATCGAAGAATGGCAAGAGAAGGCAACACTTGCACTTACCAAACAGCGTGAAGATTTGGCTCGCTCTGCGCTAATCGAAAAGCAAAAACTGGAAGAAATGGCGCGTGGCTTACATACAGAGCAAACGCTAGTTGATGAAACCATTACCAAGTTAACTGGTGAGATTGGTAAGCTTGAAGCCAAGATCAACGAAACTCGTGCCAAGCAACAAGCGCTTGTGATTCGTCGTCAAGCTGCTGGTAACCGCCGTGATGTGCAAAAGCACCTGCACACTAGCCGCACCGCAGAAGCGATGTCCAAATTTGAGCAGTACGAGCGTAAAATAGATGAATTAGAAGCGGAAGCAGACAGCTTTACATCGACAGGACGCTCTCTGGATCAAGAGTTTGCAGAGTTGCAAGCACAAGACGAGATTGAAAAAGAGCTCGCAAAAATGAAAGAGCAAATGAGTCAAAATAAAGAAGACAAGTAATTAACTAACGGAGTCTCTGTATGTCAGCAGCGTTTATCACAGCCCCACTGATTGTATTTCTAATCTTTGTGGCACCAATATGGCTAGTGCTGCACTACCGCAGCAAACGAAAAACGGCGCAGGGATTGTCAGACGAAGACTTTGAAAAGCTGCAATCCATCACTCGCCACGCAGAGTCGATGCAGCAACGAGTTCAAACGCTAGAGCGTATTCTCGATGCTGAATCGCCAAACTGGAGGCAAAATCAATGAGCCAAAAGAAGAGCTTATATAAAGACCCTGAAAATGGAAAAATCGCCGGCATTTGTGCCGGCGTAGCACAGTACTTTGGTGCCGAGATCTGGTTAGTTAGGATTTTGGTCGTGTCAGCAGCGTTACTAGGTTTTGGCTTTTTTGTTATTGTCGCATACATCGCGTTAGCATTAATGCTAGAGAAGAAACCGAAAAGTATTAAACAAAGTAGTGCGCCTCAATTTGAGCACAAATTGAAAAGCAAGCCTTGGCAATCAGGAGGTACTCCTAGCCAAGTGATTCATAACCTCGAACGTGAACTGTCTGATCTCGAAGCTTCGATACAAAATATGGAAGCGTACGTAACGTCAGACGCATTCAAAGTCAATCGAGAGTTCAAGAATCTCTAACATTCTGTAACTGTTTCAGGGAGCATGAAACAAGAAGTTAGATTTCATACATTTATCTCTGAATTGCACTGGAACGCATATCCGTTTTCATCTATGTTATAACGAAGTTTCAAAACATGGATGAACACGCTATGCGTTTCAAATTTCATATACTCGCCCTATCTGTAGCAACGTTAGCTGGTTGTGGACGAGAGTTACCTCCAGTACCCGAGCCAGAATCCCGACCTGCAAAACTCCTCACCATTTCCCTTAGCGAGAAACAACTTTTTCGTGAGTTCCCTGCTACTTCTGAAGCCGGAGATAAAGCGGTTCTGGCGTTTCGCGTGCCAGGGCAACTTCAATCAATTCCTGCCACAGCGGGTAAGCAAGTCAATAAAGGCGATATCCTTGCGACACTTAACCCTGATGAATACCAACAATTGTTGAAACAAGCACAAGCGAATTTTAACTTGGCTGAAGTTCAATATTTACGATTTAAAAAACTTCGTAAAGACAAGGTGGTTTCAGAGCAAGATTTCGATAAAGCCGCTGCAAATCATAGTTCAGCGCTTGCTAGCTTAGACCAAGCAAAAGCGAACGTGAGTTATGCTTCGCTTAAAGCGCCTTACAGTGGAACAATTTCCATCGTTAATGCCCAAAATTTTGAATTTGTAGGCGCTCAACAAGGGGTTATGAACATCCAAACCGATCGGATTTTGAAAGTTGTTTTCCAGCTTCCAGAGCATGTATTCCGTCGCTTTTCAATCGGTGATGTTGTTTCGGCAGAAATGAAATTTGATACATACCTTGATCGTACGTTCCCTCTTACTTTTCAAGAAATAGATACGGAAGCTGATCCAAAAACCAACAGTTATAAAGTGACCATGGTGATGGAAAGACCCGAAGACGTCGGTTTACTGCCTGGTATGTCAGGTATTGTGCGTGTTGAAATTCCGGAGGGGAGAGAAACAACGATTCCTTCAAGCGCTGTCATGGTCCGTGAAGGGCAATCCTTTGTATGGAAAAGAAACAGCGATGGCTCTGTTGAGAATATTTCTGTGAGCTTGGACGATAACTACCACATTATCAGTGGCCTCGAAGATGGCGACCAGATTGTTATTTCCGGTGTTTCAAAGCTGGAAGAAGGCATGAAAGTGCGCGAGTGGATCAAGGAGAGAGGTCTGTAATATGAATATTAAAGTACCTTTAACATTACTTGCGCTATCTGTTTTGTCGGGTTGCGGTCAAGTTGCCGTGGTGGAAGACAAGCCATTACCGAGAGTGAAAGTCGTTGAGCTTGGAGAGTCCACTCAAAAAGAGCAAATGTTTTTCCCTGCAGTCGCGGAGGCAGCAGACAAATCTGCGTTGAGTTTTCGAGTGTCTGGCGAAATCAGTAAATTGACTGCAAAAGAAGGCGATCGCGTCAAAAAAGGGCAGGTTATCGCGCAGCTCGACCCTACCGACTACCAACTGAAAGTCAATAATGCGCAAGCAAAGTTCTCGGTCGCTGATAGCCAATATCGCCGTTCAGAACCTTTGGTGAAAAAGGGGCTGCTTGCTCAGTCGCAATTTGATGAACTTGCTGCTCAAAGAGAAATTGCATTAGCCGAACTTGAACTCGCCAAACTTCATCTTTCCTTTACCAAGCTGCTTGCTCCGATGTCGGGTATCATTTCCCGTGTTAACGTCGATCAGTTTGAAAATATTCAAGTTGGTCAGCATATCGTGAACATACACAGTACCGAACAGGTAGATGTGTTGGTGCAGATACCAGACAGATTGTTTGTTGCACAGCCCAAAGATTTGGATATTGAAAACATTCAAGTTGTGGTGCGTTTGAAAGAAGGGGTGGAATACCCAGCGGTAATTAAGGAATACACCACCGAGCCTGACCCTAAAACGGCGACTTACAACGTAACGTTTACCATGCCAATGCCGGACGACACAATTATTCTGGACGGTATGGCTGTTGAAGTAGCGGCGCAAGGTCAAAATCAGGGGCTTAACTTCCGTCTAGGAATTAGCGCTCCCATTGAAGCGATTTTCAATAGCGACGGTGATAATTTGGATCGAGACAACAAGTTTGTTTGGGTAATAGACGAAAATAACATCGCGCAAAAAACACCGATCGTAACTGGAAAAGTGAATTTGAGTGAAGTTCAAATAGTCGAGGGATTAGAGCACGGACAGCGAATTGTAACCGCTGGTGTTGCGAGATTGCGTAATGGTATGAAAGTAGAATTAGTCGAGCAGGAGGCAGGTCAATGAGTAATGCAAACCAGCCACTAAACCCTGAAGAGAAAGGCGTCGCTGCGTATTTCATTAAAAACCGCGTGATCAGCTGGATGGTATCACTTATCTTTTTGATTGGTGGTGTATCGGCTTTCTTTGGATTAGGTCGTTTGGAAGACCCGGCATTTACAATCAAAGATGCCATGATCATAACGTCTTATCCGGGGGCTACACCGCTTCAGGTTGAAGAGGAAGTTACTTATCCGCTTGAAAAAGCCATCCAGCAGTTAACTTATGTCGATGAAGTTAATTCGACATCTTCACGTGGTTTATCGCAAATCAGTGTGACCATGAAAAGTAACTATGGTCCCGACGATTTACCACAAATATGGGATGAACTTCGTCGCAAGGTGAACGATACCCAGTCTCAACTGCCTCCTGGTGTTAACCCTACTCAAGTTATTGATGACTTTGGGGATGTATACGGAATTCTACTTGCCGTTACTGGGGATGGTTACACATACAAAGAATTGCTGGACTATGTTGACTACCTTCGCCGAGATTTAGAACTTGTTGATGGTGTCGGTAAAGTGAATGTATCGGGGCAACAGCAAGAGCAAGTATTCATTGAGATCTCAATGAAGCGTATGAGTACATTAGGTATCTCGCCAAGCACGGTATTCAACCTTCTATCCACCCAAAACACCGTCAGTGATGCGGGTGCCATCCGAATAGGTGATGAATACATTCGTATTCAGCCAACAGGTGAGTTCGAGAATGTTGATAAACTTGGTGATTTGATTTTGACGGAAGGGGGCGCTCAAGGACTAATCTTCTTGCGGGATGTTGCCGAGATAAAGCGTGGTTACGTAGACGTCCCTAAAAATATCATCAACTACAATGGTCAAGTTGCGCTGAATTTGGGCGTGTCATTTAGCCAAGGGGTAAACGTCGTTGAGGTTGGCGAAAGGTTTGACCGTCGCTTAGCTGAGCTGAAATATCAGCAACCCATCGGAATCGAAATATCAGAAATTTACAGCCAGCCGAAGGAAGTTGATAAATCGGTAAGTGGGTTTGTGGTTAGCCTAGGGCAAGCTGTTGCGATTGTAATTATCGTACTTCTGTTCTTTATGGGTCTGCGCTCTGGCTTACTCATTGGTTTGATTCTGCTGCTGACGGTATTTGGTACATTCATATTTATGAAGTACCTAGCAATAGATTTACAGCGTATTTCACTGGGTGCTCTGGTCATCGCGTTAGGGATGCTGGTGGACAATGCGATTGTGGTTGTAGAAGGGATACTCATCGGCACCCAAAAAGGTCGAACGAGATTGCAGGCAGCGACCGATATTGTAACCCAAACCAAATGGCCACTTCTTGGTGCGACGGTAATTGCTGTTACCGCTTTTGCACCAATCGGCTTGTCTGACGATGCGACAGGTGAATATTGTGGAACCTTGTTTACCGTTCTACTGATTTCTTTGATGCTGAGTTGGTTTACCGCAATTTCACTGACGCCTTTCTTTGCAGACTTGTTCTTTAAAGAGAAAAAGTCCGATAAGAATGAAGAACCATCAGACCCATACAACGGTATGGTATTTGTGCTTTACCGCGGTTTCTTAGAGTTCTGCATGAAGCGTGCTTGGTTGACCGTTGTGGTACTTATCGTTGCGTTGATGGCTTCGTTATACGGGTTCACTAAAATTAAGCAGTCGTTCTTCCCATCATCGACTACACCGATGTTTATGGTTGATGTTTGGATGCCAGAAGGAACGGATATACGGGCGACAAACACGAAGCTGAAAGTGATTGCGGACTGGTTAGAGAATAAAGACGGTGTCGAACATATCACCACTACAGCCGGACAAGGCTTACAGCGCTTTATGTTGACCTATGCCCCTGAAAAGGCATATGCCGCTTATGGTGAAATTACCACCCGAGTGACCAGCCACGAAAAGCTTGAACCGTTGATGGGAGCTCTGCGCGAATACATCGAGGCTAACTTCCCTGAGATTAACTACAAGCTAAAACGCATTGAGCTCGGTCCTGGTGGCGGTGCGAAGATTGAAGCGAGAATAGTGGGCTCCGATCCAACAGTACTTCGTGGTATTGCCGCAGAAGTTATCGACATAATGAATGCCGATAAAGGAACGCACAATATTCGCCATGACTGGCGTGAAAGAACCAAAGTGCTAGAACCTGTCTTCAATGAAAGCCAAGCACGTCGTTACGGTATCACCAAGTCAGATGTTGATGAACTTCTTATGATGTCCTTCTCCGGCAAAAATATTGGTGTGTATCGAGATGGTACAACGTTAATGCCTATTGTCTCTCGCCTGCCAGAAGAAGAGCGCGTTGACTTGAGAAACATTGAGGGGATGAAAATCTGGAGCCCGGCTCTAAGTGAATTTATTCCGTTACAGCAAGTCACATTGGGCTACGACATTCGCTGGGAAGACCCGTTGATTGTAAGAAAAGATCGCAAGCGCATGCTTACGGTAATGGCAGACCCAGATCCATTAGGAGATGAAACTGCCTCGACACTACAGAAACGATTAATGTCCCAGATTGAAGCCATTGAAATGCCGTCCGGTTATTATCTTGAATGGGGCGGTGAGTACGAATCATCTCGTGATGCTCAGGAATCCTTGTTTAAGACGATGCCTCTTGGCTATTTATTCATGTTCTTGATTACGGTTTTCTTGTTCAATTCAGTGAAAGAGCCATTGATCGTATGGCTAACTGTTCCATTAGCCGTTATTGGTGTTACGTGTGGTTTGTTGCTGTTCGATACGCCATTTGGCTTTATGGCGCTCTTGGGCTTCTTAAGCTTATCTGGCATGTTGTTGAAAAATGGTATTGTTCTTCTGGATCAAATTGAGATTGAGATGAAGTCGGGTAAAGACCCATATATTGCGGTGGTTGATGCAGCGTTAAGCCGTGTTAGGCCAGTATGTATGGCAGCAATTACGACCATCTTAGGTCTTGTACCACTTCTGCCAGATATCTTCTTTAAGCCAATGGCAGTCACAATCATGTTTGGATTGGGTTTTGCAACAGTACTGACACTTATTGTCGTACCTGTGTTGTATCGTCTATTTCATAGAGTGAAAGTGGAAAGCTAACTAGCTAACTAGCTAACTAGCTAACTAGCGTTAACTTAGCCCGCCGCTCGGCGGGCTAATTGTATTTTTAGGTTACTTGGTTATAGAGTATTAAACTGTTAGATAGATGTTGAATGTTAAGGAAAAGACATGGCAGACACTACATGTGCATGGGCAACGGATCATGAATTGGAAAGGGAATATCACGATGCTGAGTGGGGAATTCCTGTCTATGATGATCAAGTTTTATTTGAGTTTATCACTCTTGAAGGGGCGCAAGCTGGCTTAAGTTGGATAACCATTTTGAAAAAGCGTGAAGGGTATAGAAGCGCATTTGAAAATTACGACATTGAAAAGCTAGCGACATACGATGAACTTAGAGTAACGCACGTTATAGAAAATTATGACGTCGTTAGGCATAAGGGAAAGGTCGCCTCTGTATACAGTAATGCACGTGCAACCATAGAACTTCAAAAGGAATTTGGTTCCTTGTCGAATGCGCTTTGGCAATTTGTGGACGGTAAACCAAAAGTGAATAGTTGGACGTCAGCGGATCAAGTACCAGCGTCAACAGAACAGTCAAAAGAGATGAGTAAGTTCTTAAAAAAACGTGGCTTTAAGTTTGTTGGTGAAACTATCTGCTACGCATTTATGCAAGCGGTTGGGATGGTCAATGATCATACCGTGGATTGCCCTAAGTACAAAGTGACCTAAATTTGCGTCTAGCAAAAACTGCTTTATATGAAAACCCCCAGCGTCTGTGCTGGGGGTTTTCTTTTGATTGAGTTCTATTGTTCTAACGATGCTTTTTCAAGAATGATGGCATTGTAGCGCTCTAATCCTGCTTCTAGATCGGCGATCAAATCATCCGTATCTTCTAAGCCAATATGTAGGCGGATCAGTGTCCCTTCGAAATTAGGGTTGGCTACCGTTCTAAGGTAGTTAAAGCTTTTAGGCTCATTTGCCAAAATCAAGCTTTCAAAACCACCCCATGAATAGCCCATACTAAAGTGTTTCATGCCGTCCAATAGCGCTGTTGTGGCACGAGGGTATGAAGATTTCAGTACGAATGAAAATAAGCCATTTGAACCTTTGAAATCACGCTTATAGAACTCATGACCAGGGCAAGATTCTAGCGCTGGATGTCTTACATGGTCGACCTCAGGGCGAGACTCTAGCCATTTGGCTACCTTAAGGCTGTTTTCGTGGTGCTGGCGTAAACGAACATCCAGTGTACGAATACCACGTAAACCTAAATAAGCATCATCCGGCGAAACGCATTGTCCAAGTAGGTAGCTTTGCTCACGAAGTTGATCCCAATATTTCTCCGAAGCGACTGCTGTACCTAGCATCACGTCTGAATGACCAACGATGTACTTTGTGGCCGCTTGAATCGAAATGTCCACACCGTGCTCAAAAGGAGAAAGGTTAACGCCTGCGCCCCATGTGTTGTCCAACATAACAATAATGTCGCTTTCGTGAGCAATTTTGGACAAAGTAGGCAAATCCTGCACTTCCATGGTGATAGAGCCAGGGGATTCGGTAAATAAAATTTTAGTGTTTGGTTGAATGAGGTCGCGAATTCCCTCTCCGATCATTGGGTCGTAATAGGTTGTCTCGACACCCATTTTTTTTAGCATCACGTTGCAGAAATCACGTGTTGGCTCGTAGCAGGTGTCGACCATCAATATATGATCACCAGACTCAACAAAGGAAAGAATAGCGCTGGTAATCGCTGCTGTGCCACAAGGGTACAGTGCACAGCCAGCGCCACCTTCGATTTCAACCATAGCTTCTTGGAAAGCAAAATGTGTCTGAGTGCCTCTTCGTCCATAAAAAAGAGTGTGCCCTTGGCGCTCCGAAGTGGCTTTATGTTTTTCTGCAACCGTATTGAAAACGACCGTTGATGCACGCTGAACTGGAGGGTTAACTACGCCATTTGTCCATTTCTTACTGCGTCCTGCTGTGACCAGCTTGGTCTGGTATTTCTCAGACATTCTTTTTCCTTGTCCTACTAGGGTCTGTTGACCTTTCGTGGTTAAATTTTGTTCGATTTCTATGCCTTTTAATCGCGGCGCAAGGTGTATCTCTTAGTCATTCTAAGCAAATACCTTGCAACAAAGAGTAAAAGGCATAGAAACGAACCCTTCGGGCAGAATTTGTGGCTTATTTCTACTGCGTTATCGCTCATTGATGTAGAGCGACTACACCGAATGAGCGTTGCCTTGTATAAATCACCCACAAATTGCTACAAAAATCATCTCGAAAGGTCAACAGACCCTAAAGATTTGATTCTATTTAAACCATTTTAAGAGGGGGGAACGCAAGTGTTATTTCCCTTTAAAGAAGGGGGCTGAGTAAGAAATAGGCACGTTCAAAAATTCGATGGACAATTCCTCGCTCCGACCATGTAGCCGACTCGATTTTATGCGCATTTTCTATGTAGGATTCTTGAAGCCAGTAAAGCTCTTTTGTGAAAGAAGCGTCATCTACAGCTAAAGTTACTTCGAAGTTCAGCCAAAGGCTGCGCATATCTAGGTTTACCGTACCAATCAAACATTGGTGTTGATCGATGACGACCGATTTGGTGTGTAACAAACCGCCGCGGAACTCATAGATTTCAATGCCTGAATTTAACAATTCGCTATAGAACGCCTTAGATGCCCACTTCACCATAATGGAATCATTGCGATGAGGAATGATAAGTTGCACTTTAACACCGCGTTGTGCTGTCATTTTGAGTGTTTCTAGCAACTGATCACTCGGGACAAAATAGGGGGTAGTGATTCTGACGGATTCTTTCGCCTGATTGATAGAAAGAATCATAACCTGCTGAATGAGGTTTTCAGGCATCCCAGGTCCCGATGGTACAACTTGAACTGGGTGCAGACCGTTTTCTTGATCAACAGGACAGTGAGGGAATGTAGGAAACTCTCGTTTACCTGTTTCTACTTCCCAATCCCATGCATGAATGGCCGACAAAACATTAACAGTTGGCCCTGAAATTCGAACCATGACGTCTATCCATTGACCAACCCCCGCACCTTGTTTGAAATGCGCAGGATCAACCATGTTCATTGAGCCGGTGTAAGCAATTTCGTCATCCACCACAATGATTTTTCGATGCTGACGTAAATCTAGCCGACGCAGGAATACACGCATTGGAGATACGGCAAGCGCATGAATGACTTCAATGCCCGCTGTTTCCATCATGGCTTTCCAGTGACTTTTAAAAAATCGATGGCTACCAGCGGAATCGAGAAGTACTTGAACTTTAACTCCTCGCTTTGATGCTTGTATCAAAGCGGATGCAACGGAGTCTGCCAGCCCACCAGGGTGCCAAATATAGAATTCCATTCGTATATGGTGTTTTGCCGACTTAATGTCTTCAATAACAGACTGAAGGATTTTTACAGGCGAAGTTTGTAATGAAAGTGTATTGCCACAAAGAGCAGGGATACCAGTGCGATTTGAGCACAGATCGTGAATTTGGGAAATTTGACCTTCCATTAATTCTGGAAGATGAGCTTGGCAATCGTGCAACTGATTGAACCAATATTCGTAGGGGGAAAACATACGTTGAGCGCGTTCAGCTCGTTTTCTTCCGAGGTTCAGTTCGCCAAACAGAAAGTAACATGCAACGCCAAGGATTGGGATGATGTAGATGATCATCAACCAAGCCAAAGAAACGCTAACAGCTCTGCGCTTAAGCACTACGCGGATGGTAACCCCTGCAACGAGTACCCAATAGGCAACCAGACCGAACAGAGCGACAAACTGATAAAACTTTTCCATTTTCCTCGACAAATCAGGATAGTAACGAATTTATTCTAACACTATAAGCAGAAGGAGCTTAAGAAGAAACAACAACTACTCGCATATCCCTATTAAGAATGAGAAATGGGTGGAATAGCCCGAATATTAGCGCTTTTTATTGAACTACGATGTGAATAAAATGTACGGATTTGTTGCGGTAATTAATATTGAGTATTTAACTTCAATTAAGATTTACATCTGAATTTGATTAAAAAAGAAGCGAACAATACTTGGTTTTGAGTCTTTAATGATTAAATAGACTGTGGGCGCTTCCAATTCTAATCTTAAACTGTTTTACTTGCCATTATTCAGTTGAAATTAAGAAAATTAATCACTGTAAACTAAATTTTACAGTGATAAGTCTAATCAGGCGGTATTTATGGCATCAACATCTCGTGCTCAATTTTCTTCTAAATTGGGCTTCATTATGGCAGCTGCGGGCAGTGCTGTCGGTTTAGGTAATATCTGGGGGTTCCCAACTCAAGCGGCCAGTAATGGTGGCGCGGTGTTTTTAATTACTTATCTTGTGATGGTTTTTGTGTTGGCGTGTCCAATGCTGATAGCAGAACTCACTATTGGTCGGTATGGTCAGTCCAGCCCCATTCGATCTCTTAAAGCCGTTTGGCCAAACGGTAAAATGGGTGCAGCACTTTTAGGTGTTGTAGCGATGATGGCGGCGTCCCTTATTCTCAGTTTTTACGCCATTATTGCAGGGTGGTTGTTTGGTGAGTTTGCTGGAAGTGCGTTGGAAATTGTGGGACTAAATGAGGTCTCTACATGGCTAACAAGCTTCGGTGATAGCCGAAACCTGTTTCTAATGATCATGTTTATGATTGCAACCATGTATGTAGTAAGAAGCGGTGTCGCTAATGGTATTGAGCGTTGGTCTACCCGGTTAATGCCTGTGCTGCTTGTCTTGTTTGTCGTGATGATAGGCTACATTCTTACGCAAGAAGGCGCTTCTGAAGGGCTCAAAATGTACCTAGTTCCTGACTTCTCGCACTTTAACTCTGATTTAGTGGTGAGTGCGATGGGGCAAGCGTTTTTCTCATTGTCTTTGGGTGTTGCAACTATGATGGTGTACGGCTCTTACCTAAAGAAAGATACCAACATTCCTAAAACAGCTGTTCAGGTTTCCCTTGTCGATACAGGCATCGCCATTTGTGCCGGCTTGCTTGTTTTGCCCGCGATGTTCGTAGCAAAACAGCATGGCGTTCAAATTTTCGATGAAACGGGCGCTCTACTGAGTTCAGACACATTGGTGTTCACTGTACTACCCGCAATGTTCGATACTATGGGCAGCTTCGGCATCGCAGCCAGCATGATGTTTTTTGCACTTATGATGATCGCAGCACTAACATCATCCATTTCCATGTTGGAAGTTCCAGTTGCTTGTGCGATAGAAGAATTAAAGCAAACCCGTACTGCTGCCGTTATATGGATAGGTGGAGTGATTACGTTAATCTCAGCGATTATCGTTCTAAACTTTGGTTCGCTATTTGGTTTAGTCGTACAGGCAACAACGGTGTACGCTCAGCCTATATTGGGTCTAGTTTGGGCACTGCTTGTTGGTTGGATTTGGCATAGAAACAAAGTACTTGAAGAGATACGTCAGGGTTACCCAGAAGTTGAAAACTCAGTGTTTTGGAAAATTTGGCCTGTCTACGTACGAGTAGTTTGCCCTGTATTAATGCTTGTGGTGTTCTTTGCGTAGAAGATCACAGCTTAATTATAAGAATATTAAAAAACACTCACGCCCTAGTTTCTAGGGCCTTTTTGTGTTCGAATATAAATCGAATGTCATATTGTTAATGATGTAAGGTACATTTCTAAACGTAGACGGGCTTTTGTACATCAACAACGCTTATTGAAACACTTCTTCTTACATATGATATGAGCTCTGCCATTTTTATTCTTTTTAGTTTTATTTTTTAGGCTCTTACACTGGGCTTTTTAAGGACGTTCTATGAATCTTTCAGTCAAGCAAAAGCTGTCTGCCGCTTTTGGCAGCATAATATTTTTAATGGCTATATCCGTTACGGTCGTCTTTTTCCAGGTGAAATCGGCTCACGATTTAGAAAATGCTATCCGCACAGACGATGTTCCGGGAATGGAGCTTTATCTTACCTTGATAGATGAATCTGGAGACATGCAGCGTGATGCTTTGAGAGTCATTCTAGGCGATAGCTCGGCGCAATCAGACTTTATTGATAATTACCGTCAATTTGAAAGTGCACTGAACAGCCTAGCGCAAATTGAAACGAGCTCCCAAGCGAAAAATACCGTTAATCAAATTAGAAATTTTGGCTCTGAGTACAAACGCTCAATAGAATCTCTGTTTCCTTTAGTAAGTCGCGAAGGGAATACAGCAGAGCAAATGAAAGAGCTGTATGCCAAGAAAATGGCAATAGAATCGAAAACCATGGTTCCTATGGAAAAACTTCTAGACCGTGAATCAGCGGCTGAAAAAAGCGACGTGGAAAATGGTCTAAATACACTAAATGATTCTTTGTCATCCATGAGCAATACGATGATGACGTTACTGGTGGTGGGTTCATTGATTGCTTTGGTTATAGCCTATCGTTTGTCTTCTTCTTTAACCGGTCGTATTGAGAAACTGGAAGTGGTTGCAAAGAGCATTGCGAATGGTGATCTTACATCGGATGAGATTGTAGACAATAGCGGCGATGAGTTATCAAATCTCGCTGAATCCATCAATGCGATGCAGGGTTCGCTGAAAACACTTTTGACTTCCATTTCGCAGGTTAGTGAGCAAGTGGAAACCGTTACAACGGATCTTTCTCAGGTCACCACGTCTATTTCTCAGGGTGCGACAGAACAAGCCGATAAGGCGAATTTGATCTCTACCGCGTCTGAGGAGCTCACCCTAACGATTGGTGAAGTTGCGCAGCAAAGCGTTGCAACGGCAGACAGTGCTTCGCAATCTGGCGATGCAGCGGAAAGTGGGCGTAATGTTATTTTAGAAATGGTTGGTAGCATCGAGAAAGCGTCAACTCAAATGGCTGAAATGTCTGTGAGCATGCGCGAGTTGAACGATCACGGTGAGCAAATTGGCAGTGTTATCAAAGTGATCGAAGGTATTGCAGAGCAAACTAACTTGCTTGCGCTGAATGCCGCGATTGAGGCTGCTCGCGCAGGTGAGTCAGGTAGAGGCTTTGCTGTAGTAGCGGACGAAGTTCGTGCTCTTGCTGAGCGTACTACACAAGCAACTCAAGAAGTTTCAGAAATCATCCAGGCTATCCAGCAGGGTACACAGAAGGTGATGTCTTCTACTTCTGATAGTGTTGAATTGGTTGAGAAGGGTGTCGAGCAAAGCGCAGGTGCAGGAGCGGCTCTCGATCAGATAGTTGCAAGTGCGAATCAGGTACAGGGAATGATCGCTGCAATTGCAACCGCGACAGAAGAACAAACGGCTGTAACTCAGGAAATTGCCAACGATATCAGCACCATTAATGATATTTCTGCGAGCTCATTGCAATTAGTCGATCGCAGTGCGCACGACGTAACAGGCTTAAGCGAGCGTGTGAATGAACTTAAGGGTTTAGTATCGAAGTTTAAAATTTCCTAAGTAGCCTTAGGTTTTCCAATAGCTTTGTTTCTCCAATAACTTGGGTTTTCTAATAGATTAGGCTCTCCTATAACCTAGGCTGGTAATTTTTCTAAGTTTGTAAACCAAGTAAGTTTGTAAGAGCTTACTGTATTTAATGGCTTCTTCTGTAGGAATCGCTATAATTCAGCGCCTGCGAAGGAGCCATTTATGTTTGATATCCTCTATACCCATCCCGATTTCCTCATTATTAATAAACACTTCGGTGTCAGTGTGCATAAAGATGACGATGACGTTAGCTTGCCTATTGAGGTTGCAAAAGTATCAGGGGATGAACAGCTCTATCTGGTGCACCGCTTAGATAAAATGACCTCAGGAATGCTCATTCTGGCGAGGCATGCCAAAGCAGCCAATAAACTCTCATCACTGTTTGCGAAGCGTGAAATAGAAAAATTTTACCTAGCGATTGGGGCAAAAAAGCCTAAAAAGAAGCAAGGTACGATTGTGGGTGATATGGAACGTTCTCGCCGATCCAGTTGGAAATTGATGGGCAGTAAAACTAACCCTGCTATTACACAGTTCTTTTCATCAGCTGGAGAAGTGGGAGAGCGGTTATTTTTATGTAAACCTCATACAGGTAAAACTCATCAAATCAGAGTCGCATTAAAATCGGTTGGCTCTCCGATTGTTGGTGATGATATTTACCATCCGTCTTCCGTTTCGGACCGCGGGTATCTTCATGCGTATGCGCTCAGGTTTACGTATGATGGCCATCTTTTCGAATTTCTCTGTAATCCTGCCGAACATGCTCACTGTGGCGAAAAATGGCAGTCACCAGTAATAAAAGAAGCCCTAGAGGCGTGGACAACTCCTTGGAACCTAATATGGCCAACAGTGAAAACAAAATGAAAACAGATTCTCTAACCCAGTTATGGGCTGTACTAGACTCAGCTATTGAGCAAACGCCCGATGAGGTAAGACGTTTGTTTCATGGTCGCGGTCTATGTTGGGATGGGCTAGAACAACTTACCGTAGATTGGCTACAAGGTCAGCTTGTTGTTCATCTATTCAAATCTGTAGAGCCTGATTTTCTAAATGAACTTAAAGATGGATTACTGGGATTAACAAACAAGAAAGCATACCTGCAACGCGGACTGAATGCCATTTTACTCCAGCATCGTTACCAAGATGGTGCACCTTTTGAGGTGATTTGGGGCGAACCAGACCTGAAACCGGTTGTGATGGAATCGGGGCTAAAGTATCAATTGGAGCTGGGTAAAAACCAGAATTTTGGCTTATTCCTAGATATGCGTTTGGGTAGAGACTGGGTGCGTGAGCGTGCAAAGCACAAAAAGGTATTAAACCTATTTGCCTATACTTGCGGTTTTTCAGTGGCAGCGATTGAGGGCGGAGCCGATCAAGTGGTTAACGTTGATATGGCGAAATCGAGCTTGAGCCGAGGCAGGGACAATCACAAATTAAATGGGCATAACCTGAATTCAGTCAGTTTTATGGGGCATGATATTTTTAAATCATGGGGGAAAATAAAGAAGTATGGACCTTATGATATCGTCGTTATTGACCCGCCGTCATTTCAAAAGGGCAGTTTTGCGCTCACCAAAGACTATCAAAAGATTTTGCGCCGTTTACCCGATTTACTCACAGAGAGTGGGGAAGTACTCGCGTGCGTCAATTCACCCAGCGTAAGCCCCGACTTCTTAATTGAAGGGATGAAGAGCGAAGCGCCTGCATTGACTTACCAATACCGACTAGAAAATCCACCTGAGTTTAAAGATAAAGATGAAAATTCGAGCTTAAAAGCCATGGTGTTTTCTTAAATCATCGAATAGTGGGCGTCTAGATAGGGAATGCAGAATTACTCACTTTTGGGGAAAACGGCTCTGTTTTTCCCTGAGCGTTTAGCTTCATAAAGGTTTTGATCTGCTTTGCGAAAGCTATCATCGCTGTCGCAAAGCTCATTTGGGACAGCTGGTTTGCTAACTCCAATGGAGACAGTAATATCGAGCGCTCCAGCTTGCGTAAGAAACGCTTCACTGTTGATGCATTTCAACATGGCATTGATGCGAGTTTCTAAGTGATCATCGGATCGCATTAGTACCAAAAACTCTTCACCTCCCCAGCGGATAAGCAGTTCCGCACCGGATACAAGACCGCTCAAGCGTTTAGCCGTTTCAATGAGTACTTCGTCTCCAACGTCGTGCCCGAAGGTATCATTAACCGATTTAAAGTTATCTAGGTCAAATAAGGCGATTTGATAATGTTGCTCTCGGCTTAAAATGTCGTCGCTAGTTAGTTGACGTTGGTAATGTCGCCGATTATGAAGCTTGGTCAGTTCATCGATGTACGATAGATCATGCAGTTCTTTGTTTTCATTCTTGATAAGAGAAGCTTTTCGCAAGGCGAAAATGATGAAGATTAAAGCAATAAAAATCCAAGTACAGGCGATTTGAAATCGCAGTTTCTCTTTGGCCAATTGTGCAGCTCCCAGCTGGTTTTGAACATTCAGCAGGTCCTGTTCTTGCCTCATATGTTGAGTCACAAAAGCATGTTCAAGGTCATAAACTTTACTCAATAGGTGATTTTTATCTTGTTCGTAGTACTGTTTATACATGAGCAGCGCTTTGCCCGTTTCTCCTAGCGCTTCAAGAATGTCGGCTTTCTTTTCATAGGCCTTAATCAACCAACGTTTATGGTTGATAGATGAGAATGTGACAATAGTATCCTCAATGGTGTACAGAGCTTCCTGATAGTCGCCTAATTTGAGTTGAGCTTCAGCTTTTTGAATCTGACATTGTCCCAATTGCAGTGGATATTTAAAGGACTCTGAATACTGAGAACAGGTGTTTGCTGCATTGATTGCTTGCTTATATTGTTTCGAGAAAACGTAGTATTGCGTATCGCCTTTTAATTTCAGAGTTTTCAAATTAGGGTTGGCATGTCTGTCATCATAATACTTGAGTGATTCTTCGTAAGAAGCCGTCATGTTTTCTAGGTCATTTAATTTGGAGTAAATGAAGGCTTTGTTTAGATGAATCACCTGAAGAACGCGATTGGCTTCTAACCCGTAAGGAATTGGGGAGTGTTGAGCTTTATCTAAATACTCTAGTGCTTTGGTCCACTTTTCAATGTGTAGGTAAAGTATGCCAATATTGTTATAAAATCGAATGAGATAACTGGTATCACCGATTCTATTCGACACCTCAATTCCTTTCATGAAGTAAGTTTGCGCATCCATTAATAGATTTTCTGCGTTACTGATGTAACCAGCGACGTTGTAAGCGCTCGGCAGTAAAAATAAAAAGTGATGACGCTTGGATTCTGAAATTGCTTGCCTAATTAGCTTAGATGCTGTTGCTAAGTTACCCTGCCTACTGATTTCACTGCTTTTTTCTATCAATAGCTGGATCTTGAGCCAGTATAAATTTCTATTATTTGACAACTCTTCTAATCGCAAATTAATTGACTTTGTTAGTGCGGAATCTTTGTTATTAATCGCGTTGATACGCTGAGCAAGAGTAAAGTATGTGGACTCTAGCGCCGAAATCTCATTTTCTATTGTTTTTTCAAAAGCCAATAACGCTTGTTGCCCTTCTTTCGGGCGAGATTCCAACAGGTTAGTTATTTCTACTATTCTACGACCTGTCTCGGTTTTAGCGAGCTCATTTTTAGGGTGATAGACCTTGAGCTGTGTATTAGATAGATTTTGAATACTTGGTTCGAAAAATATCACGTATACAGTGAGCACACTTAGTAGCATTAAACCCGAACAGGATATGAAGAACAATACGCCTTTTTTCATTTAAGCTCAGTTTCCAAGTGACCAAAGCGTTGAAATGTTACTATGCCAACCATGCACTTACAACATTATGAACGGTATGTGTGTTCTCTCTAGATTGAATGTTCTCTTGAAGCTCAAATTTGACTCAATTCTCATCTGTCTTCTTATTTTTGTGCAGAAAGAATGTTGGAAAGAAGATTCTCAGCAGCAATTTTTGGGCTTGGTGCATGACATATCGCAGAGACTAAAGCAATGCCGTGGACCCCAGTGGTCACAACATCCACTAGATTGGATTCATTGATCCCGCCAATCGCAACGGTTGGAAATGGGCTGCCTTTTACTGCATGAATCAATCCTTCAATTCCCCATTCGTACTTTACGTCGGATTTTGTTGGTGTTGAAAAAATGGCACTGATTCCGAGATAATCGACAGGCAACATTTTTGCTTCTTCGAGCTGTGAGTTGCTTTCCACTGATAGACCTAAGATTTTGTCTTCACCAAGTAGATTTCGGGCAAGGGTAGCTGGCATATCGGATTGACCGAGGTGAACTCCATCTGCGTCGATCGCAAGTGCGACATCCACTCGATCATTTATAATGAGTGGAACTCCCGTACCAGCAAGTATCGACTTAGCGCACAAGGCTCTTTCGATAAAAGCGCGGACATCTCCATGTTTCTCACGGACTTGTACCATAGTGACACCACCTTTCACGGCTTCAGTAAGCACTGATGAAAATGTATCGATGTCCTGTTTATCGTCTGTGACTAGGTAGAGTGTGTAAGGGCTCATGTCGTATCCTCGATGAGTGGGGGGGAGTAGAAGAGGTGTTAAAAAGAGCGCTGCCAAAACAGCGCTCTTTAGTGGATCTACACCATTTAGTTATGACAACTTAAGCCGTTCAATCAAAGTTTCTTCATCAAGTTGATAAAGCGTATCCAGTAATGAAACTTGCAAACTGCCAGGACCTGCAGCGTTTTCAGCTGCTATTTCACCTGCAACACCTAAGACGGCAGCCGCTGATAACCCAGTTTCATCGCCAATTGCTGCAAAAGCACCCGTTAATGCGCTCATGGTACACCCCATTCCTGTAACGTACGGCATCATTGCATGACCATTCGATAGCTTGTAGATCTTCGATGGTGTGACAATGTAGTCGACCTCTCCCGATACCACAACATTGCAGTTTAACGCCTTAGCTAAGTGATTTGCTGCACCAACGGCAGTGTCACTGCTATCCAATGCATCGACACCTTTGCTCTGAGCCTGCTCTCCAGCCATGGCGATGATCTCTGAAGCATTGCCACGTATGATCAGTTTTTCAGCCGATTGAGCTAGTTCGCGAGCGGTTGCCGTTCGAATGGTGCTTGCACCACATCCTACTGGATCAAGTATGACGATTTTGCCGTTTTTGTTTGCTTGCTCCACCGCATACTGCATACGCGGAATCCAAACGCTGTCTAGCGTGCCGATATTGATGACGAGTGCGCCACAGAACGTCATCATTTCTGCTAGTTCTTCACGGGAATGCGCCATTATTGGCGACGCACCAATGGCGAGCAGTGCGTTTGCCGTATTGTTCATCACCACATAGTTAGTGATATTCACGACGAGAGGCTTATTATCTCTAACGGCACTGAGTGCCTTTGCTATGTCTTGAGTATTCATATCTTTCCGTCCTTGATCGCATTCAGTCCTTGTTGCCAGAATGCCACTTCCATACGGGTTGCAGTCTTAAACACCTGAATCAGGTTTTTACCACGAGGGCTATCGAGCTCTACTTCAGCCAGAAGCTTATCAATGGTCTTCGTTCCTTGTGCGACACTTTGTTGGAATTCTTCACCGCCATATAGCTGAATCCAGCTCGCGTAAGGGTTTCCATCAAGTTTTGTTTCAGGGTCAGAGAGCAATTGACGACCAATTTCTGCATATCCAATTGAGCAAGGTGCAAGAGCCGCATACAAATCGATGAGATCGCCTGTCATTCCTGCATCTAACACATAACGAGTGTAGGCGACGGTGCCGAAATCTTCCGCTTCTGCTTCCAAGTCGGTTTCGCTTAGCCCCCACTCCTTACAGTACGAGACATGATGAGCTATCTCTGAGTCCAGAAGGGCGTGAACACTGGGTAGTGCATCACGCATGTCTTCTAAGGTTCTCGCTTTGTAAATAGCCAATGCGTACGCGCGAGCATATTGTTTTAGGAAGAGAAAATCTTGCTTCAAATAGTGCAAATAGCAAGGTTGTTCAAGCGAACCGCTTGCTAGCTGCTGAACAAATGAATGCTGGGTGTATTCTTCCCAGTCACTGCGGCATGCTTGGATCAAGTCTTGATGATTCATAGTGATCCCTCAATCAGTTGAAGCTTGGGACGTAGTCTTCAGCTTTAGGTAGTGATTGAATGATTTTCTTGTCAAACA
The DNA here is from genome assembly GCF_002835515.1 of Vibrio sp. vnigr-6D03. Classification (NCBI taxonomy): domain Bacteria; kingdom Pseudomonadati; phylum Pseudomonadota; class Gammaproteobacteria; order Vibrionales; family Vibrionaceae; genus Vibrio; species Vibrio sp. vnigr-6D03. The sequence goes on from NZ_PIZL01000046.1 coordinate 93,091, forward strand.
TGAACTGGGCGTAATCGTCGTATCGTTTGTGATCGACTGCTGATGGGCGAAGGGCAAAGCGTGTTAGCGTGTCGTTCCAAGCGCGTTTGTTCAGTTCGTTGTTGAGTGTGTCTGGCGAATATGCCACAAACTCATTCCAAGACTGTTTAGGGTGGTTCACGATGTACGTGGTGGCTTTTTCTAACGCACGGTTAAACGCCTTGATTGCCTCTTTATCGTGTGTTTTTGCGTTGGCAACAAAAACCAGCTCGTCGTAAGTGGGTACGCCATGTTCTTCTGGGAAAAACGCTTTCGCTTCATAGCCTTCAAGTGCTAACTGGTTGCTTTCAAAGTTGCGGAATCCACCCCAAATAGCATCTACTTTTCCAGAAGCTAAAGAGGAAGAGAGTGCCCAACCTACATTGATGATTTCTACGTCGCTGTATTTTACATTACCAGTTTCGAGCATGGTGCCTATTGTGGCCTCTTCATTACCCGCTATCGCGATGCCGATTTTTTTACCTTTAAGGTCGCTTAAATTTTTAACGCTTTTGTCTTTCAAAACCGTGAGTGTATTTAACGGTGTCGCCACCAATGTTGCTGAGCGAATCAAAGGCAGACCTGCTGCTACATCAATCGTAAGGTTGGGTTGGTAAGAAATGGCAAGATCCACTTTGTTTGCTGCAACCAGCTTAGGTGGTGTACTTGGATCCGCGGGTTCTTGAACCTCCACTTTTAAGCCTTCTTCTTTGAAATAACCGCGTTCTTTAGCGATAACAATAGGACCATGATTAGGGTTTACAAACCAATCAAGCATTAAAGTGAGGTTTTTTTCTTCAGCGCTTACGTTAAATGTAAAAGCAGAGGCAGCAAGTGCTATTGCACTGATAAATTTATTTTTTTTCAAACTATTTTCCTTCTTAGCTATGCCCAAATCAGGCATTAAAATTGTTGGATAGATTACCCTTCCCAAGGGATAAGCTTTTTAAGTGCTTCGTCGGCAATGAAATACAAAGACACAGACAAAGCAGACAAAATAAAGAGCGCTGCAAACATTTCATCAATCATCATTCGAGCATTGGCTTGCAACATGAGATAACCCAAGCCTTCACTAGACCCAACCCACTCTCCACACACCGCGCCGATTGGCGCAACCACAACCGCCACGCGTATTCCAGATGCAAGGGTAGGTAACGATGCGGGCAGTTGGATGTGGCGCAGTGTTTGCCATTTTGATGCGCCCATGGTTTTGGCCAAATCCAAATACCCAGTAGGTGTGTTTCTCAGACCGTCATAGCAACAAGTGGTGACAGGGAAGAAAATGATGATGGCAGCCATCACGACTTTGGATGTGATCCCGTAGCCGAGCCAAAGCATTAAAACTGGTGCAATGGCAAATACAGGTACGGCTTGGCTTGCGACGAGAATCGGAAGCAACCAACGCTTTAATGGGTTGAACATCAACATTTGCAGTGCAAAAACCAACCCCATTGAAAGCCCGAGTAGTAACCCGAGTAAGATTTCTTGCGCGGTAACCCAAGTGTGTTTGAGTAGAACATCTTGTCTTTCTATTAGTCGCTCAAATACGTCTAACGGTGCTGGAAGAATGAATGACGGCATGTCGAAAATGACGACAATCGCCTGCCAAATCCCGAACATCACTCCAACGCTAATGATTGCGCGGATAATCGGATACGTGACGTTATCGCTATGCGTAATGGTTTTCGATAAAGACAGGGTTTTGGATGAAGACAATGCTCTCGATAACGTTGAGGCTTTTGATAATGCCTTGGTTTGTGATGCATCGGTTTGGTTGGAGCTATTCATAATCTTTTTCCAACCTTTCAATAATGCTTTGTTGTAGCGCAGCGCATTCGGCGTCGAGCTTTCTGGGCACCGCCGTAATGGGTAAGGGTAGTGACTGCGCTTCAGTGGGGGTGTTATGCATAATGTAAAGCTTGGAAGCTAGTCGAATGGCTTCTTGAGGATCGTGAGTAATGAGTAACACGGTTTTGTCTTTTAGTAGTTCGCAAGCAAGATTTTGTAGCTTATGTCGGTTTACCGCATCGAGAGCGGAGAAGGGTTCGTCCATAAGCACGATTGGCTTGTCTTGCATTAAAGTTCGGGCAATAGCGACACGTTGTCGCATTCCTCCAGACATCTTCTGTGGAAGAAGAGATTGCTTATCGAGCAACCCAACTTGATCAAGTAGGTGGAGTGCTTTTTCTCTTTGTTCACGTTTACCAATACTTGCAGTACTCGTTGAACCAAATCCAGCAAAGCGAGTGCTGAGCAAAACGTTATCCAATGCCGATAACCAAGGCATCAATAAATCTTGCTGTCCCATATAGGCTATTTGGTCGCCAATGAAAACCACTTTCCGGTTCCCCATCGACTCCAGCACAATCTGACCATCCCAATTTGCTTTGTCATTAAGCAACCCTGCTAGGTAGCGCAACAACGTGCTTTTCCCACAACCACTTCTTCCGAGAAGGCATGTCCATTCTCCAATAGGAATGGTCATGTTGATACCCGAAAGCGTCGGAGCTTCCGCATCGATATACTGGAGGTGACCTTTTTCGACGTTTAAGGTGTAGCCCTTTCCAGTCATGGTGGAAAAATCCGGTTTGTCACCGTACATCTGCATGCCCACTAAAGAAGTGATGAACCGGTCCGTGTCCTTTACCAATATCTAACTCATCAGAATGCTTGATGGCTTGAGAAATATAAGATTTTGCCAAAGTGGCAGCAGAAATAAGGTCGTGACCTTGGGCAAGGTAAGAAGCGATAGCGGAAGATAACGTGCAGCCCGTACCGTGAGTATTTTTTGTATCGACTCGTTTTGCGGATAGCGTTTCTACGGACTCCGCAAAAATAAGCAAGTCATCACTGTCATTGTCGTTTTCCAAATGACCACCTTTAAGCAAAACAGAGGAACAACCAAGTACTCTAAGCTTTGCGACCATTTGATCCATTTCTGACGATGTTGTTGGCACCGGAGACCCTGTTAACGTAGCGCTTTCAGGTAAGTTTGGCGTAATGACATCGGCAAGTGGAAGGAGCTCTGTTTTTAGAGTGCTGATGGCACTTTCTTTAAGCAGTAAATCTCCGCTGGTGGCAACCATTACAGGGTCGACGACCAAATGCTTAGGTTGATATTGCTTAATTTTGTCAGCAACGACTTTTATGATGCCTGAATCGGCCAGCATTCCGACCTTTACTGCAATCACATTGAGATCTGAAAACACTGCATCGAGCTGGCTCGCAACGTGATCCAAAGGAATAGGGAAAATAGCGGAAACACCACAGGTATTTTGTGAGGTAATGGCAGTAATAGCCGAGCAAGCAAAGCTGCCTGTCGCCGAAATGGCTTTGATATCGGCTTGAATACCTGCGCCGCCGCCACTGTCCGAACCCGCAATGGTCAAAACGATGGGCGTATCACCAGTAAGGCTTTTGCTTGCTTGATTAGAAAGTGTCATATAAAGCTCCCGCATACCGACGTGCGAGAACTGTTCTAACTTGAGAGTGGATTGGTGCCGAGATCGATCCATCGAAAGTGAGAGGTATAGTTCCCTACGTCAGTGTTAACTGAATCAGGTTCAACGGGTCTCGCTATGCGATCTCAGCCCAAAGGCTCCCCGACTATTTATTTCGCGATGATATCAATTCTCGTTAAAAGGGCAACGAATTGATCCTCAGTATGGTTCACATGTCTAATAATTGAGCTAATTGTTATTAAGGGTTGAGAGGTTAATGACGTAGTAAATGCATTTTCATGCGTATCTTTAGGGCTAAAAGAAACGTACTGGTAGATAAAAGTCGAGTTCGAATGCTTCATCATCATTGAGAAAATGGTTTTTGTGATAATGCACATAAGCTGGTGTCGAGCGAAGTTTAAAGCCTGATTTTGGTAGCCAGTTTTCTAACACGGCGCTGATTTGAGGGAGCAGTTCACCATAAATTCCCGTTAAACGAAATACGGCGTGTAACCCTCCGGGAATCACCATTTGGTTAACCACCCCACGATATTTTAGTGGTTCCGTTATACCAACGCAGGCGACGTATCGACATTGATCTAGTTCGACCCAAGCAGGGTTAGAGTGATGCAGACCATATTGATGGGTGAAAGTGACGCCTTCACTGTTCGCCCACGCACGAAGAGTTAGCCACGCATTCCTAATGGAGCGACTGTATCCATTATGGCGCACATAGGCCGCCATTCTTTCCTGAACTTCGACTATTTTTGGGGTGGGTAACTCACGCTGTGCAACCCGATTATAGCCTTGTGCGATTTCCGGATCTTTTAGGTAAGGCTTATCCGATACTTTTAAGTCGTGCTTGCGCCATTCTCCGGGTGACATATCAAACGTGGCCTTAAATGCGCGGCTGAAAGAAGAGAGAGAGGCAAACCCACAGTGTGTGGCTATATCCAGAATGGGCGAGTTTGTATCGAACATCAATTGGTTTGCTGCGTATTCCATTCTCGTTCGTCGTATGTATTGGTGAATGGATTCCCCGACAACATTTTTAAACACGCGGTGAAAGTGCTGCTCAGAGTATGCGGCAATTGACATAAGCTCTTTGACACTGAGGGTTTCACTAATGTCTTGATGTATATGAAAGAGAACATCGTTGATGCGTGAGACATGCTGTGAGTTCATAACTTGGTGCTCTCTTCAGAAATAACAATTAGCATAAATGGATATAATGATAAGCATAAATGGACAAACAAATATTTACAACTGTGCGTAATATCAATGACAGTACCCAATACTGAAACGGAAAAAAAATGGAAGTCGCTCAATCGCTAAAACAAGTCCAATCATCGTATATTCGAGAAATTTTAAGTGCGGCGAGTGATAAAAGCGTGATATCGCTTGCCGGTGGTTTGCCCGACGAATCGACGTTTCCCATTTCATTGATGAAGCCCGTTTTGGAACAGCTTTCTGATCATCCCAATGTGTTTCAATATGGATTAACGGCAGGCTATCCACCGTTGCTGGATTACTTATCCTCTGCTTATGAATTGCCAGAGACGCACCAAGCTATGGTGTGTACAGGGTCACAACAAGGTCTTGACTTGATTGCGAGAGCCTATGTTAACCCAGGCGACAAAGTCGTCATGGAAGCGCCTAGTTACCTTGGTGCTATGCAAGTTTTTGGGTTTGTGCAAGCCAATATAGTGACGGTGTCACAAGGTGAGGATGGGCCAAACCTTCAAGAACTTGAAGCGTGCTTTGCATCCGAGCAGCCCAAAATGTTTTATGCGGTGCCCGATTTCCACAACCCAACCGGAGTTTGCTGGTCGTTAGAGGTGCGTAAAAGTGTCGCTGAACTCTGTAAGCAACATAATGTGGCGTTTATCGAAGATGCCCCATACCGAGAGCTCAGGTTTGAAGGTGACGCTTTACCTATGGTTTCAGACTTTTGTCCGCAACATTCCATTGTTTTAAGATCATTTTCTAAAATTGCCTCTCCAGGTTTACGTATGGGCGTTGTGACCGGAAAACATGAATATCTAGAACCGCTTATCAAAATTAAACAGGGTGCAGATCTGCATTCTAGTGTCCCCATGCAAGCGGTGCTTCTGGGTTTGCTCACTCACAATGATTTCGAGCAACACTTAACAGCGATTCGACATTTATACCGCCAACGTTACCTGTGTTTAAAAGAGGCGTTGGATACACATCTTCCATCAAGTTGTCATGTGCAAGCTGTTCAGGGTGGGATGTTCATCTGGGTCACGCTACCTGAATGCGATAGCTACGAGCTTGCGAAAAGTTTATTAGACAATGGTGTGGCGGTTGTACCAAGCCCTGTTTTTTATCCAAGCAGTGAAGGGCAAAAGTCCGCAATTCGACTGAATTTTACCAACGCCAATGAAGAAGAATTGGTCGAAGCCGTAAAACGGCTGGTTACCGGGCTGAACAAGGTGGCTTGTTAACGTACTCGATTGACGAAACAAAAAAGGGTGAACAGACAATCTGTTCACCCTTTGTGTTTTGAAATATCACCTTTATATTTTTAAGGTCAGTTCCACCTATGTTTATATCGATTAGGCTTTTTCTAAATCAATGACTTTGCATCGAATGGGGAGCATTGCCATTGCCGCTCCCGAAGAAAGATTCATAACAAAGTCGACCGCTTTCGACAGATCGTCGATTTCAATTTTTTCTGCATTATCAATGCGACCATCGTTTGTCATATCCGTATCGACCACACTCGGGCATAAGCAGCAAACTTGCACTCCACAAGACAACATTTCTGTGTAGAGCGACTCGGTGTAGCTAACGATTGCGGCTTTTGAAGCAGAGTATGCGGCAATCTTACTCACAGGAGACAACCCAGCCGTTGAGCCAAGGTTAAAGATATGCCCGTGTCCTTGCTTTTTCATTTGTTGTGCAATTTGGTTCGTCACTTGAATTGTAGACACAAGGTTGACGTTTATCAGTGTAGACAGTGCTTCCAAAGAAACATCAATGTTACCAGCGGTTAAAATACCAGCACTGTTTACCAATACATCAACGCGTGGGTGCACATTCAAGATCTGCGTCAGTGTTTGCTCTACTTTTTCTGGCTGCGCAAAGTCCACTGGGAAAATATCTATATCGATCTTTGGGTTCAGCTCCAGCATTTCGGTGCGGGCAGTAACCAAGTTATCTCTGCTTTTTGCCATTAGGTTGAGTGAATATCCTTGCCCTGCGAAATAAAGTGCAAGCGCTTTTCCAATACCACGGCTAGCACCTGTGATGATGGCATGTTTTACCATGAGTTTACCTTTCGAGTTTTTATTAGATTCGATGTATTTTGATTGGCGCGATTCCTTGCGTAGCAAGCAATACAAAAATCGGCGGAATCGCGTTTCGACAATATATCACAGGTTGAGGGTTTCAAAAGGGAGAGTTAAATCACCGCCAAAAACATCTTGATTGATCAACAGCGCCTTATATCAACTTTATGTTTTATCAGCAAAATTGAGCAGCTCTTTGATAAACACTTCTAATGGCGTCGATATGTCTTTAGCGGCAAGGCGGATAATCGAAAGAGGGCGTTTGGAATCGATGTCGGTTACACGGATGCGGTGAAGCGTCCCTTTTGAAACTTCTTCTTTAACTGTTTCATTTGGCAAAATAGAAACCCCAATCTCCGCTTCAACCGCTTTTTTAAGCGTGTATACATTATTGTGTGTCATTCGGATGTTCACATCGACGTTACTATCTTGCAAAAGCTTATCTATAACAACGCGTGTTGGAATACCTTCTCCAAATGCTACAAAAGGCTCATTTTTTAGCTGTTGAATGGAAATGGATTTTTTACCGCTGAGCCTGTGTTTGTTTCCCGTGACCAATACCAACTCATCTTCTGAAAATGGAATCGATTCTATGAGATGGTTTGGCTTTGGGTAAGCCACAATACCAATGTCGATTTTTTCCTTTCGAACCGCTTCATAAATCGCCTCGCTGTGCTCGTATTCTAAATGAACACAGACTTTAGGAAATGCCTTCATAAAACCAGAAAGAAAGTCCCCCAGCTCATACATGCCTACACTATGTATAGCGGCGATCCGAATATGCCCTTCTAAAACACCAGTGCTGTAATTTGATTTTATTTTGATGTTCTCGCATAAGCGCAGAATTTCCCGCACATCTTCCAAAATAAGCAAACCCTCAGGGGTTAACTGAGTCGTTTGAGAAGTACGAGAAAGTAGCTGCTGCCCAAGTGCGTCTTCAAGCTTTTTAACATGGACACTTACGGCAGGCTGGCTTATGTGGTTCAACTTAGCCACTTTAACAAAACTCTGTTCACGAGCTAAATCACTGAAAAGCTTAAGTTGTATTAAGTTCATGGTGATAATTATAAGTTATAGAAGTTATAGAATAATAACATTTAATTTACATGAATAACCATAGCATAATTGAGGTAAAGAAATAGACATCTTTGTGAAGCTCACCGGCTTTAGCCCCGAAAGCAAGTCCGTATGAAAAGGAAAGCGCAGTATATGAGTCAAACTAATTCAAATCCTGTGTCTGTAATTCAGACCGCTAAAAAGCAAAAATCGGCAGAAATCTTATTCGATCTCAACGCGAAAAACGGCAAGATTCCGTGGAATGCAGACGGCAAATACCCATATAAAACAAAAATGGATGTTGTGGAATACGAACGCCACAAGCACGAACTGCAAATTGAGCTACTCAAATTGCAAGGGTGGGTTAAAGAAAACAACGAGCGTATTGTCATTCTTTTCGAAGGGCGAGACGCAGCGGGTAAGGGCGGAACCATCAAGCGATTTATGGAGCACCTAAATCCGCGTGGTGCACACGTTATCGCGCTTGAAAAACCCAACGCACGAGAAAGAAATCAGTGGTATTTCCAACGGTATATTCAGCATTTACCAACCAAAGGTGAAATCATTTTATTCGACCGTTCTTGGTACAACCGAGCAGGCGTTGAAAAGGTAATGGGGTTTTGCGAAGACGACGAGTACTTAGAGTTCTTGAGACAAACCCCCGAACTAGAGCGCATGCTCGCCAATTCGGGTATCCGCTTATTTAAGTATTGGTTTTCTGTAAGCCGAACCGAGCAATTTCGCCGCTTTAAATCTCGCCAGAACGATCCTCTTAAGCAATGGAAGTTAAGCCCCGTAGATATGGCTTCTCTTGCCAAGTGGGATGATTACAGCCGTGCCAAAGACGCCATGATGTTTCACACCGATACCAAAGACGCGCCGTGGACTGTAATTCGCTCCGACGACAAAAAGCGAGGACGGATCAATTGTATGCGCCACTTCTTAAGCCTGATTGATTACCCAGGGAAAGATCACGATGTGGTTAATAGGCTCGATCCGAAGGTTGTTGGAAGCCCGAGAGACATGACAAAAGCAGGATAAGACCAGCAGGCTGAATGAGAAAAGGAGAAAACACTATGCCAGTAAACGATCTAAAAAAACTAAAGAAACTGTTTGAGAAGAGCGAAAAGGAAGTCGAAAAAACGGTTCAACTTGCCAAACAAGCAGCAGAAGAAGCCAAGCGCGCCATGGAGCAAGCTGAAAAAGCAGAGGTTGCCGCTATTGCTGCAAAAGATAAATTAAAGAAAGCAAAGAAAGAACTCAAGCAAGCGCAATCTTTTCAAGTGGCACAGAAAAAAGTGTCTAAAAAGTCCGCGATTCGCCGCGCTAAGAAAATTAGTAACCGAGAGAAACAGCCTACGGCGGTTTAGGATTGCCTGCTAGTAAAAAGGTGGGTTTTGAAGGTAACGTTTGGAATCCTGTATCAGCTTCTACGCTAGTTACTATCCGAACGTTATTCAGTCTAATATTAGGATTAGAAATTGCCGTATTATAATTATCTCTAAAAATCAAAAAAGTAAGGGATTTTGGGGCGGTGCTTTTCTTGGAGTCCACTTTCGTGTGAAAACCGAAGGTAAGTATCTACTTTAGACACATTCCATCCACTGATATTTTGATCGAATGCCTTGGCGCCGATGAACATATCCGCCATGTTAAGTACATTTGAAGTATCCCACTGACTGATATCCTTATTAAACGATATGGCATAACTAAACATTCCCCACATATCAGTCACTTGTGAGGTATCCCAATTACCTATGTCTTGGTTAAATTTTATAGCGCCAGCAAACATACTGCTCATGTTACTCATTTGAGAAGTGTTCCATTTACCAATACTTTGATTAAATGATTCATTGCCACCAAACATTCCCGACATACTCGTCACTTGTGATGTATCCCATTCGCCAATAGGTTTGTTGAATGTAGAGGCCAAAAAAAACATCATTCGCATATTTTCTACTGAGGATGTATTCCAGTTGCCAATATCTTGATTAAATTCTCGGGCACTACGGAACATTCCTTTCATGGTTTCTACTTTTGAAGTGTTCCATTGACTTATGTTTTGATTGAATTTGAAGGCTTCGTAAAACATATTCGACATACGTGTGACGGTTGATGTATCCCAATCACTAATATCTTGATTAAATGTGTGATCTTTATAAAACAGTGCTGTCATATTGGTTACATGTGAGGTACAGAACCGAATCTCGCCAGCCTTAAGTTTAGCGAGATTTTCTTCAAATCTAATTGTTTGATTATCTACAACTAAATAGCTCTTATTTTTGTGGTAAATAACATCGCCAATAGCATTTTCAGCACACGAGATTGTAAGGGCGACATCTTGTTTGGCAGCACAACCAGTTATAACTAGTAATAATGAGCCAAGAATGCATGTTCTATTCATATTGGTAATTTTAAGGTTACCCTTTTGGGCATAGACGTATGGATAAATTATGGTTACTCAAAGTATTGACATAAAGTAAAGATTTTAGAGCACTTAGTCTTCTGCTTTTTATAAAGTTCCAATTCGTAAAAATAGTAACAGCTACAAAGTATTATGGACAGGAATTCCATTAAAAGTAATAAAACTTAGCAAGCTTTAATAAGGTTCTTTCTATTACACTTTTGATACTTAGCACTTAAGTATTAGTTTTTTGACACTCTTCATTAGTTGAATCTTTATTGGTTTTGTTTTCAATATTCTTCAAAGTATGGAAACCAGACCAGATTCGAGTAAATGTGGTTATCCAGCATAGAGAGCCAAACACAAAGGCAATAACTGAGAAGTATTGTGGGAATAAGCAGAACAGCACAAAACACGCTATGGTTTCGGTTCCTTCGGTAATGCCACTCATGTAATAGAGGGATTTGTTGGTGTAAACCGGGTTGTCAATGTTGTGTTTACCCGCCATCACCGCAAATGCCAAAAAGCTGCACCCAGTACCGATAAATGAAAAGATCAAAAAGGCACCTGCGATAGCGTTGGCTTCTGGGTTGGCAACAACGAATCCAAAGGGGATTAACGAGTAGAAGAGAAAATCCAAGCTGATGTCGAGAAAGCCGCCGGAATCGGTGATGCCGTGCCTTCTGGCTAGAGCACCATCAATGCCATCCCCAATCCTATTTAATACAATAAATAGCAGTGCCCAGCTGTATTCTTGAAGAATCAATGCTGGAAATGCCAAACAGCCAATAAGAAACCCCACAAATGTCGCTTGATTGGCAGTCACGTTTAACTTATCCAGCGATTGAGCCACCAAATTGAGTGGAGCGCGAATTACCTTAATACTGAATCTATCAAGCATGGGCTTTCTCCCATGGCCAGCTCAAGCAGGCACTGTCGGCTGGAACGTCGGCTTCATCGTGTGTGACCATTAAAGCGGGTATGTTTGCATCCTTTAACTGTTGGAATACCCATTCTCTAAACTGGACGCGTAGATCTTTATCTAACTTACTGAATGGTTCGTCAAGCAAGGCGACTCTTGGTTGAGCAAGTAACATGCGAAGCAAACTTACACGGGCTCTTTGCCCGCCAGATACTTGGTTAGGGAACGAGTTTGCCAGTTTCTCCAACCCAACTTTTTCTAATGCCAACATCGCTTGTTGATTTCGTTCTTGGCCTTTCACTGAGTTAGGCAAAGCAAATGCCAAATTTTCCCAAATATTTAGATGAGGGAACAGCAAGTCATCTTGGAATAGAAACCCAACTTTACGTTTGTGGGGGCTAATGTCGCCGACCTCTTTATCTTCAATCAAGATATTGCCTGAATATTTGAAATCGTCGGAAAGGTGCCCTGCAATGGTACTGAGTAATGACGATTTACCGCATCCACTTGGTCCCATCAAAGTAAAGACTTCGCCGTCTCCGACCTCAAAAGAAATCGGATTGAAAAGGGCTTTGTTTTCTCGATCATGGATGACGAGGTTTTTTAGCTGAAGCGTCATGAAGGCTTTCTGTCCTTACTGATTGTGTACGACGTAAACGTCTGTTTTGTAACTGATTGGTGAGCATCGCAAAGGTAAAGAATATCAGTGGCAAAAGTGCCTGCCAAAGAGCATAAATAGCGGTGACTCGTCTATCGTGCCCACTGGTTAATGCGACGGCTTCTGTTGTTATAGTCGCGATCCTTCCTGCACCAAGCATTAGCGTAGGTAGGTATTGAGCTAAGCTCACGCTAATTCCCACAGCCCAAGCATAAATGATGGCAGGGAAGAGAATGTGCGCTTTAACCGACCACCATGCTCGGAACGGGGATTTCCCCAAGCTGAGCGCGGCTTGGGTCAAGCGATTGTCGTAGCTGCGCCAAGGACCATCTAACGACAAAAATACGTATGGGAATGCGAAGAATACATGCGCCCAACAAACCCAGAAATAATAAGCGTCCGATGAAAAAAGCAGCGTAGTAATCTGGAGCCCAAATAATATAGAGAGCTGAGGCACTAACATCGGAATCGCAATAATGAACCCTGGAACATGCACGCGATGTCGAATACGGTATTCGTGACCAACCAAAGCAAGAATAAGGGCAATAGTCGATGAAATAATGGCTATCGACAGGCTATCAAGCACCGTTGGAATGATACCTTGCCATTCGTTTGACCAAAAACGTTCACTTAAACGTGTTGGGAACAAGTCGGGAAAACGCCAGCGCTGGGCAAAACTCCAAATGACCATTAACGGCAACGTGAGAAATGCAATTAACGTTGTGGCCAAGAATAGTGTTTTACCGGGCATTTTGATGCCGAATCGACCACCAACCTGCCAAGCTCGGCATTTTCTAACTGAAAGTGTCTCCACGCCACGCAAGGCTGCGATTAACAAAGCGCAGACGAAGAATAAAATAACGGCTCCTGCTGCTGCGCGAGGAAGCAAAGAAAGATCGGGATCGTTAAACCATTGCCAAACCAAAACCGCAAACGTCGGTGGGTTAGTTGGGCCTACAATTAAGGCTAAATCAACGACTGAGGCACCATATGCCAATACGGCAAGCAACGGAAACCGGAGTTTAGGCAGCCATTGGGGGAAAATACATTTCCACCACATTTGCGCATCGTTATATCCAAGGCTATGCGCGACTTGCGTGGTTTGGTTGATTTTTAGCTGCTGCAAAATAGGAATGCTCATGAGCAGCAAAAAAGGAATTTCTTTTAGAGTCAGTACTGCGATTAGTCCCCAACCTACTTGATTGTGAACAATATTAAAATCCCAAACGGTATCGCCAAAAATAGGCATCATGTCCAGAATAGGGTGCAGCGCTCTTACGATCATTCCCGTTGGAGCAAACAGAAATGAAAAGCCGATAGCGAAGGCAACATGGGGCAAGGCGAGTAGGGGAGAAAGAGTGAGTTCTACCTTCTGCCAAAAAGTAGATCGCCAACACGCTTGCAGAATGAAAAACGTTAGTATGCACGCTAAAAACGTACTTACTAATGTTGTGAAAACCGTTAGAGAGATAGACTCCCATACTCCGCTCCAAGCAAATACGGCGTTAAAACCGTTTATTGATGGTTGGGTATAGCCAAGCGGCGGAATGTAATTTATCGATGACAGAACCACACCTACAAATCCGGGGATTGTTGGGGCGATACATACAGCGATCATCAAAAAATATAGGAGTCTTAACATCATGACTTTCTGTGTTGAACCTCCCCCTTAAAAGAGGGAGGAATAGGTTTATTGACCGTAGCGCTTAAGCCATTCTTGCTCTAACGCGATCTGCCAGCTTGGGTGTGGCTCGGCAACGGATTTAAACAATTTAGTGTTCTTTGCACTGCCTGTTAAATGCTTAGATTCCAGTACAGCTGGGTCGCCCCATATTTCTAAGTCGCCTTTGCGAGATTGTGCTTCTGGGCTAAGCAAAAAGTTGATGGCAACTTTTGCTCCCTCTTTCGCACGTGCGTTCCACGGAATGGCTAGGAAATGGATATTCGATAGTGCGCCAGAGTCCATTGCATAAGCTTTGGTGCTTTCCGATAACGTCCCATCTGCTTGAGCAGAAAAGACAGCGTTAGGGTTGAATGTAATGGCTAAATCCAACTGGCTGTCATCCAATAGCTGCATCGTTTGCTGTGAACCCGATGGGAACTGCTTACCTTGTTTCCAGCTATTTGGGTGTAGCTTGTCTAAGTAAGCCCAAAGTGGTTGAGTTATTTGTGCAAATTCGGCATCCGACACAGGCTTCATCAGGCGAGAGTCGTTATTTGTTAGCTCGATAAGCAGCGCTTTTAAAAAGCTTGTACCGTGAAATTGCGGTGGCTTAGGGTAACTAATACGATTAGGGTAAGCTTGTGCATAACTTAATAGTTCAGTAAATGTCGCTGGTGGGTTATTCAACTTTTTAGAGTCGTGGATGAAAACAAGTTGTCCAACGCCCCATGGTGCTTCTAGCCCAAGAGTTGGCTCTGAGAAATCGCTATCGACAGGTAACGACTTATCGACATATTGCCAACTAGGTAACCCTTCCACAAATGGACCATGTAACAGCTCATTGGTTTTCATCGACTTGAAGTTTTCACCATTAATCCAAACCATGTCAACGCTGCCGTCACTATTTTTTCCAGCCGTTTTCTCGGCCAATAGACGAGAGCTGGTTTCTGCAATATCAGTGACTTTTACGTGTTTCAATTCAACACCGTATCGGCGTTGCAATTCCTTGTCGGCCCAGCGTAAATAGTTGTTGATTTGTTGGCTGCCACCCCAAGCATGGAAAAATACGGTTTGACCTCGGGCTTTTAATTCAATGTCTTTCCATTGCTCTGCAGCCGCTGCTGGCAGTGAAAGCAATGCAATACACAATGAAGAAATGAGCTTTTTCATGATTATCCTTTTAAATGTATAAATACAATGCGCAATCACTTAGTTCCTGATTTGACTTTAATCCTTAAACGTCTTCAAGAAAGCAGTGACTGCGAACATCCAATTTCGTTGTAAAACGAATCCCCTGAAAAGTGAAAACAACATCGAGACAGTGAATTATTCCATCGCAATATCAGACCTCATTCACGCTTGTTTCCTTTCAATTATGGCTTAATTTTTCAAAAATTTAACTTTAAGACCATGAAAGAGGGTCATTTTTGATTGATTGGGTGAATTAATCGTCTAATGCGGAGGACTTTCTCTAAAGTTCTTTAGATTCTGTTGAACTTTCGTGGTCGAATTTTGTTCGAGTTCTATGCCTTGTAATCGCGCCGCAAGGTGTGAAGCCTAGTCATAGTAATAAAAAACGCGCCGAGTTAGGCGCGTTTATAGGAGCAGTGTCGTGTATACGAGCAGTGCCAAGTGAACGGATAGAGCGATATGTCTAAGCCAATTCACAGACCCTAATCTATTTTTTGTCGCAGTGCTCAATAGCAACTGCCTGATCGACGATTAACTGCCCTCGAGTATTTCGCAACATTAAGCGATAGCGCACGCCTTGTTCTAAGGCAGCTTTCACTTCATTGCTTGAACAGTAATATTTGATGGCGTTATGCATAAGCTCCTGTGGAGCAATTTTTCCCTGATCTTGATTGTAAATCATGAGCAGTTCAACCACGCCAGACTTGGCTCTTGCTTTCATGATATTGAGTGCACCAACTTCAGTTGGTAGACCAGCAGAAAGAACACTTGCTCTATGCTGCGCAATAAGCTCTATTTGCTTTTGCTTGCTGTCAGAAGAAGCACACCCTGCAAGTAGCCCAACAGACAGCAACGTGGTGCCAATCACTTTGGCTAAAGAATATTTCGACATAAAGTTAGAACACTTTCTTGAAAGGTTTTACGATGACGTTTTCGTATACACCAGCTTCTATATATGGGTCTGCGTCTGCCCAGCTTTTTGCATCTTCTAGAGAATCAAATTCTGCAATCACGGTTGAACCTGTGAAGCCCGCTGCACCAGGGTCGTTACTGTCTACTGCTGGCATTGGTCCTGCTGTAAGTAAACGACCTTCATCTTGGAGTGTTTGCAATCGAGCAAGGTGTCGCTCACGAACACTTAGGCGTTTTTCTAGGGAATTCTCAACATCCTGAGAAAAAATCACGTACCACATAGATAAGACTTCCTGTTCAAATTGATTAGTTAGAGAGATACTAAACCGATTCAAAGCAAAGATCTTGTTCTGCAAAAGATATTTACTTTTAAATGGCTTAAAAATGTGAGTTTCAACTAGAAAAGCTTTATCACTTTTGTAGTTTATCTTCTTTGATGAACTCTAAGTGATTTGGAAGGTCACTCAAGCGTTCTTTCAGAAACTCTAGATAGATAGAGAGCTGTTTGGCATCTTCTATTGGAAACCATTTGAAAATTAATGGGCTGTCTTCCTCAACGCCAAAGAACTCTTTATCTTTGGGTATTGCTTGCGGTGTGTCCAAGTTCATGAGAAAGCAGTTGGATATTTCGTGGTATTTACTTCCGTCGTATTCAAAGAAATTTTCGATGTACCACAGGTGCCTTTGTACTGCAGCTTTGAGACCTGTTTCCTCTTCAATTTCCCTAACAAGGGTGTCGTCAGAGTGTTCAAAAAATTCGACCCTACCACCAGGTAAAGACCAAAAATCGTCGTTCTTGCTGGTATGCAGGAGGATATGCCCTTCATCAATAATGATGGCTGCACTCCTGAAGTTGAATCGAGACTGTCCTTGTCGAAAATGAATCATCTGACACCTTGCTTCGTTAGTTCGTTGGGATTGGTCGTGGTTTTCCATCACTGTCGATGGCTACATAATTGAACGTCGCCTCACATACTTGAAATCGGTCTTTAACACCATCTTCTTTGACGGGTTTTACCCATACCTCCAGCTCAATGCTCATTGAGGTGCGCCCGATTTTGGTACATTCCCCATAACAGCACACCACATCGCCTACCTTTACTGGTTTCTTGAATGTAATACTGGAGACGGAGACCGTAACAATTCGTCCTCCTGAAATTTCTTTAGCTAAAATCCCACCGGCCAAATCCAGCTGAGACATAATCCAGCCGCCAAAAATATCGCCATTGGCATTGCAGTCGCCTGGCATTGCCAAAGTTCGAGTAAGGAGTTGCCCTTTTGGTGTGCTCATATATAGCCACCCATTATTTTTGTTAGGTAATAACGCATCTATTTTTCCAAAACAGCAGAGGCAAATTGCCTCATAAAGAAGTCGGGTTAATTAGGGGGAGGGGATACTACCAAGACAAAAGACCTCAAACAACGTTTGAGGCTTTCTAAATCGCTTGAGTGTATAAATTAATCTTGGCTATCTTTCTGCTGGTCTTTAGGCATCTGTTTATAGATGTAGATGCCGGTAAGGATCATAAATCCAAAGGTGGCTGCTAGTAAGCCGAATACTTTGAAGTTTACCCAAATATCTAAAGACATTGTAAAGGCAACATATACATTTAAAGCGGCACAAAATGAGAAAAAAACAATCCAAGCGTAATTGATTTTGCTCCATGCAGAATCAGGTAGGCTGATTTCTTTGGCTAGCATACCTTTAATAAGAGGTTTACCCATTAGTTGAGTGACAAACAAACCAATCGCAAACACCAAATAGACAATAGTGACTTTCCATTTGATGAAACTTTCATCTTGCAGAAACAACGTCATACCGCCAAATACCGCGACCATAACAAATGTGATCAACTGCATTTTCTCAAATTTTCTATAGACGATGAAGGTCAACACAATTTGAATGGCAGTCGCGACAATAAGCGCGCCAGTAGCCACATAGATGTCGTACATTTTGTAAAGCACGAAGAAAATAATGAGAGGAATAAATTCTATCAGTTGTTTCATTTACATCATGTTCCTTTCTTGAGGTTACAAGCCAGTCTACATAAAGCCTGCACCTCAAGATAGTTTGGCAGTATTTGTCGCATCAACTCTCTATTCAATTTTAGCTGTTGAAATTTGGTAGATATTTCCATTATCTGTACTGAAGTAAAGGTGTTCGCTCGGTGATATCGCTATTGAGCGGATTCGCTCACCCAGATCGGCAAACAATCGAGTTTCAGCAAACGACTGTGGGTCGACCACGTTTATGTGAGTCAGCTTCAAAGCACCGATAAGAATTTTTCCGTTGAGCTCTGGGTAATGCTTTCCTCGATAAAGCACTAAGCTACTCGGTGCAATCGAAGGTACATAAACTTTCTTCGGCGATTCTATTCCGGCTTTTTCTGCAGACTCACCGACAGAAATTGGTCCCCAATACTCTTTTCCATGAGAGGTGATAGGCCAACCGTAGTTTTTGCCTTTCAAAATGAGGTTGATTTCATCTCCGCCGCGAGGCCCATGCTCGACAGACCAAAGTTGCTGAGATTGTTTATCAAAAAATAGGCCTTGAGGGTTACGGTGACCGTAGCTCCAAATCTCTGGAAGTGCATGCCCACCTAAATCTGGGTTACTGGCTGGTTGTGCTCCATTGAGGGTTAATCGAAGTATGGAACCCGCATGTGTCGTCAAATCCTGACCATTGGGTCTTTCACCTCGATCGCCAATACTGAAAAACAGATGCTCATTATCATCAAACGCGATTCTGCTTCCATAGTGGCGGCTTGTGTCAGTGATTGATTGGGTGACGATAAGATCTTTCCAATCTTTTAGAGTTGCGCCCACCAACTTTGCGGTTGCCAACGCAGTTGCAGAGCCTCCTTTAGCAGGTTTGCTGTAGGTGAAATAGAGCTGTTTGCCATTCTTGTTTGTTATAGCCGAGTTATCTGACTCAAGGCTTTGTGGGGAAATTGCGACATCCATTAATCCCCCTTGTCCCCGCGCATAAACGTCGGGTAGCCCAGATACACGGGTTAAGTCGCTCGTTTTAACATTCAATAGATAGCCATTCCCTTCACGGGTTGTCACAAACGCTAAACCGTCGTCAACAAATGTCAGCCCCCAAGGCACACCTTTTACTTCACCTACTTTCTCAAGAGAATAAGAGGTTTGAGCAAAGGAGTGAGAGCTGATCGTCGCCAACAAAAACAACATAAGTAAATTGGTTTTTCCAAACATTACGCAGACCTCTTACATTCACAGTATTGATACTAAATATCATTAAATCACAAAAACTGCTTGATATGTTCAATTGATCATCTATTATGACGAAGTGTCAAAAATGACGCATCGTCACTAAAGTATCATCCTATACAGAAATAGTGGACGTGTTACAATGAGATAGGAGCAAGTTTATATTTATACGGTGATCGACCCATGTTTGGATTTGGTTGTAGCAAAGACAGTAGGTACGCAAAGCAAAAGTGCTCTTTATCGATGACTAAGAAGCAGCAAGCTATTGCAAACAGAGAAATGGAACTGATTGAGCTAGCTCAAGAATTAGTGAAAGAGCAAGGTTTTGCCAATTTCACTATGGATAAGCTAACGTCTCGCAGCCCATACTCTAAAGGTACTATCTATAACCACTTTTGCAGTAAAGAAGACGTTGTACTTGCACTTTGTATTCATTCTTTGAAAAAAGAAGCCATGATGTTCGGGCGTTCAATGGCTTACGAAGGTACAACACGCGAGAAAGTCATGGCAATGCATACCGCGTATAGAATTTATGTACGGTTAGAGCCTGTTTTATCTGATTGTGTGATAACGTCGAAAACGCCTTGGGTTTTGGAGAAGGCTTCTCCTGAAAGAGTAAAAGAGTTGAATGACTTAGAAGAACAAGTCATTGATCAAGCAGACAAGTTGGTGCAACAAGCGGTTGAAGTTGGGGACTTAAAGTACAGCCCAGGTCTAAGCTCTGATGCCATCGTATTTGCAAATTGGTCTGTTGCGTTTGGTTCAAACGCACTCGCTAAAAACTCGACAAACAGCTACTGTATAAATCGCTTGCAAGACCCTTTCTCAGTGTTACAAAACTCCAATATTGTTTTGGATGGGCTTCAATGGAAGCCGCTGTCTACGGAATGGGATTATCGCAAGACCTGTCAAAAGGTTGAGCAAGAGATATTTGCTGAAGAAATTGCTTACCTTGAGTCTGTAGGGCGCTAAGATAAGCTTTCTAATAAACCCGCTTAGGCGGGATTATTTAGGCTCTTCGGTGACGATTCGTCATATTTTACATGATATCGAGGGATAATACCTCGGATCGATCTAGTAGAGTAATTTTAACCAGCATGAGCTGGTTTTAAATTGCATATAAATGACGAAACGTCACAAACGGAGAGTGTGATGAAAGTTGAACAAAACCTTTTCACTAGGTTATTGAGAAGCCCTATTAGCCATACGCCATGGGTTCTACTGATAACCACCGTCTTATTGATTGCAGCGATTATAGGCGGTAAAAATCTTTATTTCCGTGGCGACTACAACATTTTCTTTGATGGTAGTAACCCACAACTTCAGGCTTTTGAAGAAATTCAAGCCACATTCAATAAAACCGACAATCTCGCTATTGTTCTAGCCCCTGACGATGGAAATGTCTTTAGCAAAGAGACCTTAGGATTAGTTAAAGCGCTGACTGAAGACGCATGGCAAGTTCCTTTCTCAAGCCGCGTGGATTCACTTTCAAATTATCAACATACTGAAGCGTTTGAAGACGACCTCTTGGTGGAAGATCTTCTGTTCGAAGATTATGAACTAACACCAGCAAGAATTAATAAAATTAAAGAGATAGCACTTTCAGAGCCAGTACTCGTAAAGTCTGCTGTTTCAGATAATGGTCACGTAACGATTGTTAACGTAACGCTTCAACTGCCTAAAAAAGATGAAACGGCAGAGCTCATTGAAGTTGTGGCGTTTGCAGACGAGTTAATTGCAAAATATGAAGCCCAATACCCAAATGTAGATTTCTATAAAGCGGGGATTGTGGCGCTGAATGATGCCTTTATGGTCTCTGCTCAGAAAGACAGTTCAACCCTCGTACCTGCAATGCTGGGTGCCATCTTGGTTTTCTTAACCATCATGTTACGTTCATTCTTAAGCGTTGTTGCAACTCTCGTCGTTATCATTGGTTCTGTCGCCGCAACCATGGGGTTATCAGGTTGGGCGGGTATGTTCCTTAGTACTGCTACCGTCAATATTCCTACATTGGTTTTGACACTGGCCGTTGCGGATTGTGTTCACGTTATTGCAACCATGCGCCAGTCCATGCTTGAAGGAAAAAGCAAAAATGAAGCAATTTCGCATAGTGTCTGGCTGAATTTTACACCTATTTTGATCACGTCAGTAACAACCGCTCTTGGCTTCCTGATGATGAACATGTCCGACTCTCCAGTACTGAGAGATTTCGGTAACCTTGCGGCTTTAGGTGTCATGATTGCGTGCGTGCTTTCAGTAACGCTTCTTCCTGCTCTCTTAAAAGTACTGCCAATTAAAGTTAAGCCACAAGAAGAAGGCAAAACGAGCTACATGGATCGTTTTGGTAGCTTCGTTGTAAACCAAAGAAAAATCCTACTCCCACTATCTGTCGTTGTGATTGTTGTTTCTGCAGTATTGATTCCTCAAAACGAAATCAACGATGAATCCGTGAAGTATTTCGACCATACCAGTGAGTTTCGCCAAGCGGCAGATTTCATGGAAGCCAATGTTTCAGGTATGACGAACATCAACATTGCGATTAAAACCGGAGAATCTCAGGGTATCGCAGCACCAGCCTTCTTAGAAACGTTAGGAAGCTTCACCGATTGGCTTCGTGCTCAGCCAGAAACCGATCATGTTGCTTCTCTTGCAGACGTTTACAAGCGATTGAATAAAAACATGCATGGCGACGATGAGTTCTATTACACGCTTCCTCAAGACAGAGAACTCGCGGCTCAGTATTTGTTGATGTATGAAATGTCGTTGCCTTATGGCTTAGATCTCAACAACCAAGTCAATGTGGACAAATCTTCAGTGAAGTTGGTTCTTACTACTCAGAACCTTGGAAGTAAAGAGCTGGTTGATATCGAAAACCGTATCTACAACTGGTTCGCAACGAATGCGCCACAATATGAAATTTCTGCCTCTAGCCCGACCTTAATGTTTGCCCATATTGGGGAAACGAACATGGCAAGCATGCTGGCAACGCTTCCAATCACTTTGATTTTGATTTCAGCACTGATGATATTCGCACTCCGTTCGGTTCGATTAGGGGTGATCAGCATCGTGCCTAATATGGCTCCAGCAGTTATTGGATTTGGAATGTGGGCGCTGTATTCAGGCGAGATCAACTTAGGCTTGTCTGTTGTGGTTACTTTAACGTTGGGAATCGTCGTGGATGATGCGGTTCATTTCCTCAGCAAGTATCAACGTGCCCGTAAGGAAGGTAAGGACGCTGAGCAAGCGGTTCGATATGCGTTTAACACCGTTGGAAGAGCGTTAGGTATTACTACTGTCGTTTTAGTTGTTGGATTTTCAATTTTGGCAATGTCGAGTTTCCGTCTGAACTCAGATATGGGGCAGTTGAGTGCACTTGTCATATTCCTAGCGTTGGTTGTCGATTTCTTATTCTTGCCGACGCTTTTGATGCTGTTTGATAAAGACAAAGTGGAAGAAGAAAAAACCGAACGCACTGTTTCCTTGAACAAACCTGGAACCGTCTCTCAATAACATTTGTGCAGGTGGTGATGCCGCCTGCTTTGAATTAAAGGATTACACCATGAAATTTAAATATACCTCTGTTTTACTGGCTAGTGCTTTGTTCTCTGGACAGGTCTTTGCTGATAGTGCCAAAGGGCTTGAAATTGCAAGTGAAAGAAAAGCCAGAGATACAGGCTGGCAAGATTCAATCGCGACCATGAGCATGGTATTACAAAATGCGCAGGGTGAAAGCAGCTCAAGACTAATGCGATTGAAATCTTTAGAAATCGATGGGGATGGTGATAAAGGGTTAACGATTTTTGACGAGCCCCGCGATGTAAAAGGAACGGCGTTTCTTAACCATTCACACGCAACTGAACCGGATGACCAATGGCTTTACCTCCCTGCGTTAAAACGAGTGAAGCGCATATCTTCGCGTAACAAATCTGGTCCCTTTATGGGCAGTGAGTTCGCTTATGAAGACCTAAGTTCGTTTGAAATAGAAAAGTATCAATTTAGTTATATCCAAGATGATGTCGTAGAAGGAGAACCTGTCTTCCTGCTTGAGCAAATCCCGACGGACAAAAACTCGGGTTACACCAAACAGCTTGTCTGGCTTGACCAAATGCATTACCGCCCATTGAAAGTCGAGTTTTACGATAGAAAGCGTTCTCTATTAAAAACACTGACATTTTCAGACTATCGCGTATACGAGGATAAATACTGGCGTGCTCACACAATGAAAATGGTGAATCACCAATCAGGAAAAAGTACGGTTCTAAGCACCGAAGAACTCGCTTTCAAAAATGGGTTAAGCGACAGTGATTTTAGCAAAAACACGTTGAAACGAGTGCGATAGGGAAGTGCGATGACATTACGAATAGCAACTGCTTTAGCGGCTTTAATTGCACTGCCTGCAGCAGCAGAATTTAGTGGTCAGGTAAATTTGGAACACAGGCAGTTTTTTCAATCCGGTTTGGATGGACAAGGGAAAGAGCAATCTTCTTTGGTTCTAAAGCCTCAATGGTATTGGACGACTGAGTCTGGCAATGGTGAGTGGAGCTTTATGCCATTTGCTCGGTTAGACAGCTTAGATAAAGAAAGAACACACGCAGACATTCGAGAGCTTCAATATTTGCATGTGTTTGACAGCTACGAAGTGCGCGCAGGTATTGGCAAAGTGTTCTGGGGAGTAACAGAATCGGCGCACTTAGTGGATGTGGTAAACCAATCAGATTCGGTTGAGTCTTTGGATGGGGAGCAAAAGCTGGGTCAGCCCATGGTGCAGGTAACAATGGATCGTGAATGGGGCATTGTTGATGCATTGGTTCTGCCGTATTTCCGTGAACGAACGTTTGCTGGGGAAGATGGAAGGCTGAGACTCCCCGTTTCTGATGATGCGTTGTATGAGTCGTCGCAAGAAGAACAACACGTTGATTTCGCTTTTCGATACAGCCAAATGCTTGGGGATTGGGATGTCGGGCTTTCTTACTTTAATGGCACAAACCGTGATCCATACTTTCGAATGGACAATGGTGAAGTAAAACCGTATTACGCCCAGATGTCTCAAGTTGGTTTCGACCTTCAAGGGATTGTAGGCGACTGGTTATGGAAACTCGAAACGATTTACCGTGACAGTTTTGATAACCACACAGGGGTTGTCGCTGGGTTTGAATATACCCTCGTGGGCTTTGCTGAATCCGATTGGGACGTAGGAATGATTGCCGAGTATCTTTACGATTCCCGAGGAAACAATGCACAAAATATAGGGCAAAATGATGTGTTTTTTGGTGCTCGTCTTGTCGCTAATGACGCAGAAGGAACAGAGTTTCTTGTTGGAGTAACGCAAGACTTAGATAACAGCGATGTTTTTAACGGAAGAGTGGAAGCATCTAGCCGAATCAATAATCAATGGAAGTGGCGAGTAGATGCTTGGTTACTGCAAAATGATACACCGACAGACTTGCTGTATTTTGGTCGGCAAGATGACTTTGTAGAGCTGTCATTGGAGTATTATTTTTAGAGCTAAAACCCAGTAATTCAGAAAAGTCGCTTCCATGCTGTAAATACGTAAATCGACCTAAAAAACAAAGCCGGGCAATGCCCGGCTTTAAAGTGTTTTGCGAGTAAGACTGTAGCTTGCGCCACATAAGTAATCCTAGTTTAAACCCTCAGTATTTCAAACAAAAATAAGTAAATTTTCCTTCATTCCTGAGCCCCTAAATAAAGACTTAATTTTTATTCATTATTTTGTGAGCATATTAAAGTTTATTTGTTTCCGATGTCGTGCTTTCTCATATTTGATCGCCTTGATTTTTGGGATGAGGTGATATGGATTTCACAAACCCAAATAAAGTAGATCAAACCTGTGAAAGCAGCGCTTTTTGCTAACAATGGGTATCAAACGCAATTTTTTGATGTTTTTTCACCCGTAAAGCGCATGAAAGTGGAATTGGGTTTGGATTTACCCATCGCTTTGATTACTATGTAAAGCTATTTAAAAATACCCAAGAATCCCATCAGGGAAACCTTATAGACACTACCACTTATGTTCTTTACATAGGTAGATGAGGAAACGATGCAACATCTAGAAGAGATCATTGCTAATGCGAACGCAGCGATTGAAGCGGCGGATTCGTTAGTTGCACTTGATGAAGTGCGTGTTCAGTATCTAGGCAAAAAAGGTGAGCTTACCGCTCAGCTTCAAAGCCTAGGTAAACTACCACCAGAAGAGCGCCGTACTGCTGGTCAAGAAATCAACAAAGCGAAAGGCGTAGTTCAACAAGCTATCGCAGCACGTAAAGATGCACTACAACGTGCAGAACTTGAAGCAAAGCTGGCTGCTGAAACTATTGATGTAACGCTACCAGGTCGCCGTATCGAGAACGGTGGTTTGCACCCAGTTACGCGTACAGTTGAGCGTATTGAGCAGTTTTTTGGTGAGCTAGGCTTTAACACTGAGTCTGGTCCTGAGATTGAAGATGCATTCCATAACTTTGATGCACTAAACATCGCAGAAGATCACCCAGCGCGTACTGACCACGATACGTTCTTCTTTAACCCAGATCTTATGCTACGTACTCACACGTCTGGCGTTCAGATCCGTACGATGGAAAATGGTAAACCACCATTCCGTTTCATCGCACCGGGCCGTGTTTACCGTAACGATTACGACCAAACGCATACGCCAATGTTCCACCAAGTGGAAGGCATGCTAGTCGACGAGAACGTAAACTTCGCACAGCTAAAAGGCATCCTGCATGATTTCCTATGTAACTTCTTTGAAGAAGAAGTAGAAGTTCGCTTCCGTCCTTCTTACTTCCCATTTACAGAGCCTTCAGCAGAAGTTGACGTGAAAGGTAAGAATGGCAAATGGCTTGAAGTTCTAGGTTGTGGCATGGTTCACCCGAACGTATTGCGTGCCGTAGGCATCGACCCTGAGAAGTACTCTGGCTTTGCATTTGGTATGGGCGTTGAGCGTCTAACAATGCTTCGTTACGGCGTAAACGATCTTCGTGCGTTCTTCGAGAACGACCTTCGTTTCCTAAAACAGTTCAAGTAATCCAGGGGATACATCACTATGAAATTTAGCGAATCATGGCTTCGTGAGTGGGTAAACCCTGCGGTATCGACTGACGAACTTACACACCAAATTACGATGGCGGGTCTAGAAGTAGACGACGTACTGCCTGTTGCTGGTTCCTTCACTGGCGTTAAAGTAGGTAAAGTGGTTGAGTGTGGTCAACACCCAGATGCAGACAAGCTACGTGTAACAAAAGTAGATGTTGGCGCTGAAGAACTACTCGACATCGTTTGTGGCGCATCTAACTGTCGCTTAGGTATCAAAGTTGCTGTAGCAACAGTTGGTGCTGTGCTACCAGGCGATTTCAAAATCAAAAAAGCAAAACTGCGTGGTCAACCATCTCACGGCATGCTTTGTTCATTCTCTGAGCTAGGTATCGATGTAGAATCTGATGGCATTCTAGAGTTATCTGAAGACGCTGTTATCGGTACTGATTTCCGCGAATTCCTAGGTCTTGATGACGTAACAGTAGACGTAGACCTAACGGCTAACCGTGCTGACTGTTTCAGCATTCGTGGTATGGCACGTGAAGTTGGTGTTTTGAACCGTGCAGACGTTACAGAGCCAGCAGTAAATGCAGTTGCACCTTCTATCGATGACACGATTTCTATCGACGTAAAAGCGACAGATGCATGTCCTCGTTACCTTGGTCGTGTAGTTAAGAACGTTAACGTTCAAGCTGAAACACCACTTTGGATGCAAGAGAAACTTCGCCGTTGTGGTATTCGTTCTATCGATCCAGTGGTAGACATCACCAACTTTATTCTTCTAGAGCAAGGCCAACCAATGCATGCATTCGATCTCGCGAAGATCGAAGGTGGTATCGTGGTTCGTCTAGCAGAGCAGGGCGAGAAGCTGACTCTTCTAGATGGCAATGAAGCTGAACTAAACTCCGACACTTTGGTTGTCGCAGACCACAGCAAAGCGCTAGCAATCGCGGGTATTTTTGGTGGTGAAGAGTCTGGTGTAACGACTGAGACTAAAGACGTTCTACTTGAGTGTGCGTTCTTCGCACCGGATCACATCCGTGGTCGCGCTCGTAGTTATGGCTTGCACACTGATTCTTCAATGCGTTTTGAGCGTGGTGTGGACTTCGCACTACAAGCAAACGCAATGGAACGCGCGACAGAACTTCTCGTTGAGATCTGTGGTGGTGAAGTTGCGCCAGTAGTGGGTGCTGAGTCCGAAGCAGACCTGCCAAAAGCAAACACAGTTGCACTGCGTCGCACTAAACTAGATAGCTTACTAGGTCACCATATTGCAGATAGCGATGTGGCTGAAATCCTAGAGCGTCTTGGTCTATCGGTAGAAAGCACGAACGAAGGTTGGACAGCAACAGCCCCAACTTGGCGTTTCGATATAGCTATCGAGCAAGACTTAATTGAAGAAGTGGGTCGTATCTACGGTTACGATAATATTCCTAACCAACGTCCAGTTGCTGCACTTCAGATGCACAACCACGTTGAAGCGAATATCCCGCTAAAACGCGTTCGTAACCTACTTGTTGACCGCGGTTACCAAGAAGCGATTACGTACAGCTTCGTTGAACCAGAGCAGCAAAAGCTCGTTGTTCCAAGTGTTGAACCGCTAATCCTGCCATTCCCAATTTCTGCGGATATGTCAGCGATGCGTTTAGGTCTTATCCAAGGTCTATTAAACACAGTAGTTCATAACCAGAAACGTCAACAGCCACGTGTTCGTCTATTCGAATACGGTTTACGTTTCATTCCGTGTGAATCAGCCGAAAACGGTATGCGTCAAGAGCCGATGCTTGCAGGTGTTATCGCAGGTACTCGCGGTGAAGAGCACTGGGATATCGAGACAAACACAGTGGACTTCTTCGACCTTAAAGGCGATCTAGAAGCCGTTCTTGAGTTAACTGCAAACGAAGTTGCTTACTCTTTCGCAGCGCTTTCTGCTGAAGATAAAGCAGCGAACCCAGCGCTTCACCCTGGTCAATCTGCAGCACTAATTGTCAGTGGGAAGCAGGTAGGTGTAATCGGTACGGTACACCCAGAACTTGAGCGTAAGTTCGGTCTAAACGGTCGTACTATCGTATTCGAAGTTGAATGGTCAGCGATCAACACGAAAGTGATTCCTGAAGCAGTACAGCTTTCTAAGTTCCCATCAAACCGTCGTGACATTGCCGTTGTTGTTGATGAAGCTGTCGCTTCTGGCGACATCGTTGCTGCATGTTTAGCACAAGGTGGTGAGTTCTTGAAAGGTGCCAAGCTATTTGACGTTTACGTAGGTAAAGGCGTTGAAGAAGGCAAGAAGAGCCTAGCTATCGCGCTAACATTACAATCAGTAGAGCGCACGCTAGAAGATGCAGACATCGCGGGTGCGGTTGATGCGATCGTCGCTCACGTCTCTGAGAAGTTTGGTGCTTCACTACGTGACTAGTTGATTCTTACCAAATAGACAAAAAGCAGGCGAATTAGCCTGCTTTTTTTGTACCTGTCATCCCGCTTTTATTCAGAGAGTTGTAAATCGTCTGGCAATTTGATCTTCCTTAACGCATCGTTAATCCAAAATATATCATCATGTTCATATAACTTAGGTTTTGGAGAAAACATGAAACGTTGGCTACTAATTCTTATCATCGCTCTACCTTTTTTGGGGGATGCCTCGGCATCGTCTCTCACCGCTAAAGACATCATAATCAAGTCAGATAAGCAAATGCGTGGAGACTCTAGTTACACCGTTTCTACAATGAACATTGTCCGTCCTGATTGGACTCGTTCCATGAGCATGAAATCTTGGAGTAAAGGGCAAGACCTTTCTTTGGTTTTGGTCACGGCGCCTGCAAAGGATAAAGGTTCTACTTCATTAAAAAGATATCGAGAAATGTGGAACTGGATACCCGGAATCGAGAGGGTGATTAAAATTGCGCCTTCCATGTTAGGACAATCTTGGATGGGGTCTGACTTCACCAATGATGATCTCATTAATCAGTCTTCCATTGTTGTCGACTATACCCATGAACTGGTGGGAGAAGATACGTTTGACTCGGTATCAACATGGAAGATTGAAGCAACCGCCAAACCAGATGCGCCTGTTGTCTGGAGCAAAGTAACATTGTGGATTTCACAAGGCACCTACCTCCAAAGAAAGGTGGAGTTTTATGACGAATTTGATGAGTTAGTGAACACGCTTAGTACCTACGAAGTGAAAGAACTCGGTGGGCGAAATATCGCGACCCGAATGGAAATGATTCCGGCAGATAAGCCGGGTCAGAAAACAGAAATGATCACACATGAAGCCCAGTTTGATTTTGAGATAGGTGACGACTTTTTCTCACAATCACAAATGAAAACATTACGTGACTAGGGTCAACAGACCCTAAACTCAGAATCGGCAGCCTTTACTCCGTTAAGGACATATCATGCTATTTACGTTAGCTTGGCGTAACTTATGGCGGCAAAAGCGCAGAACGCTACTCACAGCTTCTGCATTAGCATTAGCGTTGTTTCTTTCGCTCGTTATGCGCTCGTTACAAGAAGGGACCTACAGCAACAGTATCGAAAACAGCGCGCGCTTTTCTACAGGGTTAATTCAGTTACAGCATCCAAATTTTGGTGAGAGCAACAGTATTGATGATTTGATTCCGGCATCCCCTGAGTTTATTTCCCCTGTAACAAAAGACCCTGAATTTACTCACATACTCCCTCGTATTGAATCATTTGCGTTGGCAGCAGCGAAAGAAAAATCCAAAGGTGTCATGGTTATTGGCATCGCCCCAGAGCTTGAAGACAGCTACGCAAAGCTAAGTGAAAAGGTAATTCAAGGTCACTATCTGAATCCAGAAGATCAGGAAGTGCTGGTGGGTGAATCGCTAGCACGCCATATGAATTTGTCTGTCGGTGATGAGTTGGTGCTCTATGGGCAAGGTTATAGAGGACAAACCGCGGCAGGGTTGTTTAAGGTGGCAGGGCTAATTTCGTTTCCTATTCCCCAATTGGAAAACCAGCTGGTTTACATTCCGCTTGAGCAAGCAAAGCTAATGTTCAGCACAGATAACCAAATCACCAATTGGGTTATACACGTTGAAGATCTTAATGACTTAGACCGAAAGGTAAAAGAGTTAAAAGACGCTTTTGGTTCAGATGTGCGAGTGAGGGATTGGCGAGACCTTTCTCCTGAAACCGCCCAGAACATTCAAATGGATAAAGCAGGGGGCATCTTTATGATGTTAGTGCTTTATGGTGTTGTTGGCTTTGGGCTATTTGCCACCATTCTCATGATGACGTTAGAGCGACAACGTGAGTTTGGTGTCATGCTAGCGACAGGGTTACTCAGAAGCCGCTTACTCGCATTGATTGGCATAGAGTCTATTTTCATTGGTGCGCTTGGCGCTTTTATTGGAATGTTATTAGCAACACCAATCTTAATTTACTTTTACTTCAATCCTATCCAGCTAACCGGTGACACTGCAACGCTTATGCTAGAAGCGGGTATGGAGCCCATTCTTCCCTTTGCATTATCTGCAAGCCTATATGTGAATCAGGTTTCCATCATTATTGGTCTGTTAGTTTTATGCCTGCTTTACCCAATGTTTAGGGTGTATCGGATGGATTTAGTGAATGCACTAAAAGGGGGCGCACATGCTGATTAAACTGGCTTGGCGCAACTTGTGGAGAAATAAAATTCGCACAGGGATCATGCTAGGCGCCATGGTATTTGGGTTACTTGGGGTGGTTTCCATCATGGGCTTTATGAATGGCTTAATGGATAGCATGCTGAGTAACGCCATCTCGTGGCAAACTAGCCACGTTCAAATTCATCACAAATCTTATTCTGACAACCCAGATCTCAATGCGATTATTCCAGATTCGGAGGCGATGTTGAAGGCAATCGAAAGTCGTTCCGATGTGGTGCAAATGTCAGCCCGGTTCCTTGTCCACGGAATGGTTGCGTCTGCGAGAAGCAATAGAGGCATAAAAATCAATGGAGTGGATTTGGACTCAGAGCGGAAAATAACGCCATTGTCATCTCACATCGTTAAAGGGGACTGGTTAAGCAAGGAAGGTCGGAACCCCGTTCTCGTTTCTGAAAAAACAGCACAAAGGCTTAACTTGAGGGTCGGATCAAAAGTAGTGCTCACTTTTTCAGACACCAATAATGAGGTTGCTGGTGCAGCGTTCCGAGTAAGAGGTGTGTTCAAAACGCCTTCAAGCAGTTTTGACGACGGCAATATCTATGTAAGGAAATCCGATTTAACGAAGTTAGCAGGCATTGAAGGTTCACATGAAGTGGCCATCCTACTAAAAGATCCGTCGGTCGAATCAATAGAAGCATTTTTAGAATCAATAAACACCATATTGCCTAATGACAGTGAAGCGCGAGGTTGGCGTCAAATTCAGCCGATGCTTGCGTCTGCGCAAAGTTCAATGGCCACGAGTAACGGCTTAATTTTGGGTGTGTTTGTTATCGCGATGGGCTTCGGGATTGTCAATATTCTGCTAATGTCTGTTTTTGAGCGTACACGAGAGTTTGGTGTGCTCATGGCAGTAGGGATGCAAAAACATCGAATATTCACGCTCATTCTATGCGAAGCAACGTTCTTAGGCGCATTAGGAGCATGTTTGGGTGTGCTAGCCAGCGTAACCTTGATTCTCATTTTGAATCATACAGGGCTTGATCTCCGCATCATGTCAGATGCGTTAGGTGCTTATGGTGTAGACACTGTGTTGTATCCGCGCATCCAGCTATCAGAGTATCAACTTATTGTGTTTACGGTCGTTCTTGCCAGTGTCATTGCTGCACTGTATCCGGCAAGGCAAATTCTTAAGCAACAACCAGTGCAAGCTATGTCGGAGAAGCATTAAATATGACTATTCAAATAAATGGGCTACGCAAAACCTATAACCAAGACAGTGACTTTCCCGTGCATGCGGTTAAAGCGCTAGATTTGACGATTGAACAAGGAGAATTCGTCGCGGTTATGGGGCCATCCGGCTCTGGAAAAACCACGCTCTTGAACATGCTCGGTGGAATCGATACACCTTCCGCAGGAAAGGTCAGCATTGATGGTTGCGATATTTGTGATTTACCAGAAAAAGAACTGATAGCGTTTCGTCGGGATCATATTGGGTTTATCTTCCAAGACTACAGTTTACTTCCAGTATTGACCGCTCTAGAAAATGTTGAATTTGTCATGCAGTTGCAAGGTCGAACAACTCAGGAGTGTGAAAGCAGAGCGTCAGCACTACTCGAAAACGTTGGCTTGAAAGATCAAATGCACAAAGTACCTGCCAAACTATCCGGTGGGCAGCAGCAACGGGTTGCGGTGGCGAGAGCGCTTGCTCCCGGACCTCGTTTTGTAATGGCAGATGAACCAACGGCAAATTTGGATGCAAAAAGCACGGCGGAGCTGTTAGATATTATGGAGCGTTTGAACAATGAAGAGGGAACAACATTCATATTCTCCACTCACGACCCAAGGGTCATCAAACGCGCTAAGCGCGTGATTGTTTTTGAAGACGGTCAATTGACAGAAGACAAGCAACAAAACGAACGAGTTGACGTGGAACTGGTATGAAATCGATAAGTTATCTGTTTTCAGCGAGTTATCTGATTGCAACTTGTGCTTCGTTTTCTAGCTTTGCCCAGATTCCAGGGTTAGTACCCGAAAAAAATTGGGATCTGGGTGGCTATATTAAGTATATGGCGACTTTTAATGCAGCCGATTCTTCAAGTACTCACTTAACGGATCATCTCTTACACCAACGGTTTAACTTTGAATATCGCTTTAGCTCGGCACTCCGAGCCAACGTTAGCATGAGAAACCGCTATATTTGGGGAGATTCCGTCACTAACAACCCCAATTACGGAAGCGCAGTCGGTCAGGATGATGGGTTCTTTGATTTAACGAGCAACTGGCATGACAACGGCAGGCAAATTGGAACAACACAATTTGACCGAGCCTATCTAGACTATTCCGGACGTGAATGGCGAGCCAGAGCTGGGCGGTTTCGCATTAACTGGGCGATGACCACAATATGGAACCCAAATGATATCTACAACACCTATTCTATCTATGATTTTGATTATGAAGAGAAAGGTGGAGCAGACGCATTACAACTCAGCCGAAGTTTGGGTTACGCGAGCAGTTTTGACGTGGTGTATTCACCCAGCGAAGACGATGACCAAAGCAGTTACTCGGCTCGGTATCTAGGAAATGACTCGGGTTGGGATTACCAATTAATGGTAGGCAAAGCCAAACTGGATTCGGTAATAGGGGCGGGTTTTGCAGGCGATATTAAAGGCGCTGGCGTAAGAGGCGAGGTAAGCTATTTTTCACCAACTAAAGAAAAATGGAAAGAGATAGAGCTCACCGCCACTATCATAGCCAGTGTCGAAGTGGATTATAGCTTTGGTGGGAGAAGAAACTGGTTGGGAAGAGTCGCTACGCTTTATATCTCTGAACCACAAGAGCCAAATAGCGGCTCTAATTATCTTAACAAGCCAATTTCACCGAGAACCATGAGCTTCGATGAGCATACCGCTTATGTTGACTTAGGGTTCGATGTATCCCCGCTCATGCGATTAACATTCAGTTCTACATTATATGGTGATGGTTCCCTCTTTTTAGGCGCGAACACGAGTTACTCGATCTCAGATGAGGCGCAACTGATCGGAGTGATTCAGCGCTTTGATGGAAGAGAAAATAGCGTATTCGGTAAAACATCCGCTACTGCCATTTATGCTCAAATTAAGTGGAGTTTCTGAGTTGGGGTGTGCCGACCAGAGCCAGAAAGCGAATAGTGGTATTGGGTGTTTAAATTAATCCATTAAAAGTTATAACAGGCTCCGATGGTTGTTTGTTGCTATGCACTTGAACCATCTGATTTTGGTTTCATAAATGATGTGTCTCTAATCGCAAAAGTTCGGAAATATTGTCTCAACTTTATGAATTACCTAATAAAACATGTAAAAAGTACACAAAATTTACATTAGTCTAATTCACTTTTATTTCGATGTTTAGTGGGTTTGTATGTTGTGTTTTGTGGTTTTGTTGGTTTATTTGTCCTTAAAACATTACTTCTGTTGAGTAAATTATCAGCTACTTACAGTTTGTGCTTAATATGGCATTAGAAAAAAATTGGCGAAAATCATAAGCTTGGCATACACTTTTGTTTGTGGGGTCTTCAGCTACCTTAAAGGTCCCACAAAGTGCTTTGGCGCTACAGTTTTTGTAGCTATTGTTTAACACAGCTTTGAGGGAAGTTTTATGGCGCTCACAAAGGCCGATTTGGCTGAGAACCTGTTTGAAAAGCTCGGATACAGTAAACGGGATGCCAAGGAAACGGTTGAAGTGTTTTTCGAGGAAGTTCGAAAAGCCCTAGAAAGTGGCGAACAGGTAAAACTGTCAGGCTTCGGGAATTTCGATCTTCGCGATAAAAATCAGAGACCGGGTCGTAACCCTAAAACGGGCGAAGACATTCCAATTACTGCTCGACGTGTTGTTACGTTCCGTCCAGGTCAAAAATTAAAAGCCCGGGTCGAAAACATCAAGGTTGAAAAGTAGCCTAAGCAAATTGACCGCATTCGCTTGCGGTCATTTTGGTTTATGGTGGTTTTAGACGTATTCGTTTTGCTGCGTGGGAAACTCAACTGCTTGAAGCTGCTTGACTTAAGGTATAAATCTTAAGTCTGGCAGCTTCTTGGTTTCTAGCATCTTTTTGGTTTCTAGTAGCTTCTCGGCTTCTAGTAGCCTCTTGGTTTCTAGCTTTACGGTTCGTTACTTTTTCGCAGCTAGTTCTCCAATACTCCAATCAACAGACCTTAAGCAGCCTGAGGCGCAATGTAAGGTTGCCAAGCGTTTTGATACAAGGTTTTGGCTTTCGACCTTAACTGTTTTATGTTTTGAATTTCAATATCATTCATTTCTCTAGATTCAATCGCAGCCGTACGTTCAATAAACTGAATCTTCTGATAAATTTTATGCTCTGCACCACTCTTCACTTCTGCAATATCACTTAAATGCAACTGTACTTCTGCAATGAGCTTAGTACCGGGCAATTCCAACAAGACATTAAGATCTCTGTAACCGGAAGGTGTAGGGGATTTGAAGCGATTCTTCACTTTCAGAATTTTTGCGTTTTTATGAAGCATTTCGTAGGCAGTAACCAAACTTGGGATGTCTTTAGCAACTAAGGTTGCTCGCGCTAAATCGGTAATCCTTGATACGTTTCCATCTAACTCTTTTTCAATTTTGTCTTTTGCTCTGGATTCACTCTTAACACCTGCGAAATAAGGGGTCGTTCCGCTCAACATTCCAGCCGTTTTACAAAGGTTCTCCAATTCAAATTGCGCTTGATGAGCTTTGGAATACAACACATCAAAGTCTGAATAAGGTTGAATGGGTTTAGCGTTAGTTGAAGGAATGCTATACAGACCGCTCAAGCTACGTCGAAATACATTGGCATTTGGCTGGTTTTGAGAAGTGCCAGAAGAGCGTGCAGAGTCGGAGTTATACGTTGGAGAGTTTACGGCAGCAAAAGGTGCTTTACTCAGAAGCAATAGCATCAAAGCCGTAGTTTTCAGAAACAGGTTCATTCATACTCCTAGTTTAAGCGCAGTAAATTGTGTACAAAAAGGGTACTAAACGCGTTAAGAAGTTGAATAGTCTGCATTTGGCAGATATAGATTAGATAGGGATGAAAGGGTTAAGTTCCAACCCCTAGCGGTATATTTAGTCGATTAGTGTGAGGTTGTGCGCATTTTTTGTGCGATCGAGTTTGGTGCAGAATTCCTTCAGCGATTTTGCGTCGGATATCCTTATTTTATGCCCTGAAAAACGATCGAAAAGCTCATTATGGTAGGCATAAGAGTTAGCAGTTTCCCTTTGGTAGTATGATCTTGCCCATAGCTTTTGACGTTCTAGATCGGAAACGTGCAGTTTATTTCTATATCGTTTATCTAATTGATTCAGACAAACAAGCAAAGGCATATCCAGAAATATAACTTGTGTGGTTTTTACCATAAGCTTTGAAAGCGACTGTCCGAATACGCCCTCTGCTACCCAGTTACCCGAAGTGTTTAGATGTTGAAGCTCACTAGAAAGAAACTGCATTTTTTCTGCAATAGAATGCTGTTCGTCGTGCCATGCTAATTCATCGAGCTCGATGTGTTTTTGCCCGGTGATAGACGAAACTTTTATTGCTAAAGCAGACTTTCCCGCGCCTATATTGCCAAATATAAGTGTGCGATTAGCCATTTTTAAACCTGACGTTTGTATTTGTAGTTTTATGCGGCACAAATTACGGTGATTAGTGCATTAAATCCATGACAGAAACTAAGGTTTAACGCAAAACTTTATGAAAGTGTGATGTTCACCCAATTTGAGTAGCTAGCCTTGGTGGGGAGTGAAACAAATAATTAGCACTTTAGTTCCAATTAGCTTGTATACCCAAGTTAACTCTCGCTGAACCTAGTATCTTGAGGTGACTCGGGTATATCATTTCTTCGCCAATCAGCATCATCTCTTTCCGTTTAAGAGGCGATCCTATATTCTCTACAAAACGGTATTAGCTTGAGGAATGGTAATGCAAGACCAAGAAATTTGGCATCAGAAATGGGCATCTAACCAAATAGGGTTTCACTTAACCGATGTAAACCCCGTATTAATTGAACATTGGAAATTACTCGAACCTAGCCGTGAAAAGAAAGTATTTGTCCCTTTATGTGGAAAGTCTGAAGATCTTGTGTGGTTAGCCAAATTCCACGAAGACGTTCAAGGTGTAGAGCTTAGTGATATTGCGGTGAGAGCCTTTTTTGCCGAACAGTTTTATACACCCACCGTCACAACAATTTCTGGTCAGCATGAACTCTATCAATTTGATGAGCTAAGTATTTACACGGGCGATTATTTTACAGCGCCGATACAACCTGTTGATTTGGTTTATGATCGCGCTGCGTTGATTGCTTTACCTAAAGAAATACGACGCGACTATGTAGAAAGGCTGAAATCGCTACTGCTTCCAGGTGGCAAAATTCTTTTGGTTTCATTGGACTATGACCAAAAAGAAATGACAGGGCCACCATTCAGCGTTCCCGCAACCGAAATACATGAATTGTTCTCTGGGTTTAAAGTCACACGAGTATCTCGTGAAGATGCTGATGAAAGCCACCCTAGAATTCAAAAGGGATTGACTCGATTTGCAGAAGAGGTTTGGGTGATAGAACCGGAAGCCTAGAGTGAGTCGGCTTCGCCCAAATTCAAATTAAGAGAAAGCCAGCATAATTGTATGCTGGCTTTTCAGTTGAGCTAGCCAAATCGAGCAGTCACAAAGTCTTACTTTTAGTATTCGATTTTTATCTTAGAAGCCGCTTCTACTGCATCTTGAACCGCTTGCTCGATAGTATCACGACGAGTCAAAGTCACGCCCAGCCTGCGACGTCCATCAATATCGGGTTTACCGAAAAGACGCAACTGTGTTTGAGCACTGCTTAATGCATCACCAATGCCACTAAATTGAATATCAGTCGATGTACCCTGACCAAGGATCACGGCTGAAGCAGACGCACCGTATTGGGTTATGTGATTGATTGGCATACCTGTAAACGCTCTTACGTGCAATGCGAATTCAGACATCTCCTGCGAGATTAACGTAACCAACCCAGTATCATGAGGGCGAGGGGAAACTTCGTTAAATATGATGTCGTCACCTTTTACAAAAAGCTCCACACCAAAGATTCCGTGCCCACCTAATGCATTGACTACCTTGCTTGCAACTTCCTGTGCATTGGCTTTGGCAGTGTCCGACATCTGTTGAGGTTGCCACGATTCGCGATAGTCGCCATCTTCTTGCCTGTGACCAATGGGTTCGCAAAAATGAACGCCATCAATCGCTCTGACGGTAAGCTGAGTAATTTCGTAATCAAAATCAATGAACCCTTCAACAATCACTCTACCAGCGCCAGCGCGACCGCCTTCTTGAGCGTAGTCCCATGCTTTCTGAATGTCCGATTCGGATTTGATAACACTTTGACCCTTACCAGATGAACTCATAATGGGTTTTACAACACAAGGTGTGCCGACAAATTCAACCGCACTAACGAAATCTGCAAAGTTGTCTGCAAAACGATAAGGCGACGTTTTTACGTGTAATTCTTCAGCCGCTAAACGGCGAATGCCTTCACGGTTCATCGTCAGCTTGGTCGCATTCGCTGTTGGAACAACATTTAACCCCTGAGACTCAAGCTCAACCAGTTTGTCTGTCGCAATAGCTTCTATTTCTGGAACAACAAAATCAGGCTGTTCTTGGGCGATGACATTCGCTAGAGCGTCGCCATCAAGCATATCCAGAACGTGAAAACGGTGGGCGACTTGCATTGCAGGGGCGTTCGGATAACGATCGCAAGCAATGACCTCTAATCCAAGTCTTTGGCACTCGATAGCCACTTCTTTACCCAACTCTCCTGATCCCAGTAGAAGAACGCGTGTTGCCTTTTTACCTGTTGCTGTACCAAACATTGTTCAACCTTATCTTGAGTGATATGAGGCGGATCATACTCATTTTTCATTGGCGCGCAATCGTTTGCTAAGGCTTTGTGTTATTCTCAACCAAGTACATTAAGACCTTGTAAATTCAAGGTCTTAATGTGTATAAGTTGTTACGGTTTATAGTGAAATGTATTCAAGTGGAATGTCTGGGTTGATTGCTTCCAGAGTTGCTTGAGTATTCGCTAAGTGGCTTGATGTCGCATCACGCATTTCGATCAAAACGGCTTCTTCAAGTTGATCCAGTGAAATATCCAACATCATCATCTGAATAATGGCGACCTGCAGAGGAGGAAGGCTAGGGTTGAACGCCGCGTTTTCTGCGTATGCGCCCGTAAACACGAACCCAGACTTGGTGCGTAAAGCTACGCCACTTAGGTTATGAGAGTAAGGAGCATGGCTAATATTTAGAGCCGCCAGCGCACTGATGACGAGATCGTTATCAGAATCGAGGGTTTTACCATGGTCGACTTCGGTCATCAACGCAGACTCGATTCCAATATCTTGAGGGCCAAAGGCTTCTGGCAGATAGTCGTGGAGAGTCTTTGCTTTTCGATTTGGAAGTTGAACCGACAGCTCAGAAGCGGTGTTTAATTCATTCATGAACTGACGGCAGTGACCACAAGGGCTGAAATTCACCGTCACATCTTTAATCCCACGCTCTTGCATCATCCAAGCACGGGAAATGGCACATTGTTCAGCGTGGATGGTTTGCCCTAGCTGTACATCTAGAAATTCAATATTTGCACCAAAATACAGTCGCCCAGAAACCCCGCGAGCAATAGCGCCAACGTAAAAGTTGGATATTGGGGCGTGAGAATAGGTTGCAGCAACAGGCAACAGGGCGACTCTCAATTCTTCATCGCTCAAGCCAGAAACCGTGAGAAGCTCATCAAAATCTTGCGGTGATATGGTCGCGTTAAAATCCGGATTAGAAACAATTGCCTCCATCGCAGCCGCGAGTGGAGTCGGTAACTCTTTAATCGCCTTTAAAATCCTAGCGTTCATTTCTTGTCCTTTTGGGTGTACGTTCAATTTCATTCTAGAAAATATACACGCCATCGCAGTGATGTAAATCACACAAATGTCTGCAATAGGTCATTTGGTTTCACTATGTGAGTGACATCTAACTTGTAATTGATTACATAGAAATTTCGTGCGACCGACATCAAATTTATTAATAGATTACTTTTTAAGCGGTTATTTGAGCAAAAGTGAGAGCAAGTGAAAGTGAATTGGAGTAAGTGGCAGTTAGCGAAAAGGGCGATATAGGGAGAGATAAGTGGAGATAAGTGGAGATAAGGGGAGATAAGGGGAGATAGGAGGGGGAGGCGTG
The DNA here is from genome assembly GCF_002835515.1 of Vibrio sp. vnigr-6D03. Taxonomy (NCBI): domain Bacteria; kingdom Pseudomonadati; phylum Pseudomonadota; class Gammaproteobacteria; order Vibrionales; family Vibrionaceae; genus Vibrio; species Vibrio sp. vnigr-6D03. Next base: position 132,810 of record NZ_PIZL01000046.1, read on the forward strand.
AAGTTAGGGGCTGATTACCCTAACCACACGACCAACGCAAAAAATGCCGGAGCGAGAATTGACGTGATCACCCCACAAGCAACGAGCGCGAGCGAGCTAAATGCCGCGTCTTTTGGGTGTTTCTCTGCGCAAGCAGCGGTTCCAAGGGCATGAGAAACAGTACCCATGGTAAGACCTCGTGCTATTGGGTGTTTAACACCAATCAAGTTATAAATCGGATACGCGAAAACTGCCCCAAATACACCAACAAGCAAAACGAGTATAGCGGCAACGGCGGGCTCGCCACCTAAGTAACTGGAGACTTCCATAGCGATGGGAGTAGTGACCGATTTGCCAAGTAAACTGGCGATAAGGTGCAATTCGGTTCCTAAGTAATAGGCGATCATAGCCGACGAAAACATCGACATAATACTACCCACTCCGCAAGCCAATAATATGATACGCCAGCGAGCGCGTATTTCTGGTAGCTGTTCGTAAAGAGGGTAAGCAAGGGCAACAACAGCAGGTTGTAGTAAGAAGCTAAACCATTCGTTTTGCGAGTAGTAAGTGTCAAAATCAACATCTAGGAATACCAGTGTCGGGATGATGATTGAAACGCTAATAACAAGCGGGTTCGCAATTGGGCTATTGAGTTTTCTTGCAACTGCACGAGCAAAGAAAAAAGCCGCTAAAGTCAGGAGCACCCACATCATTTTGGCTCCTTCAATAGTTTGTCTAATCCAAGTCCGAGTAAAACAAGAACAATGGCTGTACCGCCGACTGCACTCGCTAAAATCGGGAGCGCGTTATCGACAAGCATGTCAAAGTGGTTCATTAACCCAACGCTGATGGGCACAAAGAGCAGCACCATATAGCGAATAAACAGCTGTGAAGTAGGGCGCACCCATTCAACCGGAATGAGCCCAAGTACAAGCAACGTAAAGAGAATCAACATTCCAAAAATACTGCCGGGTATCGCGAGCCCCAATAAGTGTTGGATAGTCAAACCAACAAGCAGACAAGCCATAATGACAAGAAAGGAAATTACGTAACCAAGAACACGTTGCAACATCTACAAACGAACCTTATGAGACCAGTTTTTCTACGTATTGATATACGGATTTTAACAGCGATACCTTTCTTTCATCACCATCATGTTCGTGAACTAAGTTTTCAAGGTTCTGCATGTAGTCGGGCAAATTACTTTCGAAATAATCTCGACAATGCGCAGCCCATTTAGCTTGCTCTGATTCATCGAGCGTCCATGGGTAGTGCCTAGCACGATAACGGAACAGAAGTGGCGCAATACGTTCATCTTTAACATTGATTTCCATCCCCGCTAATTGCTCTGGGGCTTTTTCTCGAATGATGTCCATGGTGGCTTTGTCTGCCGGAGAAAAGAATCCATTATAAAGCTGAGTATCCACGTTTGGATCGACATCGTACTCATCTTTGTTTTGGTATAGCTCGATAAGCTTTTCTCTAATTTCTGGGTGTTGTTTAATGAGAGCCAGATTTTTCAAGCACTGTTCTCTGTCGATTCCGATAAATTGGGCATTTTCTGCCGTTAACGTTTTCGCCGGTGCGAGAACAGGGCATTTATTCAGGTGAACAAGCTTAACGGGAACAGGCAATTGCCCTTCTTCCAGTTGATCTCGGCGTGTGTATAGCCTTGTTCTTAATTCATCGGAACTGAGTTCAATAAGTGGGGTAGGGTCCATGGCAAGGTTAACCATTGCTACGGCGTTTTGATTGGTTGGGTGCCAAGCCAAAGGAACAACCCAAGAGGTATAAGCACATTCCGCCCCAAACATGCCAGAAACATGCATTAGTGGTGTCATGTTAACGATGTCGACCAACTCATTGAGTTTACGTTTGTGGCGCATGCTAAAGAGGTAATCAAACAGCTTAGGCTGCGCTTCTTTAACTTTTCTCGCCATTTCAATGGTTGCGATAACGTCTGCCATCGCATCGTGGGCATTTTCGTGTTCTATCCCATTTTCGACAGACAAATGCTCCAGTTTAAAGCTGGTGTGCCCATCTTCGCGTTTTGGCCAATTGACGCCTTCAGGTCTAAGGGCATGACAAGCACGCATCACATCGAGTAAATCCCAACGAGAGTTACCATTTTGCCAACTCCATGCGTAAGGGTCGAAGAAATTCCGGTAAAGAGTGTACCTAGAAACTTCATCATCAAATCGAATGCTGTTGTAGCCAAGGCTCGTTGTGTTTGGAGTAGAGAGCTCATCATGAATTTTTCGAATAAATTCAGGTTCAGGAAGCCCTTTAGACACTGCGGTTTGTGGAGTGATGCCGGTGATAAGCGCCGCTTCTGGAGAGGGGAGGTAATCAGAGGGTGGCTGGCAGTAAATAACCAAAGGCTCGCCAATGATATTTAAATCCATATCCGTTCTTACGCCTGCAAATTGACTTGGTCGATCTTTGGCTGGACTGGTTCCCCAGGTTTCGTAATCGAAGAAAAACAGAGAGGGCTGATTATCTTGAGGCATTAATGGTTCCGATTTGTTGTTGCTTACGCATTGTATTTCTTTCTGTATTAGACCATTGCAAAGCGGGCTGGTAAACCAGAACCGCATAATTAGCGCATTTTCACCCTGCGATTTGGATTCACGGTTAAGCAGATGGGGGATTTCAATCCAATATCCGGTTAAAGAAGAAACAAAAGGGAATGGAAAGACAAAGAAAAGCCCGCATGAAGCGGGCTAGAGTAAACATCTGTCTTGTCTCAATAATTGATTCTTAGTGACAACGTATCGAGCGAATAACCACAACAATCTTGCACTGGAACCAGCACATGGGTATCACAAAGCGGCTGTGACGTTGTGAGTTACTTTTGGATATAAGTGGATTAGGCAGCTTGCTCTGTCGCCTGTAGAAGACTTAAAAGGTGCCTTGAAACTTAAAATACTTGTAAGTTGTTCTGTTGCACCCGCTGAATTATGTATTGTTGTAATGCTACACCCTGAAGTTTTTGTTTACATCCATTTAGGCGCACCCATGTATTACCTGACGTATTGAAATGAAGACCAAGTGAGTTTGATTTTGGTATGTTAACCTCTAACACGTACCCATTGTTAGAGTTAATAACATCGTGAAAGATCACTTTTATCTGAGTAGGATCTATTGAAGGTTGAATAGTATTAATTTTTAGATTGATTACTTTATTAATGTCATCTCTTAACTCTGCTGTTAACTTTAAGCTCTTCACTACACCAGCATCATTGATGCCCCAAAATATACTTCCACCCTCACTGTTTAGAAAAGCTAGAATGTATTCATCCACAAGATTTTGAATCGACTTAGTGGGATTAAGCCCCTTAACCTCTTTGAATTCTGTTGTGAGATCCTCTTCTAATCCACAGACGCAACCTTCCGTGAAGTCGTATTTGACGGCACGGTTTGTTAACTCTAAGTCATCAGATAATGAGCGGAAATACTTTTCGATTGATTTTAGAGAATACAGGCTAAGGTAGTGTTCTTCTGCGAACTGATTTTTTGAGCCGGAAATTTCGATTAGTTCATTGAGCTCATTCAGAGCTCTAGTTTTTCCGACAGTATTTCCCCAAACCTTCAAAACACTGTTTCTGTAACCTGTGCTGGTTTTCCCCCAGCCAATATATGCTTCTCTAGCTTTTTCTAACGTTGTTAAAAAACTCCACTTCGGGTCTACTGTTACTTTCAAAATGTCCCCTTACTAAAAAACAACTAACGTCCTATTATGGAGTGAGCAATACTTCCACCTGACCTAAATTTTTGCTCCGTAAACACGAAATCTTACCTTGAACTGAAAATACCAAGTGTTTTTGGAATCAATTTTAAGTATTTGTTATAAAAAATTTTATTCGCTGTCATAACCTATCCAATCTAATGCCTTGTACGCCTCAGGAAGAGGGCTAGAAACACGCAAACTTTCCAATAGATCTTTACGGGGTATACGTGCTGCTGAAATAAAGCGATTAAGTTGACCATGTAATGGTAACTCGGGATATTCAAGTGCTCTTGCTATATAATCTTTGTCTTCGTTTGTACACGTTTGAAATGACTTAATTAACCAATCTGTGGTGCCATAGGATGAACGTTGTAGCTCCTTACGTGTTTCCATTTCATAGATTTCGAGCAATAAAGCTCCAGTGACTAAAGACGAGCACGGACCCAGCTGACCATCTACTGAAAGAGAATAACGCTCTTGAATCTGAGTTACACTATGTTCAATAGAATTCCGATCAATTTTATGGAAATTGAAATCTTCAGTTTCAGTTGCAAGGAGCTTCAATACTGAATACTCTGTGATACCAAATGATTTTAGGAAAGAGAATAACCCCGAATTATCAATTACATTGATTATTTGCTCAGGCACGATCAAGCTAATATCTTTATTCATAACACCATACTTGGCGATTACATTTGATATTTTTTGCAGATTTGATTCTTTCTCGTCTATAGCTTTCACCAATGAAGCGAGCTTAGCTTCAAGTGTTCTTTTTTCCTCTTTTATGTCTTCCAGTACTTTTCTGGCACTAGCAAGAATTTTTTCAGATTCATCTTTATTAGTTTCAAATTCGTTAGAAATTTGCTTTTTCAGCTCTGATTTAACCACATACTCTGCGGCTTCACTTTTTACTGATTCAAATCCGATGTAACCAACGAGAGATAAAATAGCAACAGCTAGACCAACAAACAGACTCAAGCTTTTATAACTTCCATCTTGAGTTTTTTCTTTAATATCTAATATCAAAGCTTTTCGTGTGTCTTCAGACACTTTTGTACCTTCTTTTCTCAAGAGGCTGACATCTTCTTCTAGACGTTCAATTTTTCTTTCTAAAGTCATTCTCTGTACTTCTTCATTTGAATAACGCCCACTGAAGCTGGTGGCAACGCAATACAAAAGCCACCGCATAACACCTTAAATACTAAAAGCAACGCATAGTAAAAGTGTCACGCGTTACGAATCATTCTTAAACAGTTTGTTGTACAAATTACTCAAACTGCTCTTCAAATTTCTTTTTAGGAAGGTTATCAAAGCCTGAAAAATCAAAGTCAGAGTCAATTTCGTAAGCAGCCTGCATAATGGACAACATTTCTCTGTCAGCTCGCTTTCGATACCAATGTAGTTGGCTATTTTGATTACATTTATCGAGCAGTACCTTAATTTCATCTAAAGTGAATGAGTTGAGTTGTTTCTTTATATATCTATCGTAATAAATGTCCGCTCTGTCAAAGTCAGCACTATTCCCATAGCAAGCTATACAGAACCTGTGATGCAGTTCCTTATTATCAGTATCCCTTAAGTATTTTCTGATTATCAAATAGTGAGAGTTAGTAACATAGTTACCTTCAACACCGTAGTTGTGTTTGTGCTCGCTCTCAATGAGTTCGACAAGTTTTTCAATATGCTCTTCTGGTGACTCAGCCTTGAAAAAGCTGATTGCTTTTAATGAAAACTCTTTTTCAATCGTTTTATCTATCAGTAATCTAGCTGCCTTTTTCAACGAGCTATAAACAACTTTCTTCGTTGATAAGAAAAGCACCAGCTTTTCAAGAGGTTCAACATCATTATTTAAGTTTGAGTAATAGTCATTCTCAGACTTAATGTTTTCACAAAACTGTTTAGGGTTTGTTTCATAAACAATTTCTAGTGCCCGAAAGTTGATATCTAGATTGTCCATTGCACGATCATCTTTTGTTATAAAAACGAATTTCCAAAGCGACCTAAATATGTGGTCCATAATGGGCTCAGACGTTGACTTCAAGTATTTGCTATCTAAATAGGTTCTTAGTTCTCGTTTCTTTGGTAAAAGCTCCTTTACTGACTCTAGGTCCTCCAAGACTTTTCCAACGATGTTTTTGTTGAGCAAAGCGGTACGAGTCAATAGTGTATCGAGTGCATTTCGAATGTCACTCCTAACCATTTCTGGGGTAGGCTCAAATAAAATAGACTCTTCGGTTAAAATTGGATGAGCAGAAAGGTGTCTATGTTTTTGTATCGTTTCTAGTTTTTGTAGATCAGCTGTACTTAGGAGCTTAGTTCGCTCGAATAACATTTTTAGAATGTTCTTTTCCCACTTTGATGAAGTGGGCTCATCTTGCTGCTCTTTCTCTATTTCTAACAGGATCTTTTCTGCATTTTTGTCGCCATAAACATCTGATAGCTTACGTAACTTAAATAGAGCATCTGTAACAACAACAGACCAAAGCATAACTGTTGCCGATCTATAGCAGCCGGTTGAGTAGCATTTTATGACTTCTTCAAAATGACGCTGACTTTGTTTATTTTCTATTTTTGAGATGCTTTCTTCTAACGAATATGTGTAAAAATCCATACAGTTCCTCTATTTGTATAACGCCCGATTAAATAACCCCAAACGCACAACGATAGTTTCTGCAAAGCGCCATAACCACTGATATACCTGCAAACCGAAAATGCCACGCGTTGAGGGTCTGATTGAATTGCTTGTTATGTAAAAACCTCCCATGGGATGAGGATTGATAAAACGGCTAATCCAGCAAACATATAAGGACTAAGAACATCCAAATGCTCACGGTCATTTATAAAGGCACTAAGACGATACTTAAATTCAGTAAACAATAAACGTAGATACTTGAAAGCAGTCCAGTTCTTATTGAAAGATAGTAAACTGAAATACTCATCGTAATATTCTTCTAACCATTCACCATCCCCGCTTTCACCGCGCCAAACTGCTGGGTAGTTAATGCCTCTGCGTAAGAAACCACTGATTGCATACGTTGAATGTTGAATTCCTGGTTCATCCCCTTCCCAGACATCGAAGGCGTCACCTAACAATCCTTTTACTACTTCCTCCCGATGACTGTAATGAAATACATCTTTATTTTTCATCATGCGATCTGACCAAAGAAGAAACAGTTCATTGTGATAAAGCTTGGCATAGTTTCGATACCTTACCGTCAAATAAACTACTGCTGTCAATAGCAGGTATGCAATATGATCTTGGTGTGCAAATTCAATTTTGAATATAAATGTATTGGCTTCTTTCATTGTCGCACCTGAAGCTTCAAGCGCTAACAAAACTAACGAAACCGTTGTTAGTACTTTTCCTTTAGCTATCAATTTGTCGTCAGAATCAAACCTTTCTGTAAAACTCTTTTCATCTACTTCTTGTGCCAAAGCTACCTCCTTTTACATAACAACTTAATAGATCGATACATTCCGTCTATCTCTAAAGATCGTATCTACCTAACGAGCTAGCACTCAATTTTTAAACCCTTCTGAATGTGTGTGATTATGACACAGGGCACACTGCATTCAATTTAAAAATGCGAAAATTATCGGGCTTAAGCACGTTTGTACAAAAAAGTATCAGTTTGATTATTTATAAAGTATTCAGCAGGTTATGTTTTACAGTTCGTTATCGAAGAGATGCAGAGAGGGCTGGATATCTATAGGTATTAGCAGTTCCGATTTGTTGTTGCTTACGCTTCGTATTTCTTCCTGTATCTACACATTGGAAGCGGCTGGTAAACCAGAACCAGATCATGGGTAGCAGAAAGAATTTAGCGTTGCTGATTATCTAGTAGCTTTTTGGACAAAGCAACTGTGACTTTGTGAGTTACTTATGGACGTAAGTGAGTTAGGCGGCTTGCTCTGCCGCATGTAGAAGACTTAAAAAGTGCATTAAAACCTGAGGTGTATGTTATGAGTCAATTCTCAGTTCACTCAATTTCAACTTTAATCCCTTTCGAGTCTGGACCGCGACATAGAACGCTTTATTCAGTGAATCGATTAAATCACGCTCTCTAGGATGGACTTCTCGGGCAATATAATGCCCGAAATGCCATGCGTTGGATGTCGGATTGAAGCTTTTGCTAGCTTTTCTCTATATCGCTGCTTAATTTCTTCATTTTTGCTTCAACAATAATTTCTTGTGCAGCCCATATTTTTGGTGCCGCATAGCCAGAAACAATTGATAGAGCGACTATTTTGGCCACGGTTGATATATTTTCTTGGATAGAACCAATGAAATATAAAGACACAACTAACCCCAATATGAGACCCAGCGTACAGCGTAATCCCAACCAAATCCCCCTTTTTTCTTGGAGTGCTTCGGATGCTACTTTTGTTTTGCTCTCGTCTTTTGGTGAATTTAGTGGGTCTATAGAATCCATAATTGCATATGCAAAACTTCCGATAACTCCACCGATCGGACAAAGAATAAGAAGAGCTATATCAAAAAATGTTATTCCCAGTTTTTCCACGAACTTTCCTTAAATAGCTAACGCCAGAATAAAACGCTGACAATGCATAAAACAAGCCGCTGCATTACGCCTTACACACTAAAATCACCGTAAACCAAAACTGCCACTCATTGGTTATCAGTTTGAAGCTTGTTACGTTTGTTGTTGTGCTCGCAGTGCGCTTACTCCAAAACCAAAAATTATTAGAGAAGGTAAAGTTAGCACTATGCCATAAAATAGGAGGAAGTCTTCACGATACATATAGCCGCCAAAAGGGTTAAATATCCAGAGAGCACAAAGGCATAATAGTGACCAAGCTCCACTAACTAGAATGAAAGCCATAAATTTGGGAAGTGTAATGATGTGATCATTAGTTTCAATTTCAGATTTACTTTTAGTGCCAAAATATCCCAGTCCAAGAATCGAGCAAATAGCACTTACTAATCCTGTAATGCCATTAACTGTTTCCCATTCCATACAATCATTCCTCACGAGACATAACAACTTATTAGACCGCTACAATTCACCTATCTCTGCAGCTCGCATTCACCTAACGTGCCAATACTCAATTCTTAAACCCTTTTAAATGTACGTGATTATGCCACAAGACTCACTGCATTCAATTTATATTTGCAAAAAGTATCATTCTGGTTATTTATAAATTATTCAATAGGTTATCTTTTACTGTTTGTTATCGAAGAAATGCAGAGAGGGCTGGATATCTATAGGCATTAATGGTTCCGGTTTGTTTCTTACACGTTGCATTTCTTTTTTGTTAGTCCATTGCAATGCGGCTGGTAAACCAGAGCGGAATAATTAGAGCGTTTTCAGCTTTCGATTTGGATTCGTGATAAAGAAGAAGAAGCGGAATGGGGAGATAAAGAAAAGCCCGCATAAAGCGGGCTAGAGCAAAGGGCTCTGAGTCTCAATTAGGGATGAATACAGTTTGTGACTAATTCAAACTGTTTGGTGATGGTGTGAATTGTTGCATAGGGACAAATGTCTAATGTCATCATTATGTTAGGTCTTAAAATCAAATGTTTATGGGTTGTAAATTAAAGCCGGTGTCATTTTCTTTTTTAAGTCACAAACAATAAAATGAAAACACTATAGACAAAATTACTTATTGATCATATTTTATCCATAGTGTTTTCGGTTTTGTGGTGATTGTGATGAAAATGAAAGAAAAGAAAGCTGAGGTGAGAAGAAAGATCATCAACGCAGCGGTAGAGCTAATGTCGGACGATGGCTTTAAAAATGTGTCGATGCGTAAAATTGCTAAGGCGGCAGAAGTGGGTGACGCCACTATTTACAATTACTTCCCCAATAAAGAAAAAATCCTATATGGGTACTTTGAATGCATCGTGGAAGACACGATAGAAGAATTGAATCAAACCCCTGATTTTCATGAGTACAAGCTAAACGAAAAAGTTCAGCTATTTCTTGAAACCCATTTAAGCCTGCTGCTTTCTAATCGCGAGTTTGTGGAAGAAGCATTTGAGCTGGCGTTTCTTTCTCCGTTAGCCAAATTTGGCGCTATGTCCCCAGTTAAAAATCAAATTTCAGAAACATTTGAAGGGTATCTGCATGCTGCTTATGAAAATGAGGAGTTGGTTCCCCAGCCAGGCAGCAGCTTTCTTTCATCTTTATTCTGGGACTACTACGTAGGTGTTCTTGTCTATTGGCTTAAAGATGACTCCGAGGAGTTTACTCAAACCACACAGTTGATTGATTTGAGCCTCGCGCTTGCCATGTCTGTTCTAGAGAGTGGCATGATGAGTAAAGCGAGCGACATGGTCTCGTTTCTATTCCGACATCACTTATTCTCTGGGTTTGATTATTTAACCAAAGCGATGAATACCGTTCGCACCATTAAGCGGAGGTAACCACATGACAGATATTCCAACTGGAAAATTGAGCCGTAGCTCTGTTGTTGTCGAAGCCGCTGTGAAAGCAGGAGCCAAAAAGCTCACACAGAAAGCCAAGAAATTCGCGGGGTTGGCATCGGCTAGGTCTAGTGAAGACGTAGAGATAGTCGATGAAGAAGTCGCGAAGATACTGTTTGGTGCGTTAACGAAATTACGCGGTACTGGCTTAAAAGTGGCGCAAATGCTTTGTATGAATCAGGTCTATATTCCTGAATCGATCAGAAAGGAGCTTTCCAAAGCCTGTTATCAAGTGCCGGGTATTAATAGAGCCTTGGTGAGAAAGGTGATTAAGGACCAGTTTGGTGACTATCCGGAAAAGATCTTCTCCAGCTTTTCTACCGCTCCTTTTGCCGCTGCTAGCCTTGGGCAAGTGCACCTTGCTTCGGATAAAGAGGGGAATCAGCTTGCGGTAAAAATACAGTACCCTGGGATTGATGAAACGATCCGCTCTGATATGGCTACGCTCAAACACCTCATTAAACTTCTGCCTAAGGAATACGATTTTCGCGAGCTTTTGCCTCACATTGAAGCGAGTTTGCTTGAAGAGGTGGACTATTTACATGAATTGGAACAAACACAGGCTTTTTCAGCCGACGACATTGAAGGTGTAGAAACCGCGAAGCCAGTTGAGCATTTGTGTACATCCAAAGTGTTTACCACCCATTATGTTGAAGGCATTCATTTAGATAAGTGGTTGGAATCCGATCCCTCTAAAGCGGATAGGGACGTTGTATGCCAAAAACTGGCGGATTTGCTTATCCATAGTTTAAAGAACGGGCAACGTTTTCATGCCGATCCGAACATTGGCAATTTCCTCATCTCGAAAGATCTCACCGTACACGTGATCGATTTTGGCAGCACCTACCCAATAGAAAGGGAAGTGGCAGATAACTTTCTTCGGTTACTCAAAGCTTACCGTGATAAAGACATCGCTATGGTGAAAACGCTAGGCGCCCATTTTTATGTTCAGCATGCATGCCCAACAGAACTGGATGCGTTTAATGCGTTATTCCCAGATTTTGTTAACTGGAAATCTAAAATTTTCTCGGAGCAAGGGTTCGATTTTGCTGAACATGACCACTATATGGAGCAAGGTTTCGAGATCGCATACAAGGCGCATCACAATGAAAAAATGCCGTTTAACCCTCGGGCGGACGTGCTGTTTTATGAGCGAGTTTTGTATGGCTACCTACAAATTTGCCAAGTGGCACAAGCAAAGGTTCGGTTTAGTCTTTAGAAGGGAAAGAATATGAATATTGCAAATTACTGGTGGTTAGGGGCGGGAGTCATGGCTATTTTTTGCGCTTTCGTACATTTAATAGCAGGGCATTACGATCCAGTACGTCCATTTCTACTTACAGACATGAAAACCAGTGTTAAAAGTACAATGTATGCGTGTTGGCACATGGTGACGATTGTGCTCTTTTCATCCGGTGTCTGGTTAATTTTCTCGGCGTACAAGCCCAACATGGATATTGGCGTTATGTTTATTTCCGTTCAATACATTCTGTTTGCGCTTCTTTTTCTCTGGGTGGCGTGGCGTTTACATTTGCCTAACCTTCTATTTTCTCTTCCTCAATGGATTCTTCTTTTACTAGTGGGTGTTTTGGGATTGATTGGCTAGGGAGGTAAAGGGTTGAGCTAAATGTGTAAATATTAGGCATTAGAAGGCATAAAGCGATAGTGAGATCTCCTTTTGGCGCTAAATTACTGCGTGTTTTGTTAATGTTTATTAACATTGTTGTTTCAGACAATTTATCAATGTCAGGAAGACAATGTGCAATTAGAAAAAACAGTTCAGTGGCTTATTCTGCCGTTCAAATGGCTTTTTAAAGCGCTACTAACAGCACTAAAGGCGATGTTCCGAGTTGTGTTAAGGCTCTTACTAAAAGTATACAAATGGGGGCTGGGGGTTATAAAGGCGTTATGGAACCTCTGGCTTTCCATTGGCCCCAAATGGGTAAGAGTTTCGATATTTTCAATCTTCGTTTTGGCTGTTATCTATTTTCAGGTTAAAGCGTATTTAGCACCTAACTTGACGGTGGAGACCGTGAATGAAGTTCATTATTTGAACAAAGGGTGGACTGAAAATGATAGAGAAACCTATTATTTTACTCCTCAAGGAACGGAACTTCTTGGCTTAGAATACAGTTGGTTAGTGAACCTCGAAATGCCTTTATCGAGAGGGATGCTAGCAAGTACCGATAACATGAGAGGTTGGGGGTTTATCGTGGACCCTGGTCAGCAGCCTAGTGTTATGAACCCCGGAAATTTACCCATCGGTTTCGGGCGGCACATCGATCCAAAAACGCAGCGTGAAAAACTGGACATTACGTGTGCGGCTTGCCACACCGGTGAGTTGCATTACCAAGGAAAGGCGCTTCGTGTCGATGGTGGACAAGCACTTCACAGTATTTCAAATGTAAAGCAAGGCGAGTTTATCTTGTCTTTGGGCGCTTCTGCCTTTCTTACTTATGCCGACCCTTTTAAGTTTAACCGCTTTGCCGACCGCGTTGTCGGGGAAGATATGGATAAGCGAATGAAGCTAAGAAAGGATCTAAAAGCCTTTCTCGTGAAAGGGTATGGTTTTGCTAAAACAGCAGGTAACCCTAAGTTCTATCCCGTTGAAGAAGGCCGAGGAAGAACAGATGCGGTAGGCCGAATCGGGAATGTTGTGTTTGGTTACGACCTAGATGAACCCAGCAACCTACGAATCGCAGATGCCCCCGTAAGTTACCCTTTCCTCTGGGATATGTGGCGATTTGATTGGGTGCAATACACAGGATTTACCAACCAGCCGATGGCTCGAAATATTGGCGAGAGTTTGGGGGTTTTAGCGCCAATCAAATTGGTGAATGACAATGGTGAACTCCTTACATCAGACGAGTTTGGCGAAACGGTCATTGATTTACCGGGAATGCATTGTATAGAAGGTAAATTAAGAACGTTGGAACCGCCTAGGTGGCCAGAAGAGATCCTCGGCGATATCGATATTGCTATGGCGACACAAGGAAAGAATTTGTTTAGTGAGCGCTGTGAGTTTTGCCATGGCCCTCACCGTTCAGAATCCTATCAGTGGCCAGTAGCATCTCATGAAGGAGCGAATCCAGCTCACCAAAATGATGTGAACTGGCAATGGGATATGGATGGCGACATTACCTATGAAGCGGGCAGAGCGATCCGTCAGGACTGGCGTGAGGTTGTGTGGGCGTTACCGTGGATTGATACCAAAATCATCGGTACAGACGCTACAGCGGCGAATAACTACATGGATCACAAATACGATGCGAGTAAGATTATTCCTGATTCAGCCCCAGTCAATGCAGGAGATGGCTTGCAGATTTTACTGAATCAATTGATTCCGAAATTGTACCAAGACGACCATATTGATAAGTCTCTGATCCCCGAGTACGACGGTTTAAACATCCCTTTCCGAATAATGAACAAGCGAGCCTATAAATCGAGACCGCTTCATGGTGTTTGGGCAACGCCTCCGTTCCTGCATAATGGTTCGGTTCCGTCTATTTACCACTTACTTTCTCCGCAAAGTGAACGACCTCAAGCGTTCTATGTTGGAAACCGAGAGTACGATCCTATTCATTTAGGTTACGTGACAGACAACAAACAAGGCGCCTTCTTACACGACACAAAAATCGATGGTAATGGCAATAAGGGGCACTTGTTTACCGATGCAGATGTCACTGGTCGGATAGGTACATTACTGAGTGTTAAAGAAAGAATGGAACTGATTGAGTACTTAAAGGTACTTGGAAATCCGGATTATGATCTGGCGTTAGAGGGCGATCCTCAAAATTGGAATCAGTATGTAGAAGCGCCTTATTTCGAATCTGAACAAAGAGCCTGTGAAGCGCGATTCGAATCGGCTAAAAGCCATCCTTTGGAGGTGCACTAAATGGTTAAATTAACGTCAATTTACTTAGGTGTGGCGGCGGCTTTGGTTTCTTATTCCTCTTTTTCGATGGATGAAGTGTCGGCTGAAATGGGAATGTCGCAACCTGAATTTGATGCGGTGCAATCCTCCATCATCAGTGCGCGCGAGATTTCGCGCCGTGCTGAAGAGTATAATGGAAGGCCGTACAGGCGAGATGCTCACGCGAAAGCGACGGGGTGTGTGCGAGCCACATTTACTGTGAACCCAGATATTCCAGAAAGATTCCAGCAAAGCTTATTTAGCAAGGTAGGGCACGAGTACCCAAGCTGGATCCGTTTTTCTAACGGTGACATGCTCGTTCAGGCAGATAAAAAGGGCGATGCTCGAGGCATGGCAATCAAGGTCATGAATGTTGAAGGCGATCCAATTGCTCCAGAGTTGGGGCATTCTGGGAATCAAGATTTTATTATGACCAACGTTCCTGCTTTTTTTAACCGCAATATATTTGATTACGCAGAGGACATGCTCTTTTTAGCGAAGTTTGAGCGTACGAAGTGGTTTATCAGTTTCTTCCCTCCTAGGTTTCATCCCAAACAGTTTTATCGCGCCGTTCAAACCGTAACTACGGTAATTAACACCCCGTTAGATGCTCAGTATTTCTCTATGCTTCCTTACCAACTGGGAAGTAATGCGATCAAGTTTTCTACAAGGCCGTGTCAAGGAATGGAGTTTCCATCAAAGGTGGATAAATCGCCTGAAAACTATTTGAACACTCAACTCCAAAATCAACTTTTAAATGGAGACGCGTGCTTTGAATTCATGGTGCAAGAGAAGCTTACTGGCCACTACATGCCGATTGATGATGCGACGGTAATTTGGTCTGAAAAGGCATCTCCCTTTATTCCAATTGCGACGGTTTATATTCCGCCTCAGTTGATAAACAGCCCAGAACAAACGGAGTTTTGCGAAAACGTTTCTATGAATCCTTGGAGAGCCGTGGGTGAATGGGAGCCGCTTGGAAGTTTAAACAAAGCACGAAGATTGGTTTACAAAGCGGTTTCTGATTACCGTCATATGATGAACAAGGCAACCGTGCCAGAACCCACATCGTGGTGCTTAAAAGAAAATCAAACCGAGAAATGTAAAATGGAAAGAATCATATCGTCTACGCCAGACTGGTCATGGAAGCGAGATTTTGACTACCTCGCCAAGCCACTGGATGGAAATAAAGATTTCTATTAGAGAGATGAGTGATTCAATCTGAGCTTAAAAAAATAGCCCCTACGCATTTGATATGTGTAGGGGCTTGGGCATGTGTAGAGGTTTGAGCGCTGAGTAACGTTAGATTAACAGACTCTAATCAACGACGACCTTATTCCTTCCTGAGTATTTCGCCCTGTACAACGCCTTATCTGCATTTGTAATCAGTTGATCGATGTGTTTTTCGTTATCCAAAACAGAAATACCGACGCTGGTGGTAAAGCGAACTTGTCTTTCACCGTTGTCTATGGATATGTTTTCAATCGTACTACGTAGAAACTCTGAAATATCCATCGCCATCATTTGATCTCCATGGAATACCATGCAAAATTCTTCGCCGCCCAATCGACCAAAAATGGCGTTGTCGGGAATATTGCCTGAAATTGTGCTGGCAAAAAGCTTGAGCGCTTTATCGCCCGTAGAGTGACCAAAGCGATCATTGATTTCTTTGAAGTGGTCTAAATCAAACATGACGACTGCCAAAGGTTTCGATTCTAACATACTTCGATCAAATGACTCTTCTGCGAGTTTCATAAAGCTACGACGGTTACTAATACCAGTAAGAGGATCGGTTCTAGCTTCAATTTCTGCTCTTTGCTTTTCTTGCTCTAATGCTTGTGTGCGTTCAGAGACCAGCATTTCCAGCTCATATTTAGCTCGCTCCAACTGACGACGATATAAGGTTTCAGCGTTGTCTTTTCGTTTACGGAGTTGTAGTAAGCGAATACCCATCGCAACGAGGATGACACCCATTTCACTGAAAGAGGCAATTACGGGCCAATAATACGTCGCAAAGTTATGCTCTACGTACCCTAAATCTCTCATGGCCTGAGCAAAAAGCCCGGCAACTAAAATACCCCATGCAACGGTGTAGATGGCAGAGACTAGAGACCCTTGGATCCAGCGAATAATGCCGGCAACAGCCATAAAAGGGTAGAGCAGTAATGCGATAGTAATAAGGACTATGGAGTAGGTTGTTTCCCTAAATAATGCTGCTAAAGCCAGTAGGAATGCGTTCAAAATCATAAAACGAAGCACCCAATCCAGCTTTGGGGTTTTTTCTTTCGTTTGAAGCATTGAACGGACAAAGATAATACCAGTCATGATTGAAATTGCGCCACCTAACGACATCAAGCTCCAATGAAAATTGTCTTGCAAGATGAACATGTGGGTGAAGCCCAGAATGGTTGGCCAAGTTAATATTTTGGCGATGGCATAAATACCATACGCCATATAAACTTTGTCGCCAGAGGCGCCACCAACAACAAATGACGTTAATGCCATAAGAAGTAGGCTACCAATACCAACTGAAATAAGCGCAATTTCAACCGATTGACTATAGTTTAGGTTATCTGAAGACCAGATTCGCATATCTGGAAAAACATACCCTTGACCATCGGATCCGTAACGGAACATATATTGATATGTTTGGTTAGGTTCCAAAGTAACGGGAACGACAAACCTTAGGTGCGGAACTAATCGTTCAGAGAATGAGTTACCTAAAAATTGGTTTGCAATCATAGAGTAATGATTACTGGAAACAGAGCGTTGGTAAGCTTCTAAGTAGATGAGTTGGTGGTCTATATACTCTAAATTGAGAGTGACTTTTTTATCACTTGTATTGGTCAGCGCAAAAATACTCCAAAAGGCACCTGGCTGCAAACCAGTAGACCCCTTAGTACTAAGGGGCTTGAATTCTTGATTCTCAAAAGATTGAATAGCGTCTTTAATGTCCGCTTTGCCCGAAGCATCGTGCCAAAGAAGGTATCGGCCGGTAAGGCGTTTGCCATTTTCTTCCCCAGTAACTTCGATAGGGAATACAGATGCGGATGCACCAGCTGAAAGTAATAATTGCAACATAGCTATTGCGAAGATGCTTAAAAATCGCGCTAACATCCTTGGTTTTATTTTTATCATTGAAATGCAATAGCACGTAACAAGTGCTTTCCTCGTTCCATAATTCGCTTAGAAAAACAACACAACAGTATTGACTTTTATTGTACTACGTTATGTTGTTAAATTTTATTGATAGTTATAATAATATTGAATTATCTAGAAAGTCATAAAAAATTACTCTATTAGCTCAAGATTAGCTTACTAGATCATCAGTAAGATATATCGATCTTAAAAATGATACAAACAAAATGAGCAATTACATGCCAAAGACATCCTCTTCCTAAGGATAGGGCTTAACTTTAGTCGATAATATTTCAGAAATAATGACAAATTACAGAACTGAGGATTTTGAAAGGTCAATTTTTTGAACTGATACAGGTGAGCAACAGGTTTTTGACACTGGTTTATAAAAGTCTGTTCTTTTATTGAGAATTTCGAGGGGAATATAGAGCTTTTGTCTTAGCCATTTCTGTGGAAGAAATTGGACGCGAATTAAAAGCCTAAGAAAAATGAGCCAGATTTACCATCTGGCTCATACGTTAAGAAAGAGAATTGACCTAGTGATTTCTACCTAAGTTGAGAGCGACAATATCGCCTCTGTCCAATTTAAGGTGCAGTTGATTGAGTGAAGACTCCAAGTCGAAAACACCGACCGTTAATTGGTTTGAAGTGGATACCTGATTAAACAGAGCGTGATAGTTAACTCGCCTGATCGATGACAGATTTAACCACTGTTTCGAGTTCACTCTATCCGCAAATTCTGAAGCATCGCTAGGAACTACTTCTTTTGGAAGCAATAGAAAGTGGTTTCCGTATCTATCCGTTACCAATGTGTTGGCCTGCTTTGCTTCGTTGATTAATTTGAATAAGTTTTCCAAAATTAACCGCCTTGCTTAGACTGCTCAACTTTCTGCAATAATTCATTGGCCTTTTTCATTGCAGCTCTTGCCTGCGAAGCCTTCCTCTTATTCAGCAATAAATCAGACAGCTCCAAGTAGCGATTCGCTGTATCGGATCTTAGCTTCGAAACGTCTCTAAAGTCATTAGGCACTTTGGTTGCAAAGTTGTCGATGCTTCCGACGAGGTTATCCAATTCTTTAATGGTGTTGGACGCATCAAGTGAAGAACGCAATGTGCTTAATTCTTCTACGTATAGAACACGAGCTGCTTCGTATGGATACGGCAGTGTATTACCCGAGTCTAAACTCAGTTGATAGGCGCTTAGAGCTTCGATGGCAGCAGACATTTCATTGCCTTTTTGAAGCAACGGTTTGTGTTGTTCAACACTTTCAAAAAGAGTGTTGCCAACCGCGATCAGTTCGGAAAGGGTGACAGTGTCTTTATCTTTTAGTGCGGTCTCAAATTTTGAACCGTAAACGTCGTTAGCGAGTGAAGATGGTTTGAACTGGTAATCCGAGTTAATGGTTTGTAGATCTAGGTACAAGGTGAAAACATTGTCTTTTTTATCCGCTTTACTATAGCGGCCTTTTTCAAGGTGAGTATTAATTCGCTGTGCCAATACAGAGAGGGTCGATAATTTGCTGGAGCGAATATCAGCGACAATGGTTTCCAGTTCGTGAGAGTCTGGATAGTACTTTTTAGCCTCGACCAAAACCTTTTCTATGGAGTAGTAGTTCGGATACGAGCTTTCTCTATCGTTTAATATTTCGTCTATCTGTGTTTCAAACTCAGAGATAATTGCGTCTTTATGGTGACGCAAAAGTCCTTGCGATATTACGTCATGATGGCTTGGCTTACTGTCTATCAGTTTTATGACTTCGCTATGCGATGTTTCAAGCAGGTTATTATGGTCTTGGATACTCGTTTCTAATTGGCCAATACGAGCTTTATGAAGTTCGATTTCGGTTGTCAATTGACCGTAACCATAGCCTAGTATTCCAATGAGCCCGATTATTGCCACTCCAGCTGCAATTGCTGGGGTGTGGTTTTTATGCAAGAAACTTTTTATTTTCTCAGCTGAGTCGAGTTTTGGAGCGCTCTCTAGATCAAGGTAATCGTTGATCGCTTTCCACTTTGTGACCGGCATATTGTCCGGTTTTTTTGCTTTTAAGTTTTCTTTCAAAGCAACGTTCGCAGGTTTACGACCATAAGGGTGTTTGCAACTTAGAAGTTCGTAGGCGATGCAGGCAAAAGCGAATAGATCATCAGTATGCTTAGGATCTTTGCCATCTATAAGATTAATGGAAGCATAGTTAGGTGTGTATCCACCGACGTTATCGTTAGTCTCTTTACGAGCTGCGGCATATTGGTCTTGCTTTAGTTTAAATGTTTTGGATACGCCAAAATCAAATATTTTAATCTGACCATCAGAGTTAAGCATGATGTTTGCCGGCTTAAGATCGGCATGCACTATGTCTTGGTGATGTGCGTAATGAAGTGCATCCAGAATTTGATCTAATAACGCGAGCGCTTTTCCATATTGCAATCCCGATGGGCGAGAGCGCTGAATAAGCTGCTCTAATGTTTCCCCATCAAGGTATTCCATTACGAGATAGTAAATTTGTTGATCGACACCAAAATCGAACACTCGGATGATATTGGGATGGCTTAATTTCTGCGTATTTTGTGCTTCTCGAATCAGCATTCGAGCCGTTTCAGGTTGGCTTGTGTACTCTTTTTGTAAAATCTTTAAAGCCACGTAAGGAGATTCAGAACCCGAAGATTCCAATACTTTGTCTTTAGCACGGTACACATCACACAACCCGCCATGACCAATCAAGGCTTCTAGCTTGTAGCGCCCTTTAACTAGAGTGCCAACGAGGCTTTCAGCGTTTGAAACGTTTTGGGTGTTTGTTGCTTTTTTTTGCGGTGGCTTAGTTGGTGATTTTGAGGATACAGGGCTTACTGTTACGTCTTTATCAGTTGGTTTAGAGACTGCAGGGGTAGTCTTTGTTTCTGAAGGTTTGGGTGTTGGTTCTACCTTGCTTTTCGGATCCGGCTTGCTCGACGTTTTTGAAGGTTCTTTCGCTTTTGGCGAAGGAGTATTAGGTTTACGGTCCATTTTAACAATTTGAGTGCGATCACCATCTTGTGGTTTTGTCGGCTCTTTAGGGGGAAGTTTATCTTTTGACATCTAGCGAACTCCAAGTTGAATGTCAGTAAGGTTAGGCACCCAGAATTTCGAAACAATTACTACGAACGAAAGTTTCGGCTTAGATAACAGTCAAAAGAAAATTGGTGAAGGAAATATTTTTTAAAATTTGAACTGCGCTGTATAAATCATTTTCCGTTGCAAAATATATTTCAAATTAATAGTTATTTTAATCATAGTTCAGGCTAATTTAATTGGCATGTTATTGTTATATCTATCATTGATAATGAGAGTAACTGTTTATTCTTTTTTATAAAACTAAAATTTATAGAATGTTGGTTTGAGGTTATTATGGGAATAGTGCTGTCTATAAACAGCTTTCATAAATTCACATCTGAAATACAGAGCGAATTTGAATTTAGTGATAATAATGTCAAAGATTCAATTAAGCTTGGGCGAGCAGAAAGTTGTGATTGGATATTACCTGACCCAGAAAGAGTGGTTTCTAGTGTTCACGCCGAATTAATTCGATTTGGTGAGGATTATTTAATAAGGGATCTATCAACAAATGGTTTATTTATTAATAGGTCAGTAACTCCAGTTGGTAGTGGTAATGAAATAAAACTTAATGATAACGATATCATTACGTTTGGCGAATATGAAATATTAGTAGAACTTAAATCCAGCGCTCAAGATACCCTTCATTTTCATAATGACACCGATAACCACGATATTTTTGGTCAATCAGACATAAGCAGTTTTGAACAATCAAAACCATTCGAGTCTGAGATGACAAATAACAAATTTCAAGATGACTTTGTAAATAGCTTGTCTAATGAGCCAGTTTTCGAAAGTGATATTGGTCTTACAGACGATTTCTTCAATTTGTCTGAAACTCATGTAACCAATGAACTAGTGGGAGACACGCCCGTAGCTGAAAATGTGCAGCAAGCGCAGTCTACGCAAGCCCGTTCATCTCTTCAAAGTTCACCCGTACAGAACAAGGTCATTGAAAAAGAAGAGGCGGTATTACAAGCTCCATCAAATCCGCAGCCTCTTTCTCAAGCACCGAGAAATGAAATTGAGCGACCAATGCCGGGTAGATCGGCTCCTCGTCCAAGCCAGCCTCAGAGAGCGCCAGATTCACCTATTCAAGCAAACACGCAAGCCAATTCCAATGAATTGGATGCATTTTTAAGTGGTCTTGGAATATCTCGAAATATGGTTCCATCTCAGCATTCTGATGAGTGGTTCAAGCAATTAGGAGAGTCCTTTTCATTGCTATTAGGTGGCTTAATGGACACGCTTCATCATCGTGCTGAATTTAAGCAAACTAATCGATTGAACCATACTGCATTTCAGCGTCATGAAAATAACCCACTTAAGTTTTCCGCAAATTTAGAAGACGCAATACATAATTTATATAACCGCAACTCTTCAAGTTTTCTCGGCCCACAAAATGCAATACAAGAAGCGTTTGATGATATAGAAAAGCACGAGAAAGCGTTAATGCAAGGGGTAGATGGCGCTGTTAAAGGTGTTATGGGGTTGCTTAATCCAGATTACATTTCATCTATGAATGCCGGTGATGGCGTATTAGAAAAAATAATTCCAGGAAAGACTCAAGCAAATTTTTGGAAGAATTACGAAAAACAGTATTTAGATCTAACAAATGAGCTGGAAGGAAATTCAATTCCATTTTATTTAGAAGACTTTGCGAAATCATACGAAATGGCTTTGAAAAAAGGGTGAGGACATGAATATTAAAACAAAATTATCAATAGTAAGTTTATTTTTTGCATTTCTGCTTACGGGTTGCTCAGTAGCAAATTATGTTGTTCCGGCTTATGCGACGTTAGAGTTTGAAGTGAGTAATAAAGCGAACCCAGATCTAAATGGGCGTCCTTCTCCCGTTGTTATTCATGTATATGAACTGACTTCAAATACACTTTTTGAAAGCCAAGATTTCTTTTCTCTTTACGAAGAACCTGAAGTTGTTCTTGGTCCAGATTTAATTAACAAGCAAGAATTTACATTCGCACCAGGAAGCGTAGAGCAGTATGAAGTAAGCATGAATGCTGAAGTTGAATACGTAGGTGTTATTGCAGCATACCGCGATATTGAAAATGCAAACTGGCGTAAGATTATCCCTGTAGATAAGACGGGATACGACAAACACAAATTAATTATTGGTGAACTTTCAATCGCTGTTGAGTAATTTCTGAAGTACAAATAGGTTTTCTAATTTAATGAGTGATTTTTCTCCCATCGCGTGGTGTGAGGGCATGTTTTTGCGCCCTCAACACTTCCAGCAGCAAGAAAGAGCCATCAATTTTGAGGCGAAAGAAATTCAACAATTGCTTTCCCCTTATTCTTGGGGTGTCTCTTCTATAAAATTTAACCATGCCTTATTGAAAGAAGGTCAACTTCATTTAGAGCATTGTCAGGCAATCATGCAAGACATGACTTTAGTGAACGTTCCAGTTAAGGATAATTCACCTAATCCGCTAAACGTTGATCAGGAAGCGAAGGATGTGTTCATTGTTCTTGCGATCCCAGCGGATAAAGTGCGCGGACAAAACATTGCTTCTGATACTGAGGAGCTGGTCACTCGTTATATTTATGCGGATCAGTCGGTTACTGATGTAGTCACAGGGCAAGATGAAGAAATATTGCAGCTTGCATCTCTGCGCATCCAGCTAAAAGTTACTAACGATAAGTTACCTGGCTATCACTCTATTCGGGTAGCAAAGATCAAGGAAGTAACGACGGAAGGAGCAATTGTTCTCGATCAAGATTTTATTCCGCCTTCTTTGAATGCTAATAAAAACGAGACTATTCATAAATATCTAAACAATATTGTCGCGATGATAAAGATACGTGCGGATGCTTTAGCCCAGAGACTAGGGCAAGGTAAATCGGCATCGGCATCTGCGGTTGATTTTGTCATGTTACAAATGCTAAATCGCCACGAAACAACGTTACGACATTTCAGCCAGTGTGCTGACTTGCATCCTTTTCAATTGACGACCGCGTTGTATGGCTTGATTGGCGAACTCGCGACATTTTCCACTAAGTCAAAACGTCCTCCTGTACTCCCAAAATACAAGCATGGTGATATGGCTGAACTCTTCCACGTGGTTCACCAAATGCTCAGCCAGTATTTAAGTGTGGTACTGGAGCAAACGGCAACTAAGTTACCACTTGAAATCAGACAATATGGTATCCGTGTATCCAGTATTCCAGATAAAAACATCTTGTCTAAGTGTCAGTTTGTTTTGGCGATAAAAGCGGATGTTGCTAGTGAAGAATTGCGAGCAAAACTACCATCACAAATTAAGTTGGGCCCTGTCGAGAATATTCGAGATCTCATCAACAACCAACTACACGGTATCGCCATTTCACCGTTAACCGTCGTGCCTAGGCAAATTCCTTATCAAGCAGGGTACCAGTATTTTGAAGTGACTAAGAAAGGTCCTTACTGGCAACGCCTAAAAGAAAGCGGTGGTCTTGCTATTCATATATCTGGCAATTACCCAGGTATTGATATCGAGTTGTGGACAATTAACCAATAAAGTTGAAGTAGAGAGATGGAAGACACTGTAATGAAGCCCACTCCAGGGCGAAGAGGTGGTGCGAAACCTGCACCAGCAGCGCCAACACCGCCTACTCCACAAGAAGGCGACAGCACAGTATTACTTACAAAGGTAATTCGTGAAGAAAAATCATCAAGCGTAATTGCATTTGGAAAGAACTTGCTCCTTGCTGAAGCCAATGTTGTGTTGTCTTTAGTGGGGCAAATTCGTGCGACGGCTCAATATGGTGATGTGCAACAACTACGTGATGCATTTGTGCAAAAAGTCCGTGATTATGAAACGCGCTTAAGATTACAAAATGCTCGTAACCAAGATATTGATACGGCACGATTTTGTTTGTGCTGCCTTATTGATGAAACCGTTTTGAATACGGTTTGGGGTGGTCAATCTATCTGGGTGGACAATTCACTACTCTCTACTTTTTACTCTAATACGCAAGGTGGAGAACAATTCTATGACTTCCTCGACAAAGCCATGTCTGCTCCTACGGAAAGTTTAGATATTCTTCAGCTTCAATATATTTGTATGTCCTTAGGGTTCGTTGGGCGTTACCGTCTTGAAAAGAATGGAATCGAATCTCACCGCAGTCTTAGGCTAAGAGTGCATGATGTTATTACTGCTGTAAGCGAGCGCCCACCAAAAGTACTTAGTGACGGTTGGCAAGATAAGGTTCGTATCGGTGAAGAGACGACGGAAAGCACACCTGTATGGGTAACCTTATCAATTGCGGGCGCACTATTGGCAGCAACGTATATGGGGTTTAATTACAAAATCAACGAAGAGTCGAATCAAACATTTGCAAACCTACTTAACCTTATCCCTTCAGTAGAGATAACTGAATCAACACCCTTGGCAGATGTTGCGCCTGTAGCTAAGCGTATTCAAGACTATTTAGCGACAGAAACAGAACGTGGGATGGTTGAAATTCAACAATTGCCAGATCGAGTGAGAATTTCTTTCTCAGCCAATGAATTGTTTGATTCTGGAAGCGCGGAACTCGTGCAGCACATCCGCCCAGTATTGTCCAAAGTAGGGCGCTCACTTGAAGGGACCAAGGGTCGAATCATGATTGTGGGGCATACCGACAACAAACCCATCTTTACCAGTAAATTCCCATCTAATTGGCATTTATCTCTTGCACGAGCGACATCAGTTACAAATCACCTTGCGTCGAGCAGTAACTTGGTTGGCCGATTGATTCCTGAAGGAATGGGGGATGCAAGACCTCTTGTTGAGAACGATACAGAGGCAAATCGTGCGAAAAACCGACGAGTCGAGATTGACTTAATGGTGGTTCAAAGAGCAGCAGGAGAAGAACAGTGAGTTTGAAAGCGGTAGGTAAATTTGTCAGCCAAAAGTGGTTTGTTGGCTTAATCGGTTTGATCGCCCTTTCTTTAATGATCTGGCTAGTTGGACCTCTGATCGCGGTAGCGGGTCATGAGCCTCTAAAGAGTGAAACATCGAGATTTCTAGTCCTACTTGGCCTTATGTTCATCTGGGGTGTGGTTAATATTCGTCAACAAAAGAAAGAGAAAAAAGAAGAAGACGAAAGCATACAGTCGCTACTTGAAGTTAACGCACAAGAAGATGAAGAATCGGCCGCGGAGATTGATCTGTTAAAAGGTCGAATTGACCAAGCGATCCAAGTATTAAACAAATCCGGCAAGCGCGGAAAACAAAGTATATACAAGCTCCCGTGGTACGTTTTAATCGGCCCTCCAGGAACGGGTAAGACTACGGCGTTAGCAAATTCTGGTTTGGAGTTTCCACTGTCTGACAGTTTAGGGCAAGACCCTCTTTCTGGAATTGGCGGAACGAGACATTGTGATTGGTGGTTTACTAACAAAGCGGTACTTATCGACACTGCGGGTCGTTATACAACTCAAGACAGTCATTCAGAAAAAGACTCTAAAGCATGGTTAGGCTTTTTAGGTTTACTTAAGAAGTACAGAACCAAGCGTCCGATCAACGGAGCGATAGTAGCCGTTAGTTTGGTTAGTTTGATGAGTCAAACTCGTACTGAGCGAGGAATGCATGCTCGAGCAATCAAAGCACGTATTCAGGAACTAAAAAATCAGTTAGGAATGCAATTTCCTATTTACATTGTATTTACTAAAGCGGATTTAATTGCAGGCTTTAATGAGTACTTTGCCGATTTAGAAGATGAGGAAAGAGATCAGTTACTTGGGTTCATGTTCCCAGAATCTTGTGATGACGAAAAAGGTGTCATCTCTCTTTTCAACAAAGAATTCCACCACATGCTCGAGAGTCTAGATAAGCGCATGAACAAGCGTCTTGAGCAAGAAACCGATCTAGATAAACGTGCGCTGATTTTTGAGTTCCCCAAACAACTTCGTATGCTTCAAGCCAATGCTGATGAGTTTTTAGGTGACATTTTTGCCAAAAATGCATTTGAAGAGTCCACGATGATCCGTGGTGTGTTTGTCGTTAGTTCGGTGCAAGAGGGGATGCCTATAGACCGTGTGATGAATGAAACTTCATCGGGTCTTGGACTGTCTCAGCTATCTCTTAAAACAAGCTCTAAAGAGTCGGTAAGCTACTTTATTCGCTCTCTGTTTGAAGACATCATTTTTAAAGAGCAGTACCTTGGCAGTGTTAACCGTCATCACCAAAAACAAAACCGTTGGGTGAAACATGGCGCGTTGGCACTGAGCCTGACCAGTGTTGCGGCATTTGGTGCGATTTGGTTCCAAAGCTTCCAATGGAATCAGCAGCTTATTGATGAGTCGGACAGCAGGATTGCAGAAATCGACAGTCAAGTGAAACGCATTGATTTTAACTTTGAAGACAATCTAATTGAGTCATTGGCATTACTCGATAAAGTCATGCAGTTACCAATGGGTTACGCGGGTTACTACGAAGATGTCGATGGAATCAAGAAGTTTGGTTTGTACCAAGGCGACAAGATTGGTCAGCCTGCAAAAGCGGCGTATCACCAAGCGTTAAAGGGGTACTTTTCTAAGCTTTTAGAATCTGCGTTGATTGAAGAAATGAATGAAAATCAAGCGCACCGTGAATACCTGTATGAAACCCTAAAAACCTATTTGATGCTGTTCAATACAGAGAGATTTGATCTTGTTCATGTAGAGAGTTGGTTTGAGCTTTATTTCGAAAAGAATTTCCCTGGGGAGTTCAATGAAGAAAAGCGAGCTTCGCTCATGCAGCACACCAAAAACCTACTTCTAAATGACGATATAGGGCTGTACGTTAACCACGATGCGGTAAGAGATGCGCGGAATGTTCTTACACAGCTGCCTTTGGCAGAGCGCGCCTATCAGCGTATGAAATTACAGTTTATTAAAAGCCACGTTCCATCTTTCAGACTTACCGATGTATTGGGATCTCAGAGTCTGAGTCAATTTGAAAGAAAGAGTGGAAAGCCCCTATCTGCAGGTGTTCCTGGTTTCTACACGTTCAATGGTTTCCACAGTATTTTCCAAATGCAAATAAGCCGTACGGTGAAGAACTTAATGGAAGACAACTGGGTGTATGGAGACAACATTAATATTCATACTGTCGATCATGATTTGGCAGTTAAGGGCGTACGCGAGAGATACTACCGAGATTACATTTATGAGTGGGAATCCCTAATTAATGACATCTCTCTTAAAGCGACCCCAAGCTTAGAGTTAAGCCTGATTCAAAGCCGCATACTTTCAAGCTCAGAAAGACCCATTGAGTCCTTCTTGAAAGCGGTACAAAAAGAAGTATCGCTTACAAAAGTTTCACTGAGCCAGAATGAGAAAGTTGCCGCGGAAGTCGCGACGAAAGCTGCAGATGTCGCTCTTCATAATAAGAAGAATGCCATTGGGCGCTTTATGCCTACAGAGAATACTAATCTTGCTATTTCGCTTCCGGGTAAAGAAGTAGAAAGGGCATTTGAAGGCATTGTAAAGATTGAGCAGCAAGACTTTGAGCTTATCAACCAGTCTTTAGTTGGTCTACGTGAGTACTTAGCTGATCTTTCCAGTTCTGGTAACAATCAAAAATTAGCCTACAAGAGCATTTTAGATGGCACGGTGACTGAAGACGTCGCTCGCTCTCTTAAACGCACAAATGCCATCTTACCTTCACCATTCAACCGATGGTTAGTGGGCTTGTCTCATGAATCAACACGCTTGGCGGAAAAAGGTTCGCAGGTACACCTGAATCAGATTTGGAAATCACAAGTCGTGAAGGCGTACGAGCGAAGTATAAAGGGACGCTATCCATTTAGCCCAGCGGCTAAAAGAGAAGTGAACCTGAAAGACTTCAAACGCTTCTTTGGTTACGGCGGAACGTTAGACAGTTTCTTCACTGATTACTTAGAACCATTTGTTGATACATCTGGGCGTAATTGGCGTTTTGAGAAAGAAATCGGCGTTAGCCAAGAAACACTTGTTGTATTCCAGCGCGCAGAAAAGATACGCCAAACGTTTTTCGAATCAGATAACTCAGTCAAGATCGACTTTGGGTTGAGACCGAAATACCTCGATCAACACATTTCAAAATTTAAGCTTGAGCTGGGTTCTCAAAAGTTGGTTTATAGCCATGGACCTGAAAGGACACAAAGTTTGTCGTGGCCTTCAAGCAGTTCAGAAACGCGCATTATATTTATACCGCCGAACTCCTCGCGAGAAATATCTCATACCTACGAAGGACAGTGGGGGCTTTATAAAATGCTAGATCAATCTCTAAAAGCACGTCCTGAAACAAGAAAAGACAACATCGTAATGATTGATCTTAAAGGCAATAAAGTTCAGTTGGAGTTGATCCCAACCAGCACAATAAATCCATTTTGGTCGAACGATATGGAGCGTTTCTCATGCCCTCAAACCTTATAACAGAGCAATGGGGCTACTTTGGGAAAATTCCAGCAAAAGGGGACTTTATCCAAGAGTCCCTGCCATTGGATTTTCTAAAAACTTGGCAAGATTGGCAGCAAGCGATTTTAGCGGTTAGTCGTGAACAGTTAGAAGAAAGCTGGACAAACCATTACATGAATGCGCCGATTTGGAATTTTGCATTACCCGCCAATGTTTGTGGTGAAAAAGCCATGATTGGCACGATGATTCCCAGCGTAGATTCGGTAGGTCGCTATTACTTTTTTACGTTAGCACGACCTGTAGACGGAACGGCAATTTCATACTGGTTGGATAGAGCTTGGAGTGAGAGGGCTGAAGAACAGGCGCTAGCTGTGCTTGAGGATAATTTCCAGATAGAGCAATGGAATACTCAGTTGCTAAATGAAGCGTGGGAAGCGGTTCTAACTCGCGATCCGGTTTTAAAAGCGACGCCAATGAGTGGTGAATTTCAAAACCTCATTTACGAAGAACAAATTCCGTTAGAAGGAGATCATCTCCTTCAGCATTTATTGAAAACGCAACTTCCAAGAACGTGTTTCTGGTGGACGGAAGGATCGGAAAGTATTCCGGCTATTTCGACCTTTACCGATGGCTTGCCAGCCGTTGGGCAGTTTTCAGCCATGTTGGATGGCAATTGGGACCAATGGAATTGGTAAGGAGTAAAACGTTATGAATTGGAATATCTTTACCTTTTCAAAAACCCACCCGGGGAAAGTGAGACCTTACAATGAAGACTCACTTCTTGATTTGTCTGCTAAAAGGGTTTGGGTAGTAGCAGATGGTATGGGAGGGCATGAAGCTGGTGACATCGCGAGTCAAATGTTGGTCGATACAATTGAAAAGTATGCAAATGAGCATCAAGACTTTGCAATTGACGATCTAAGACGTGCAGTACTTCAAGCTAACCAGTCAATTTATGAATACGCGAAATCAAACCTTGACGGCAAAACCATGGGAACAACATTGGTTTTGTTATACATACAAGATGGCTTCTATCACTGCCTATGGGTAGGAGACAGTCGAATTTACTTGATGAGAGACAACCAACTTGTACAAAAAACGCGTGATCACAGCCAAGTTATGGATTTGGTTGATCAAGGGTTATTGAACTTCGATGATGCAGAGAGCCACCCGCTTGCCAATGTGATAACGAGAGCTATCGGCGTTGAACCTGATGTCGTTATAGATCAAGTATCAGGTCAGTTGGTGCCGGGCGATCAGTTTCTATTGTGTAGCGATGGATTAACCAAAGAGCTTAACAACTCAGAAATATCACGAACGTTACAAGCTGATGCGGTAAGCCAGTCAGGGTTAGCCTTAATGCATTCCGCTTTAGTTCGCGGTGCGCAAGATAACGTGACATGTGCGCTTATCAAGGCGATGGCAGCCGAGTATTCCGCAGAAGTCGCACAATCGAATGATGCAACCGTTCCTATTTTTGCAAGAGGTCGCTAACCATGGTGTATGAAGCGTCAGATTTTGAATGGATAGAGCAGGCACTTTTGCCTATTTCAACAGAGCTTCCATCAGGTAATGATCCAAGGTCAGATATCAGCCCTCAGTCTGCCTATTTTCGCTTGAAAGACTTGAGAATGGTTGCCCGAAATGAAGAGCGAAATGCGGTCATTTCAGAAGAGCCTTTGTCGAGTTATGTAAATTTATGGAGCGGTTTCTTAGAGACAGTACCTGAACAGCTTACTGGGCAATCCAAAGACTTAGAACTCGTAGCATGGTTAATCGAAGCGATGACCCGAGCGTATGGATTCAAAGGTTTTGCCGAAGGTTATTCTCTGGCAGCAGGTTTGATTGAAGGGTTTTGGGAAACACTGCATCCAATGCCCGACGAAGATGGAATAGAAACACGTGTTACGCCAATTATTGGTCTGAATGGTATGGAAAAGGAAGGGACGCTACTGTTTCCTATTTCATCCATTCCATTAACAGAAACTTATACCGGTCAGTCCTATGCTTACTGGGAATATCAGCAAGCCATCGATTTAGAGCGATTAGATGAAGACAAGAAACGTCAAAAAATTGATTCAGGCGCCGTTGATCTCAAATCAATTCAAGATGCCGTAGCGCAAACATCAAAAGAGTTTTACCTACAGCTGGGCAGTGAATTAGAGCAGGCAATTGCTGCATTTGATCGATACAGCCATTCCATGGATGAGGCTTGTGGTGAGGTTATGCCGAGCTCTCATATCCAAAAGAAGCTTGAAGCTATTCAATCTGCGCTTAATCACTTGGCGGGCGACAAGCTAAAGGCGGAAGCTGACCCCGTATTGGAAGACTTACCGACGGATACAGAAGAATCTAACACCGTTGAAGCAAGTGCTCCAGTTCAAGCAGGGCAGCTACTTGCTGCCAATTTAGCGTCTAGGGAACACGCAATTGAACAGCTACAAAAGATAGCGGAATTTTTTAAAGAAACTGAACCACACTCTCCCGTTTCGTACTCAATCGAACAGGTGGTGAGGTGGTGTGATATGCCTTTGCCGGAGCTACTGGCAGAGCTTATTTCTGATGGAGAAGCCAAGAATGGCTACTTCCGTTTGGTTGGCATAGTAGACCAAAATGGTGAATAACAAAAAAGGGAGAGTCCTATGACGAGTATCCACTCGAAACTGTCACGAGTAAGGAAGCCTCGTGTCCATATTACGTACGACGTAGAAACTGAAAATGCTTCACTAAAAAAAGAGCTGCCTTTTGTTCTAGGTGTTATGGGTGATTTCGCAGGTCATAACACAGAAGCTCTGAAGCCTCTGAAAGATCGTCGCTTTATTCAAATTGATCGAGACAACTTTGATGATGTTTTGAAAAAGATGAGCCCGAGCCTTTCTTTCAAGGTTGACAATAAGTTAGCTGATGATGATTCAACATTCACTGTTGATTTACAGTTCAAATCGATGAAGGATTTCGAGCCAGCTTCGATTGTTAACCAAGTTGACCCACTACGTAAGTTAATGGAAACGCGTAATAAGCTTCGTGATCTTATGACAAAAGTGGACCGTTCAGAGGAGCTTGAAAATGTCCTTGAGTCTGTTCTGAATAATACCGACAACTTGAGCCAGTTGGCGGGTGAATTGAGCCTGAACGAAGATGGTTCTGGTGATAAGAAAGAAGGAGGTGAGTAAATGAGCACTCAAACTGAGCAGCAGTTAGATCCTACTACTGGTGAACAGAGCGTATCTTTCTTAGACCAAGCCATCGGTGCAACTAAGCAAACCGAAGCTTCTCGCGCTGAAGAGTTAATCAAAACATTAACTGAAGAAGCGATGAAAGGTACAGTTACATGGAACAAGAACTTAACGGTAACGTTCCGTGAAGCCATTTCAGCATTAGATGCTAAGATTTCTAAACAGCTTGCTGAAGTGATGCATCACCCTGAACTTCAAAAGCTTGAAGGTACTTG
The DNA here is from genome assembly GCF_002835515.1 of Vibrio sp. vnigr-6D03. Taxonomy (NCBI): domain Bacteria; kingdom Pseudomonadati; phylum Pseudomonadota; class Gammaproteobacteria; order Vibrionales; family Vibrionaceae; genus Vibrio; species Vibrio sp. vnigr-6D03. The sequence goes on from NZ_PIZL01000046.1 coordinate 164,922, forward strand.
GCGAGGTTTGCATTACCTTACGTCTAACTCAGAAACCAGTTCAACGCTTAAGATTCGATTGATGAGTCTAACTAAAAAAGAGCTGCACAAAGATCTGAGTAAAGCGGTAGAGTTCGATCAAAGCCAGATTTTCAAGAAAGTTTATGAATCTGAGTTTGGCAGTGCTGGTGGTGAACCTTATGGTGCAATTATAGGTGATTACGAATTCACTAACCATCCTGAAGATATTGAGACATTGGGCTTAATGTCTAATGTAGCTGCAGCAGGTTTTGCGCCTTTCCTATCCGCCGCGTCACCAGCGTTGTTTGGTTTTGATGAGTGGACAGAACTGTCTAAGCCGCGAGATCTAGAGAAAGTATTTGAATCTTTAGAGTATGCACAGTGGCGTTCATTCCGTGAAAGTGATGATTCTCGTTTTGTTTCTCTAACAATGCCTAAAGTACTTGCTCGTCTTCCATATGGTGAAGCAACAGCACCTGTTGAAGAGTTTGGTTACGAAGAGTTTGATGTAGACCCAGTATCCGGTATTGCAATCAACGCTCAGCACAATGATTACTGCTGGATGAATTCCTCGTATGTAATGGGCGCAAAACTAACCGATGCTTTCGCTAAATATGGATTCTGTACTGCTATTCGTGGTGCTGAAGGTGGTGGTCGTGTTGAAAACTTACCGACACACTTCTTCCAGAGTGATGATGGCGATCCAGACATGAAGTGCCCAACAGAAATTGGGATAACAGACCGCCGTGAATCAGAACTTGGTAAATTGGGTTTCTTGCCTCTTTGTCACTATAAGAATACGAACTACGCGGTATTCTTTGGGGCGCAAACTTGTCAAAAACCTGCCAAATACGATAACCCAGATGCGACGGCTAACGCAGCTATCTCCGCACGTCTTCCATATATGATGGCGACATCTCGTTTTGCCCATTACTTGAAGGTGATGGCTCGAGACAAGATTGGTAGCTTTATGGAAGCTGAAGATGTTGAAACTTGGCTAAACCGCTGGATCCTCACTTATGTGAATGCATCGGAAGGTGGTGGCCAGGAAATTCGCGCGAGATATCCTTTGGCAGACGCAAAAGTGGAAGTGAAAGAAATTCCAGGAAGTCCAGGTTCATACAATGCCGTAGCATGGTTGAAGCCTTGGCTGCAAATGGAAGAACTGACAGCATCATTGCGCTTAGTTGCGAAAATTCCTGAGTCAGGAAGCTAATGATGAAAATGGCTGACCTTCGGGTCAGCCACAATAATTATGACAGAATTTCAATTTGCAGATCCAGATCAGCTTGTTCATGACGTACAGAAGCCAAATGAACCAACGTTAGATGCCCTTTGGATAGATCGATTCTTAGATATTCAGTCCGACTCGCACTCGCTGCGTTTTTGGTGTGATGCTAACAATATTTCTAATTCTGAAGATATGAATCAAAGCCTAGTGAGCGTTATTGATTTAATCGATGAAATTTTGAATGAGCAATTAAACGCGATTCTCCACCATGATTGTTTTCAGCAATTGGAATCAAGTTGGCGTGGCGTGCAGTATTTGGTTAATCAAAAAGAAAGCTTTGGTTCCGAGCAAGAATCAAAAATCAAAGTATTGTCATGCAGTTGGGAAGAATTACGGCGTGATAGCCAGCGCGCAATTGAATTTGATCAAAGTAGCCTGTTCAAACTTATCTATCAGAACGAGTTTTCTACTCCCGGCGGAGAACCTTTTGGGTTGATTGTTGGGGACTATTGCATTTCACATCAAGCGGGAACAAACAAACTTGATAGAGACATGACATTAGTCCGCAAGATTGCTCAAACGGCGGCTGCTGCGTTTTGTCCATTTTTAGTGTCTGCAACGCCGAGTTTATTCGGTGTCGACACGTTTTCCGAGCTGGCAACGATCTTGGATGTGCAAGCTCAATTCGACCAGTTGGAATATGAGAACTGGCGCGCAGTAAGGGCAAGTGAAGATGCCAAATTTGTCGCCGTTACCGTACCTTATGTTTTGATGAGGCAGCCATATAAATATGATGGAAGTCGATTGGAAGCTTTCGCATTCAAAGAAAAAGTAAGTGATTCAGAAAATGACTTCCTTTGGGGAAGTGCTTCTTTTTGTTTTGCCGCTACGGTTTTAAGAGCTTATAGCGAATCAGGCTGGTTTGCTCATATACGGGGGCTTAAGGCGGGAAGTTATGGGCAAGGCGTCATTATGCCTCCTGTAAATAGTCAAACTCAATTTCCAGGAAAGGCTAAGCGATATCGTTCTCCAGTCAATTATCAGGTTTCTGAATCGAGAGAGTTGGCACTTTCAGATTGTGGCTTTATACCATTGTCTCCCGTATCAGATAGCCCACTTATTGCATTTACTTCGAATTCATCCTTGCATAAACCCAAGTTATTCGAAGAAAAAGGAATTACCGTCAACTCGCGACTTTCCTCAATGCTGCAATACACTCTTTGTGTTTCGCGCATTGCTCATTACGTAAAAGTAATGGGAAGAGATAAAGTCGGGAGTTATCAAAATGCAGTGTCAATTGAAAGTGATTTTCAACGTTGGCTGCATCAGTACACAACAGCGTCAGATGAAGCGTCAGATGAATTAAGGGCTAAGTACCCACTCAACGAGGCTCGAATTCAAGTAAAAGAAAAACAAGGCAGTCCCGGACACTATTATTCAATTTTACATTTAAGACCGCACTTTCAACTTGATCAAATGGTCTCAAGTGTTCGGTTAATAACAGAGCTCTCTCCAGATAAAGCGTTATAAATAAGGAAAGTCACATGTCAGATTGGCAGCAACTACTACGTCAAGCAAAGTTACAAGAAACGATTGATTCTGTAATTCAGTCTATTAAATCAAATCCAAAAGATGCAGCCCTTCGTAGCTATTTCATTGAGCTTTTATGTATAGACGGGCAGTTAGAGAGAGCCGATGAGCAGTTAATGCAAGCGATAAAGCTATTCCCAGAGTTTTTGGCTGGTGCTAGCCAGATTAGGCATTTAGTTAAAGCGGCTCAGGCGCGAGTAGATTTCTTCCAAGGTGGTGCGACGGCGAACTTCCTTGGTTCTAATGAAGAGCAATACGCAAAGTTGACTGAACTGAATTTAGCGATCCATGAACAAAAAGAAGAGGACGTTGAATCTATTAGTAAGGCGCTTGAAGAGCTGCGCCCTAGTACCGCACTGCTAATCAATGGCACGCAGTACGAAGATGTCCGCGATATAGATGACTCTCTTAACGGCTTTATTGAATTATTCAGCTCAACAGGCAACTACTACCTAGCACCACTAGATCAATTGGTTTACCTCAATATCAAACCAGCTACCAACCTATTAGAGACAGTTTGGCGTCCTGTTGAGTTTGAAATTAAGGGCGTGATTGAAGGCGAAGCTCACATTCCGTTGACCTACGCTCGTAGCGAAACTGACGGCAATAAACTCGGAAAAGAAACTGATTGGAAACCTGTGTCAGGAGAGTCGGTATTTGCTGGCTTAGGTCAAAAAGTTTGGTTAGCCGGAGAAGGAGCGTTACCGCTAGCGACGGTTACGTCAATTGAATCTGAACCACAAACTACTGAAGCGTAGTAAAGCATCATGGAAAAGCGTGCTCACGTTAGTAGTGGTGTTTCTCTATTAGACAAGCTCATTGATCATGACCCGAGGAATACCGCTGATGTGCATTTTCCGCTTAACAATCAGCAGATTGTTCGTGGCTTAATTAGAGATGTGGAAGCGTTATTAAACACAAGGCTAAGTTGGGTAAAAGTGGATAACTCTTTACCCGAACTTAGACAATCTCTACTTACTTATGGTCTACCAGACTTTTCATCTATGCCGTTTAGTAGCAAAGATGGGCAGCAGCACCTCTGCAAAATTGTAAAAGATACGCTGTTGGAGTTTGAGCCAAGGTTTAAGGATGTTTCTGTGTCGATAATCAATGACAAAGATGATGTTGATCGAGTGTTGCGATTACGAATAAGTGCTGTTTCTGAGCTCGGTCAAAAACATCATGAATTGGTACTGGATTCAGAAGTAGAACCAGTGAGCTTAGGAATTAAAGTGAGTGAAACAGCATGAGTGATGAGTTTCTCAAGTATTACAATCGCGAACTTGCTTACTTGCGTCATAAAGGTCAGGAGTTTGGAAGCACTTATCCCAAAATTGCAGCAAGACTTAAACTTAGTGAAGAACAAGTAGAAGATCCACATGTAGCTAGGATTTTGGAAGGTTGCGCCTTTCTGACTGCCCAAATTAGGCAAAGTTTAGATAACAGTTTTCCTCAGTTGACAGAAGCTTTGATCGGGCAGCTATTCCCCGATTTTCATGCACCTATTCCTTCGATGAGTGTGATCAAAATTGACAGCGACGAATCGGCGACGTCAAAAGTAACTGTCGAACAAGGTGAGGCTGTATCACTTGAAGCGCCAGGTTTTAAGTCCTGTCAGTTTAAGACGTGCTACAAAACAGATGTGCTACCAATAAACATCAGTGAAGCATCGTTTGAAAATGCCCCTTTCCGTGGGCAGCTATTAGACATCGAAAAAGAAGCAAAGTCAGTTTTAAAACTCACTATAAAAGGTGCGAGCAAAGAAATTGAATTGAACCAGTTGGGTTTTGATTCATTACGGCTTTTCTTTAATGGTCAGCCTCAAGTTTCCTACCGCCTTCTGCAATTATTACTACAATCTTCGATTGGTATGGCTGTTGTCGTTGATGATGAAACAACGCGTCAGCTTACACCGAGGCACGTTAGCCCTGTCGGGTATACCGATGAATTTTCTGTGGTGCCTTACAGTAAGAGAAGCTTTGTTGGAAGTAGGTTGTTGGTTGAATATTTCTTATTTCCTGAAAAGTTTCTTTTTTCTGATCTTATTAGCCTCGATCCAGCTTGGTTTGGTAGCAATGATGAAGCTGAGGTTTGGATTTACTTCGATCAAAGCTGCGATTGGCTTGAAAAGCAGGTCACAAAAGACAGCGTTCTATTGGGCTGTACACCTGTCATCAACATGTTCAGCCATGCTATGGAGCCGACAAGAGTTGTGGCGTCGGAATACGAGTTTCCGTTGCACCCTGAACATTTAGAACCTGACACGACAGAAGTGGTCAGTATTCAAGAAATCGGTGTGCGAAGTTGGCAAATGAAATACCAAAGTCTTCCACCATTTTATGCCGGTGAGCATACAAACTACCTTTCTGAGCATGAGATTTTTTGGACCATGCGAAGAGAAGACAAAAGTTGGGCGGGCGGCTTTGATGAACCTGGGCGCGATGTTTACGTTTCATTTATAGATAAAGATCATAAAATTTTCGCGCCTGAAGGGAGTGATAATTGGGTCATGTCGGCTCAGGCTTGGTGTTGTAACCGAAATCTCCCAAAAAAACTGCCTTTCGGTGGTGGCATGCCGACCGTCAATATGCCTGATGTTAAAGATAATTTTGACAGCCTACGATGTTTAGTTGCCCCGACAGAAACCATAAGACCTTCAATGGATTCAAGCTCAAGGTGGCAATTCGCAAAGTTACTTACGTTGTCACACTTTTCAGATGAAGGCGGGCTCCAAACGTTAAGAGAGACTTTGAATCTGTACGCTTTCAAAGCGTCGCCAGAGTCTAAGTCTATGATCGACTCAATTGTGTCGATGAAAGTAGAGCCAGCAACCGGTCGGGTGAATCAAAAGGGGCGAGTGGGTTTTTGCCACGGGACCGAAATTACGCTCGAAGTTTCTGAAAGTGCACAATCAAAAGAGCAGATATTCCTTCTAGGAAATGTTCTGTCGACATACTTTGCTCAATTCGCAGAAATTAACACATTTACAAAACTGCGTATTACCTTGAAAGGGTCGGGCGATGTATTTCATTGCTGGCCAGCATTATGCGGTGAAAAGGTACTGCTATGAAGCGAGAGAACTTTATAGAGGCCCTAGACAAAGAGCAGCTTTTTGAATCTTTACACTTAATTGAGCAGTTTCTGCTGAAGTCTAATGCGAATTTAGGGACCGATCATTTACCAAGCCAAGAAACCATAGAGCTGAAAGTTGCTCAACAATTGGGATACGAAGTTGGTGAATTCACAACAGTGGAATCAAAGCGCAATCAAAGCTTAGTCGTAATGACGAATCTGATTGGCTTAACGGGTGAAAATGGTGTTTTGCCTAAGCATTACAGTGAATTGATCTTACAAAGGCTCAAGGATAGCGATCCTACGCTTCAGGATTTTCTAGACATCTTTAACCACCGAATTCTGTCTCTTTTCTATCGAACTTGGCAAAGCTTCCAACCTGCGGTGCAGCACCGGAAAGTTTCTGTGAATGAATTTTCTTCATGGAATCAAATATTGGAATCCTTAACAGGAGGCTTGGGAGAGAGAGCAATTCATTGGGGAGGCTTATTCAGCCAGCCGGTGAAAAGCCGAGGATCTATCCAAGCATGCATGGAATCTCTTTCCGGTTGTGATGTGATCATTCGCGACTTTAAGGGTAAGTGGATGCATCTAACGGAATGTGAGCAAACACGTTTGTGTTCTAAGCGCCTACCTGAGGGGCAGTATTCAGAACTTGGGCGTGGGGCGAGCCTCGGAAGAAAAGCATGGAATGTCAATGCAGGATTCATGGTTGAGTTTGTTGCTAAAGGGCAAGAACAAGTGCACGGCATGATGCCCAATGGCGAACGAATTCGTGAAATTAAGGCGTTGTGCAAAGACTTACTTGGGAATACCGCTTCGGTTGAATGGAGCCTCACCGCTCAATACAAACACCTTCCTAAAGTGCAACTGAAAAAAGGTGGAGGAAGGCTAGCATTGGGAAGCGTACTGGCACCTCACAAACGTTCAGAAAGCGGCACCATCACAATTCGAATTTAAGCAATATCAGTTAGGCGATATATAAGGAAATATCAATGACATCTTTATCTCTAACCGCGTTAGTAGAGAGGCTTTCTAGTGATGCGAAATCTTCATTAGAACAAGCGGCAGCGCTAGCGAGCAGCCGAACTCACCATAGTATTGAAATGACACACTGGCTAGTTTCGATACTTCAACAACAAGGCTCTACAATTCAGACTCTATCTGATCATTTCAACTTAAATGTATTCAAGTTAGAAGATGATATTCAAAAAAGTTTGGAAAAACTCAAAACAGGCTGCCAAACCGTACCAGGCTTATCTGCACACACGGTGACTATCTTAAAAAGTGCGTGGATGGCTTCAAGTATCGACTTCTCAGATGAGCAGATCGATATTGTGCACCTAGTTTATGCATTGTTGAATGACGATACATTATTTGCGGTTTCATCCGCCTTTGGCAATGAGTTAGATAAAGTTACTCCAGAAACGTTACTGCAGTTTTGGAAAAGCGAAGAGCGAAGTGTTGTAGAAAAAGCGCCAACGCAGAAAGCATCTACAAAATCTTTGGACCAATTTACCATTGATTTAACTGAGCAGGCAAAGAAGGGAGACATAGATCCTGTCGTAGGTCGAGATAACGAAATCCGACTGATGATAGATATTTTACTCAGACGCCGTCAAAACAACCCAATCTTAACGGGTGAAGCCGGTGTTGGTAAAACTGCGGTAGTTGAGGGTCTTGCGCTCAAAGTTGTGCAAGGAGATGTTCCTCCAGCGCTTCAAGGTGTTTCGATTAAGTCACTTGACCTAGCATTACTCCAAGCTGGTGCAGGAATGAAGGGTGAGTTTGAGAATCGCCTGAAATCGGTTGTTAAAGAAGTCAATGAATCACCGACACCAATTATCATGTTTATCGATGAAGCACACGGGTTAATAGGAAGTGGCGGGCAAGCAGGTCAAAGCGACGCTGCAAATATTCTTAAGCCAGCTTTGGCTCGAGGAGAATTGAGAACCATTGCTGCGACGACGTGGGCTGAATACAAGAAATATGTAGAGAAAGATGCCGCGTTAACCCGACGATTCCAAGTTGTTCAAGTGGATGAGCCCGCTCCTGAACTCGCAGTAGAAATGTTGCGCGGACTCGTACCTGTTATGGAAGAACACCACGGCGTACATATTACAAATGAAGCCTTAAAAGCGGCAGTGTATTTATCTAATCGCTATATTAATGGACGTCAACTACCGGACAAAGCCGTTTCAGTTCTCGATACAGCGTGTTCAAGAGTGGCACTAAGCCAGTCTGCGACACCGGGGCAGCTTGAGTCTCTTGAGAAGACATTAGAGCAAAAAACAGCACAAATCGCCCAGCTCGAAAAAGAGCAGGCGCTTGGTCATGCACACACCGAAGTTTTGGCTGCGCTAAACGAAGAAAGCGACGCTCTAACGAACGAAATCGCTGAACTGAAAACGGTCTGGGAAACAGAGTCCAACTTGGTAGACGAATCCAAGCAGTTGAAACTTGAAGTTCTTGAAGAGAAAAAAGAAGGTGCTTTAGAAAGGTTAGTCGAAGTCGAAGCAACTCTGGCAGAAAACAAGACGCCAATGGTCTTTTCACACGTTAACGAAGCGCTGGTCTCTGAGATAGTATCTGACTGGACGGGAATCCCGCTAGGAAAGCTTCAAAACGATGAGATTAATAGCCTTTTATCACTAAAAGACAAGTTGTGTGAACGTGTGGTTGGCCAAGATCATGCATTACATACGATGTCTGAAGTCATCAAAACCGCACGCGCTCAGCTTAACGAAGAAACTAAGCCTAATGGTATATTTTTTCTTACGGGACCAAGTGGCGTAGGTAAAACCGAATCCGCGCTAGCAATTGCTGAACAGGTTTATGGTAGTGAGGAAAATGTCACTGTCATCAACATGTCTGAGTTTAAAGAAGAGCACAAAGTCTCATTACTACTGGGGTCACCTCCAGGGTATGTTGGCTATGGTGAAGGCGGAGTACTCACGGAAGCTGTCAGAAGAAAACCATATAGCGTTATACTTCTAGATGAAATGGAAAAAGCTCACCCAGGCGTCCAAGATGTGTTTTATCAAGTGTTTGATAAAGGAACCATCAAAGACGGAGAGGGGCGTGATATTGATTTTAGAAATACCATTATCATCATGACGTCCAATGCTGGAACAGATACAACAATGGAGCTATTCCAAGACCCTGAATTAGCCCCCGACATTGATGGTTTAAAGACGGCACTACGAGACGATTTGCTGGAAAGCTTTAAACCAGCCTTCTTAGGTCGCGTTAATGTGATTCCATATATCCCACTTAACCGAGAAGTGTTGCAAGGTATTGCGGGAATTCAATTGAATAAAATTGGAAAGCGTATTTCATCAAACTACAACGCAGAATTTGATTATTCTGATGAGTTGATTTCTAGCTTAATTGATAATTGTAATGAAGAAGGTAGTGGTGCTAGGGCAATCCAAACCATTATTCAAAATAGCCTATTACCAAAAATATCTGATGAAGTTTTAAAAGCAATTTCTAACGATAAAGCTATTAATAAAGTGGCGGTTTTAGGTGATGTAAATACTATTTCTATAAATGTCGAATAAGCGAACTATCAATAGCAAATTTAATTGCGGTGCAATTCAAATTAAGTGCTTTTTTATTAATTTAAGCTATTAAATTGATTGAATATAAGTTATAAAAACGCGTATTTAATCAGTCGTAAATGACTAATTTATAATTAACAACCCTTCACCAATTTATTTGGTTGAGGGCAATTACTTGCTCATAAATATGAGTTGAATTTATCAATGCTATAGGAGATTAGCATGCAGGCAAATACATACCTTAAATACGCGGATATTAAAGGTGAAGCTACTGCTGAGCAGTACAAGGATCTGATCACTCTACTTTCTGTTGATTGGAGCGTAGGTCGTGAAATTACTTCTTACACAGGTACTGCTCAAGATCGTGAAGCAAGTTCTACTCGTTTGTACGACTTGACGATCACTAAACTGCAAGACCGCGCTTCTCCAGATCTATTCAAAGAAGCGACAATCGGTAAAGGTAAACCAGCTGTATTCCACATCACTAAGCAAGGTGAAAAAGTGGAAGAAATCATGAAGATCGAACTTACTGATGCAATGATTTCAAACTACGCTGTTTCTATCCAAGACGACCGTCCAGTTGAGACTATCACTATTTCTTACACAGAAATGATGATGACTGTTACTCCAACTGATGACAAGAACAACGTTGTTGCTCCTCTTGTTTACGGTTACAGCGGCGTTAAAGGTCAGCAAATGTAATTCATGTTGCGGGGCATTATTGTCCCGCACTTGTTTAACTTAGTAAGAAGTTTGTAATGAAAAAAGCGACACAAAGTAATAATTTTATAAAAATATCCACCGCATTTGGGTATGACACAATAATTCTGAATAGCTTTCAATATTATGAAGGGCTTTCAGAACTTTTCTCACTACAAGCTTTAGCCTATTTTAACGGCACTCAAGGTGAACTTAGCCAAATAATTGGTAAGCCAGCTGTCATTCTTATGGACAACTCTATAGCAGTAACAGATACGCCTAGATATTTCCACGGTGTTGTTACTAGTGCCCGTATTTTAGGTAGCCGAGTATCTTCGAGTAATGACGGTGAAAATTATAAAGACATTGAGCTGACAATTCAGCCTAGGTTAGCACTTTGTTCTTATCGGAAAAATAACCGAATTTTCCAAAATAAAGATATTAAAGAAATTGTATCTTTATTATTGGGGGAACATGCTGTTGAGTTTAATTTAAAGCTCAATAAGTCATACTCGAAGTACACATTTAAAGTTCAATATAACGAAACTGATCTCGATTTTATATTAAGACTTTTGGCTGAAGAGGGGATTGGTTTTAGCTTTCTTCATGAGGAATCGGGTCACAAGTTAGAGCTATTTGATGACTTGAGCTTTTACCAACCGAGTACCGAAGCTGAAGTTATTCATACTACAGGGAGCTCAGAACAAGCTCACATATCTTCTTGGCAAGAAACACAAACCATTACGACTAAAGCAAGCTGTTTATCTGGCTTCGATATGCTCAAACCAAATAGTTTACCGAGCCACAATGTATTAATGAAGCCTGTGTCTTACACTCCCCCCATGAGTGAATATTACGAGTACATGGGTGAAGAAGAAACTGCCGATAAGTATGCGTTTCGCAATCAACATATCCTTGAGTCGTTGCAAAGAGAAAGCCAAGTCTTTTCTGGTAACTCAAGTTGTCGCACATTTACTACAGGGCAAACATTCAAATTTGAAGATCACGAAGATAAAGCCTTTGTTGGTAAAGAGTTTGTTCTTTCTCATGTGTCCATAAATGCTTCTGTTTTTAATCAGACTGGCAGCCATGGTAACTCTGCACAGGGCGTTGAAATTCAGTTCTATTGTATGGATGTTAAAAAGCTCTTTAGACCATCCATTCCTCTAGGAAAGCCGAGAGTTCAAGGTATCCAGACGGCCATAGTTACAGGACCTTCTGAAGGCGATATTCATGTAGATAAACATGGTCGAATCAAGGTTCAGTTTCATTGGGATCGTGAAGGTAAGCGAGATGCACAAAGCTCTTGTTGGATCCGTGTTGCCCAGCAAAGTGCCGGAAACGGTTGGGGCAGTACATTTATTCCTCGTGTAGGGCAGGAGGTAATCGTTGAATTTATTAACGGAGATCCTGACCAACCTATTGTTATGGGGGCGCTGTATAACGGTGCCAATGCAACCCCATATGCACTTCCAGATAAAAAAACGCAAAGTGGCATTAAGAGCCGAAGTGTAAAAGGTGGTGCGAGTGATTTTAATGAATTGAGATTTGATGATAAGCCAGGAAAAGAGTTGGTTTACCTACATTCACAAAAAGACTTTCAGTCTGTTGTTGAAGACAGTGCCGATATCTTGGTGGAAAAAGACAAAGTTGAAACGGTGAATAACAATGAAGCGCATAACGTAGGGAAAAACCTCAGTATCGACGTAGGAGAGGTATTATCCCTGAGCGCAGGTAAGAATATTGAGATTAAAGTTGGAGGTGCATCGATAACGATGTCTAGCTCTGGCGAAATCAATATTAAAGGCAATCAAATTGCAATAAATGGGTCGGCTATTGATTTAAAAGCAGGGAAGATCGCTCTCAACTAGTTTAGCAAGAGAGTGAAGGCTTCATTTTAATTGGAATACGAATGCCTTTTACGCTTAGACCGGCATCACTGAAAGCTGGTCACCAAAATTTAAACAGTGTTTTGATGAAAACATCGAAGTACGAAATGAATATGGAGAGTTCGCAGCATGTTTCGGGTCCTGCGAACCGAATGATCTCAAGTCAATCAGAAAGCTTAGTTTCTCGGCTTTGCGGTATTGTTAACAGGTGTCGTACAGACTTGGAGAAGGTATCTGAACCTGCTCCTTGTATTATTTTTTTGCCAGAAAAACAAACGTCAGATGATTTCACTCCTTTGTATCAGGAACTGAAAAAGTACTTTTACCCATTAAGAAGTTCTATGCCTAAGTTGATTTATACGTATGGACGAGCTTCGTTTCTGATGTCATTGGTCAAACTCGATAAGTTAATTCAGCAGTACTCTGATTCAGGGGTTTGGTTGCTAGGCATAGATTCATCTTCGGCGTTTTGTACTCAAGATGAAGTGGCAGAGCCGGAAATCTCGATTAATGACAGTTTTTTCCTCGTCAAAGCCGTTAGCTCAAAAGACGGCCTTGTTTTTGAATGGGGACAAATTGATGCATCGACGTTGGATAAACAATGTGGCGACAGTATTCGTTTTCTCATGAGAGCTGGAGCAAAGTCGGCTCGCACTTCGTTTACAAAGATCTGCCTCCCGTTTGGTGCACCAGAGAATGTCGTCGAAGAATGGAGTAACGAAATTCATCATATTCACAAATATGTGAACGAACAGAGCGAGTATTCTTTCACTGAAACAGAAGTCGGTGATTTAGGGGCTAATAGCGGTCTTTGGAAAATTCTCCAACTAGAGCGTGAGCAAAGAACAAATCCGGTGGATGGCTTTCACTGTTTTCAACTTGATGTGTCTAACAACAAGTTTAGGGCGGCAGCAGCACTTACATGGCGTGTATAAAGAGCTAGCAATTAATGATTAAGGATAACTTCAGTAAATCGATTCGACGCGGATCTGAGCTTTATACTTTTTCCAACTCCAAGCAAGGAAAAGGGAAATTAAAGTCGTTCCAAGACGAACGTGAAGCGTTAAATTTTGCACATTTCTTGTTTGCAAAATCAGATTCACAGTCTTTGGCTTTGCTTAGTCAATTATCTACCTTTAGTGCGACGAACACTTCAGCACCACTTAAGGTGTTTGAGCGCCAAAATGCCCAAATTCAAGCGTTAGCCAACTCATTGGCTAACGGAAAGCTGTTTTGCTTCGTCGAAGTGTCGAGCCCTTCTCTTTCTAGCCCTGAGCTTGAAGAAGTCGTATATGAAGAGGCAGCAAAAGAAGAAAAAGCGCCTTCAGATGGAAAATCGGAAGAGGCACAAGAAAATGAAAGTGCTTCATCCGACAGTGAGACGCCTGTGAGTGCCAAAGAACACGAAACGGGCGGTGACCCAGTTTCAATGGTGACAGGTGAAGAGCTCTTATCTCTTGAGGACTTTACAAACCTAGAAGGTTTGAAATGGGTACGCCATTACCGTTCTTCACTTTGCCCGCAAGACCAGGGGATGGGGCTTGGTTGGCGGCATAGTTATTGTTTTGACTTCTTAGAAATTAGAGATGAAGAAGAAAATGTAGAAAGCTGGCGCTTTGTCGATGATCTTGGCGATACCATCGAGTTCTTACCTGTAGGCAAAGGGGCTATCAGTTACCAGATACGAGCAGGTGCCTCTTGCTTACATCATGCGAATGGTTACAGAATTGTCACGCTATCAGATGGAACGCAATACAAGTTCTTCCTATTGAATGACGTATGGAAACTGATTCAAATACGGGATATTACGCTTAAGCAAATTGATCTAAAGTATTCTTCTAATGGGAGGCTGATTGAATTGCATTCAAACAGTGTTCTTGCTTTGTATTGTCAATACGATAAAGAAGGGCAGCTTATTGGTCTAAGGTGTCCGAATACCGAAGTTCTCGTTGTAGAATATACTGTCGAAGAAGGGGAGCTAACGTCCGCTAGCAATCAGTCTGGGCTAGTTGAAACCTATACTTACCGTAATGATGCATTGCTTCTCACAAGAAAGCGTTCAAGTGGGTTCACTCATTACTTTGAATGGCAAGGTGATGGGAAAAATGCCAAGTGCATTCGAAACTACGGAGACAATAATACCTATGACTACCGTTTTGTCTTTGGCGATGGCGAATCCAGCTACATCGATACTTTAGGCAATCGCTGGCTTTTCAATCACGATAATAATGGTAAGTTGTTAAAGAAAACCAGCCCAGAAGGGCGTATTCAAGAATGGCAATACGATGAGTTAGGGCGGCTCGCCAAAGAAATTCAACCTGATGGAACCTTCACTGAGCATTTTTACAACAAGTTTGGTCAGCTAGCAGTGAAGCGACGTAGCAGTGGTGCTGTTACCCAGTATCGTTACGACGAATCAGGCAGACCAGAAGCGATAGTTACGCCAGACGGGCAAACAAGTCGTCGCAAGTTCAACAGCCTTGGTCAGCTCGTTTCTAGTGCTGATGAAAGCCAAACCTCCAGCCAATATCACTATGACAAAAAAGGTCGCTTGATAGAGCGAACACAATCAAATGGAAATCGTGAGCGCTGGTGGTGGAACGAACAGAATCAACTTCAGGGCTTACAAACGAACGGCACGTTAATTCGATACAGCCACAACCAATCTAATCAAATCAACGGGATGGCATACCCTGATGGGATGTTTGTCACTTTAGAACAGAATGACAAAGGTCAGTTAATTCGTCAGCGCACTTTTCACGATTTTGATAAAAGCGTATGCCGTGAACATTCGTATTCTTACGACAATGCAGGACGTATTACAGCCATTCAAACGCCAAGTGGCTTAACAGGGTTTGAATGGGGAGAGCTTTCTCAACCAGAAGGGCTAAACCGCAGTGATGGCAGTGGGCTGTACTTTCAATACGATGGAGAGCGCAACCTCAAATCCATTCATCGAAGTGATAACCTAGACTATCGCTTAGAGTTGTCACCGGATGGATTGTTAACTCAAGCGCAAGGGTTTGATGGGATAAAGCAGCACTACCAGTACGATGTTTCTGGTCGCATCAGTGAATTACAATCGGGCAATCGAGCTGTAAAAATCACCTACAATGCCCATGGTGACATTGCGTCGCTCAAAGCCAAAGCAGGGCATACTTTCAATGAGTGTCATTTTCAGCATAGCCATGGAGGTAAACTTCTTCATGCATCAAATGAATCGACGAGCCTAGCTTTTGAATATAACGAGCGAGGTCTCCTTACCGCTGAATGGCAATCGACTGCCTGTGTAAGGTATCAATACAATGGCAAAGGGCTTTGTGAAGCGCTTGAGTTACCGAGCGGTGAGTTTCTGCACTTTGGCTACGATGAGTTTGGTCGCTTAACCACAATTGCTCGTGCTGCCCAAAGCCGAGATGTAGCGTTCTCGTCAAACATCGAAATTCAATATGACCAAATGGGTCGGTTGGCTTCTCTCAATTATGGCGATAATCTCAACGAGACCAGAGCGTACGATGGCATCGGGCGGCTTAAATCTCAGGAGTGGGGCACTCGTAGCCGACAATACCGCTACGATGTAGCTCATAACCTCGCTAGCTATGTCGACAATGAACTAGGGCATACCCATTTTCATTACGACAAGCTGACTCAACTGACCCGTGTTAAAACACCCGACGATGTATATAAGTATCAATTCGATAGTTTTGGCAATCCTGTGGGCGATGACATCGCTGTGGAGCAAGACCGCATACTGGAATTCGAAGGTCTGCGTTATCACTACGACGACCAAGGAAATCAAATAAAAGTAGCAGGTGGCGACCACTTGCAAAGGCGTGAGTTTAACGCGCTGAATCAACTGGTGACCGTCAACCACAATGGGAAGCTTGCCCACTACGAATACGATGCGCTAGGTCGCCGAAGCAAAAAGACGACAGAAACGGGCGTCACCCAGTTTATCTGGCAAGGCAGTAAACTGATTGGTGAAGTCACACAGAGCAGCTACCGTTGGTACCTCTATCAACCCAATAGCCACGCGCCGTTAATGCTGGTGATGGATGAACAATGCTACTTCTACCAAAACGACCACTTAGGCACCCCAATCCGAATGGTCGATTTAAATGGCAAAGTGGTATGGCAAGCCAGCTACAATCCACAAGGGCAGGCATCCATTGAGGTAGAAGAGGTCGCGAACCCAATCCGCTTCCAAGGGCAATACTTCGACCAAGAATCTGGGCTACATTACAACCTAGCTAGATACTACGACCCACTCACAGGTCGCTTTATCCAACCCGACCCAATCGGCTTGCTTGGCGGAATCAATCACTACCAATATGCTCCCAACCCAGTCATGTGGATAGACCCATCAGGTTTGTGTTGCGAAGAGCCAGATGCGGCAGTAAAAGCTGGGGAAGCGGATTCACAGCCAGAAAAACGAGTCGTGTATGCTATGGGGTCGGGTAATCTGCTTTCAACTTCTAAGGTAAACAATCCAACATATCAGCTTCATACAACAAACTCACATGCCAATACTGATGCAGCGATAGAAGCTATTCATATTGCCCTTGATGGTCTCGGACTTATTCCAGCAGTGGGGATTTTTGCTGATGGGTTAAATGCTGGGTTATATGCTCTTCAAGGAGACAAACTTAACGCTGGCTTATCATTAACTTCAGCGATTCCAATAGTAGGGCAAGGTGCAACTGCGGCTAAATATGCTAATAAAGCTATAGATTTAGCTGATACAGCCAGTGATACTAAAGGTATTGTTTCTACTGCAAAAACAACGGATGTAGCATTGAATGTTACACCTAAGTTAGATAAGCTTGAAAAGCTAACTGAAAGTGTTACAAACCCGAATACTCCAGAAGGTTTGGCTAAGTTAAGGAGAACCCACGAAGTAAACGAATCCAATTTACAAGTTGAAGCAGTGTTAGAGCACAATGGAAAGGTATTCTACGATACTAACCAAACAGCTAGGAATGTTGCAAATGCAACAAACGTACCTTTACCTATATATAGTGAAAAAAGAGCATTAGCTGGTAAGCCGAATAATACCACTTCAGATGCTCATGCAGAGATTGGAGCTCTTGCCCAATCATACTCAGAAGGAAATCGTGGAGGAGAAGCTGTACTTACAATTCATGGTAAGGATGCATGCTCATTTTGTCAGTCAGATTTGAAAAAGATGTCAAAGCAGCTCGAGCTACAACGTCTAGAAGTTCGTCAGCCATCAAATACTGTTGTATTTGATGGTCCTGAAGACTTTAAACCTACAAAAAAAGGGGGGCTGAGATGGCCGAATTAGTTTCTTATGTGGACGCAATATCAGTCAGGATGATTGGAGATTCCAAAAAACAGTATTTTGATGCACCTAGTTGGGATGAGGTCTTCACACATCTTAAAAATATAGAAGAGGGAAAAGTTGAGTTTCTTTCTTTAATTGGGCCCGAAAATGAATCTACCCATATGGCTATTTTAGCGAAGCCGGGAAATTACCATGTCGGGATCTTTATCGATGAAGATGAAGAATATATATTTAAAGCCTCCGAAGTAAATGGTTCAAAGGTTGATATAGCTGGTGAGTATTGGTCCGATTTTCAAATTTGTAGGAATTGGAATGATTTAGTTTCCATTACAAAGGTATTTTTTGAAGAAGGTAAACCATCAGGCTTATACGATTGGATATATTACTGTGACGAAGACTAATATTTGAATTAGCACGTTTCTGCATTATCTTTTAACTATAAACTTATAGAGCTAAACAATAGAGTTAGTATCATAAATGCATAAGCTGTACTAATTCAGAC